>NZ_JBQLIX010000059.1:0-24438 GCF_052156495.1 Pseudomonas sp. NCHU5216 | reverse complement strand
GCTTACTTTTCTTTGCGCTGGGCGGCAATCCGATTTCAAAGAAAAGTGAGTCGCCCGAGGGGGCGAAACCCGGAATACCTGAAAACACCCAAAGCGGCGTCCAGAACACCAATGCATGCCGACAAGATCACACACAAACTTGCCAGTCCGGTGTCAACCAGGTATTCCCCCTGAAAATGCGATGAACCACAAAAAAAGGGCGACTCATCGAGTCGCCCTTTTCACATCAGCGCTAGATCACTGCTTGGCCTGCAGGCTCCACTCGGCCAGCTTCTGCTGTTTGTAGCTGAGCGCGGCGGCCGGCACCGGGGAGACCTTGCCGGTTTCCAGCCAGCGCTTGAGGCGGTTGGCGTCGGCCATGTGGGTGTACTTGCCGAAGGCACCGAGCACCACGAAGGCCACCGGACGGTTGGCCATGGTAGTGGCCATCACCAGGCAGCGACCGGCGGCGTTGGTGAAGCCGGTCTTGCTCAGGTCGATATTCCAGTCGGCCTTGCGCACCAGGGCGTTGGTGTTGCGAAAGCCCAGGGTGTAGTTGGGCTTGCGGAAGGCCATGGTGGTTTCCGAATCGGTGGTGAACTGGTGGATCAGCGGGTATTGGCGGGCGGCCTTGACCATCAGCGCCAGGTCACGGGCGGTGGAGACATTGTCTTCCGACAGGCCGGTGGGCTCGACGAAGTGGCTGTGGGTCATGCCCAGCGCCTTGGCCTTGGCGTTCATCGCCTTGATGAAGGCTGTCTGGCCGCCCGGGTAGTGGTGGGCGAGGCTGGCGGCGGCGCGGTTTTCCGAGGACATCAGCGCCAGGTGCAACATGTCGCGCCGGCTCAGTTCACTGCCCACGCGCACGCGCGAGAACACGCCCTGCATTTCCTTGGTGTCGCGGATGTTGACGGGCAGCACCTCGTCCAGCGGCAGCTTGGCGTCGAGCACCACCATGGCGGTCATCAGTTTGGTCACCGAGGCGATCGGCAGGCGCAGGTCGGGGTTGCTGGAGTACAGCTCCTTGCCGGTCTTCAGGTCGACCAGCAGCGCGCTGCCGGCGGCCAGTTCCTGCTTGGGTTGGGCCACAGCGGCCTGGAGGTTCGAGACAACAAGGCTGCCGCACAGCAGCAGGCCCAAAATCGAATGACGGAGTTTCACGGTTCACTTCACCGGTTGGAGTGTGGGGGCCGCTGGCGGGTGATGGAAAACGACCGGCTAGAGCGGCGCTGCTCAGTATAAGGATCACGCTTGGCTATTGCAGTATGGCCCGATCAAACGCGCGCTGCTGACGAATCCAGCTCGGCCTGCAGCCAGTCGACGAAACGCTCGGTCAGGCGCTGGCGACGCTTGCGCTCGGGCAGTACCAGGTAATAGCCCAGTGCCGAGTGCGCTTCGGCATCGCCGAGACGACAGAGCAGCCCCTGAGCCAGAAGTTCATCCACCAGATGACGCCAGCCGATGGCCACGCCCTGCCCGGCAATGGCGGCCTGGATCAGCAGGGTGTAGTTGTCGAAGCGCAGCGCACCGGGTGTCGGCAGGCTGGCGATGCCGAGGGCGCGGAACAGGCTATCCCAGTCGAACCAGCGTGAGCGATGTTCGGGGCGCAGATGCAGCAACGGCAGGTCGGCCAGCGCCGCGACCGGCAGCGGCGGCTGACGCTCGCCCAGCAGTCGCGGGCTGCACACCGGGAACACCTCCTCGCGGAACAGCAGATGCGCCTCGCCGTGCTTGAAGCGGCCATCGCCGAAGCGAATCGCCACGTCGATGTCACTGGGCACCGTGGCCGGGTCGCGCTCGCTGGTGATCAGGCTGACATCCACCTCCGGGTACAGGCGATTGAAACGCTGCAGACGCGGCATCAGCCAGTAGGCGGCGAAGGCGAAGTCGGTGGCCACCTGCAGCACCTCATGCTGCTGCCGCGCGGTGACCGCCGCCAGCCCCGCGTCGAGGCTGGCCAACCCCTCCTGCACATGGTTCAGCAGCAACTCGCCGGCCTCGGTCAGCACGATGCCGCGGTAGACGCGGTCGAACAGGCGTGTTGCCAGTTGCTGCTCCAGGCGCTTGATCTGCTGGCTGATGGCCGGCTGGCTGCTGCCCAGCTCGCTGGCCGCAGCGGTGAAACTGAGCTGGCGCGCCGCCGACTCGAACACCCGCAGCGCGTCGAGCGACAGCCCATCGATGGCTTTGAACATAAGCTCTGCTTATCCGAGGCATGTGTCGCAGCCGGGTTTACCCTGCTGCCGTTCTACCGGAATCATGGTGCCCGCACTGTCGCATAAACCAACAGTATGGAATAGCCGCCACCATGAAGCGTCCGAACATCCTCTTCATCATGGCCGACCAGATGGCCGCGCCGATCCTGCCCCTGCACGATGCCGCCTCGCCGGTGCAGATGCCCAACCTGATGAAGCTGGCCGAGCAGGCCGTGGTGTTCGACTCGGCCTACTGCAACAGCCCGCTGTGCGCACCGTCGCGCTTCACCCTGGTCAGCGGCCGGCTGCCGTCGAAGATCGGCGCCTACGACAACGCCGCTGACTTTCCCGCCGACGTGCCCACCTACGCCCATTACCTGCGCCGCCTCGGCTACCGCACGGCGCTGTCGGGCAAGATGCACTTCTGCGGCCCCGACCAGCTACACGGCTACGAGGAGCGCCTGACCAGCGACATCTACCCCGCCGACTACGGCTGGGCGGTGAACTGGGACGAGCCGGACGTGCGCGCCAGCTGGTACCACAACATGTCCTCGGTACTGCAGGCCGGCCCCTGCGTGCGCAGCAACCAGCTCGACTTCGACGAGGAGGTGGTGTTCAAGGCGCGCCAGTACCTCTACGACCACGTGCGCATGACACCTGAGCAGCCGTTCTGCCTGACCGTTTCGATGACCCACCCGCACGACCCCTACACCATCCCGCGCGAATACTGGGATCGCTACGACGGCGTGGACATTCCCCTGCCGCGCCAGCACATCGAGCAGAGCGAGCAGGATCCGCATTCGCAGCGCCTGCTCAAGGTCATCGACCTGTGGGACAAGCCGCTGCCCGAGGACAAGATCCGCGATGCCCGCCGCGCCTACTTCGGCGCCTGCAGCTATATCGACGACAACATCGGCAAGCTGCTGCAGACGCTGGAAGAATGCGGCCTGGCCGAGGACACCCTGATCGTTTTCTCCGGCGACCACGGCGACATGCTCGGCGAGCGTGGCCTCTGGTACAAGATGCACTGGTTCGAGATGTCCGCCCGCGTGCCGCTGCTGGTGCATGCGCCCAAGCGCTTCGCCGCGCAGCGGGTCAGCCAGTCAGTGTCGACCCTCGATCTGCTGCCCACACTGGTGGAACTGGCCGGCGGCCAGATCGATGCCGGTCTGCAACTGGAGGGTCGCTCGCTGCTGCCGCATCTCAAGGGCGAGGGCGGGCATGACGAAGTGCTCGGCGAATACATGGCCGAGGGCACGGTCAGCCCGCTGATGATGATTCGCCGCGGGCCGTGGAAGTTCGTCTATTCCGAGCAGGATCCGCTGCTATTGTTCGACCTGAGCGCCGACCCCGGCGAGCTGCGCAACCTGGCCGAGTCCAGCGAGCACAAGAACATCCTCGCCGGCTTCCTCGCCGAAGCGCGTGAGCGCTGGGACGTACCGGCCATTCACGCCGCCACCCTGGCCAGCCAGCGCCGCCGCCGCCTGGTGGCCGAGGCGCTGAGCCAGGGCAAGCTGACCAGCTGGGATCACCAGCCTTGGGTCGATGCCAGCCAGCAGTACATGCGCAACCATATCGACCTGGATGATCTGGAGCGCCGTGCGCGGTTTCCGGCAGTCGGTTGAACCTTTGCTCCGCGCCACGAGCCTGAGCCTTGAAGCTGCCGCTATCCAAAACAGAAGAAAAAAGGAGAGACGCCATGAACCGATTCAATGTGCTGTTACTCGCCACCGCGCTCACCAGCGCCGGCAATGTCTGGGCCGAGGATGCAGCCTGTAGCACGGTCAAGCTGGGTGACCCGGGCTGGAGCGATATCGCCGTGACCAACGGCATCGCCAGCTTCCTGCTCGATGGCCTGGGCTATGAGGTGCAGAGCCAGACCCTGGCCGTGCCGATCATCTTCGCCGGGCTGCAGAAGGGGCAGATCGACGTCTTCCTCGGTAACTGGATGCCGGCGCAGCAGAGCAACTACGACAAGTTCGTCGCCAACGGCGAGCTGGACAAGCTGGCGACCAACCTCGAGGGCACCGAGTACACCCTGGCAGTGCCGGCCTATGCCTATGAGGCCGGGGTGAAGACCTTCGCCGATCTGGACAAGCACGCCGAGCAGTTCAAGCACAAGATCTATGGCATCGCCTCCGGCTCGCCCGGCAATGAATCGATCCGGAAGATGATCGACGCCGACGAATTCGGCCTCGGCGACTGGAAGCTGATTGAGTCCAGCGAGCAGGCGATGCTGGTGCAGGTGGGCCGCGCGGTGAAGCGCGATCAGTTCGTGGTCTTCCTCGGCTGGACGCCGCACCCGATGAACGTGCAGTACGACATGAAGTACCTCAAGGGCGGCGAGAAGTATTTCGGCAACAGCGGCCAGGTCAACACCCTGGCGCGCAAGGGCTATGCCGCGCAGTGCCCGAACGTCGGCAAGCTGATGAGCCAACTGCATTTCACCCAGGACATGGAGAACGCCATCATGGATCAGGTGCTGAGCAGGCAGGCCAGCAACGACGAGGCGGTCAAGGCCTGGCTCAAGGCCAACCCGCAGGTGCTCGACGGATGGCTGCAGGGCGTGAGCACCCGCGATGGCGGCGACGGCCTGGCGGCGGTGAAGGCGCGCTTGTAACGGTGCCCGTCCGGTAGGCGCGCACGAGTGGAGTTCAGGGGCAGAGCCTGCTCCTGATCGCGGCTGCAGCCGCTCCTATCGGGCGCGGCTGCCTGGCCATGTCGTTTACACTTCAGGTTTCTGGACGAAATCAACCCGCCCAAGATGCCGCTACCCGACCTTCAGACCCTGTTGCCCTTCCTGCGCTGGCTGCCCGGCGTGCGTCGCGGCACCCTCGGCAACGACCTGCTGGTGGGCCTGACCGGCGCCATCCTGGCGCTGCCACAATCGCTGGCCTACGCCCTGATCGCCGGGCTGCCGGCCGAATACGGCCTGTACGCGGCCATCGTGCCGGTCATCATCGCCTGCCTGTGGGGCTCGTCCTGGCACCTGATCTGCGGGCCGACGGCGGCCATCTCCATCGTCCTGTTCACCAGCGTCAGCCCAATGGCCAAGGCCGGCACTGAGGATTTTATCGCCCTGGTGCTGCTGCTGACCTTCCTCGCCGGGCTGTTCCAGTGGCTGCTCGGCCTGCTGCGCTTCGGCGCCCTGGTGAATTTCGTTTCGCAGTCGGTGGTGCTCGGCTTCACTCTGGGCGCGGCGCTGGTCATCGCCATCGGCCAGGTGCCCAACCTGCTCGGTGTCGAGGTGCCGAGCCAGGCCACCGCGCTGAGCAGCCTGCTGCAGATCGGCCAGCACCTGCCGGAAACGCACTGGCCAAGCCTGGCCCTGGCCCTGTTCACCTTTTTGCTCAGCCTGGGCGTGCGCCGCTTGTGGCCGAAGGCGCCGGCACTGCTGATCGGCCTGGTGGTCGGCAGCCTGCTGGCCTGGCTGCTGCCGCCGCGTTACGCCGAGCAGATCGCCCTGGTGGCGCCCTTCGCTGGCAACCTGCCGCCTGTGACCGCGCTGCGCTTCGACCTCGACGACGTGCTGCGCCTGCTGCCGGCGGCGGTGGCCTGCGGCATGCTCGGGCTGGTCACCAGCCTGTCCATCGCCCGCGCCCTGGCGGTGAAATCGCACCAGTTCCTCGACGCCAACCAGGAAGTGCGCGCCCAGGGCCTGTCCAACATCGTCGGGCCCTGGTTCTCCGGCTCGCTGTCGGCCGGCTCCTTCACCCGCTCGGCGCTGAATCTGCAAGCCGGCGCGCGCACGCCGCTGGCGGGAATCTTCTCGGCGCTGCTGGTGGCCCTGTTCGCCCTGTTCGGTGCCGCCCTGCTGGCGCATATTCCACTGCCGGTGATGGCGGCGGGGATCTTGCTGATCTGCTGGGGGCTGGTGGATCTGCCGGCGATCCGCGCGCTGCGCCGGGTCAGCCAGGCCGAGTTCGTGGTGATGCTGCTGACCTTCGCCGCCACCTTGCTGCTGGAGCTGCAGACGGCGATCTATGCCGGCGTGCTGGCGTCGCTGTTCTTCTACCTCAAGCGCACCTCGCAGCCGCGCGTGCGCCTGTGGCGCGAAGAAAACGAAGATGTGTTGCGCATCGAGGGCTCGATCTTCTTCGGTGCCTGCCACTACATCCAGCAACTGCTGCAGAACAGCCACGCGCCGCGCGTGGTGATCGACGCCCGGCACATCAACTTCATCGACTATGCCGGCGTCGAGATGCTGCACCAGGAGGCCCGCCGCCTGCAGGTGCTGCAGCGCAGCCTGGTGCTGCGCCAGGCGCGGCCGCAGGTGGTGGAGGAAATCCGCAAGCTGGAAGGTGCCGAGCTTTGCCCGCTGGTCTTCGAGGACTAAGCCCCCTCGCTTCAAGCCTTGGCCACCTCTAGACTACGCAGCCTTGCTCAGCGGAGGCCGTCATGGACATCTTCAGCATCGCCGTACTGATCTTTCTGGTCACCGACCCCTTCGGCAATATCGCCATCTACATCGCTGCGCTGAAGAACGTCGAGCCGCGCCGCCGCCTGTGGGTCGCCGCACGCGAGTTGCTGTTCGCCCTGGCCCTGCTGCTGCTGTTTCTCACCTTTGGTGACAAATTCCTCACCGGCCTGGGCCTGTCGCGGGAGGCGACCGCCATCGCTGGCGGTATCATCCTCTTCGTCATCGCCATGCGCCTGATCTTCCCCAGCCCGCAGGGCCTGCTCGGCGACGTGCCGGATGGCGAGCCGATGCTGGTGCCGCTGGCCACCCCGGCCGTAGCCGGGCCATCGGCCCTGGCGGTGCTGATGACCTTGCGCAACACCCATACCGGGCCGATCTGGGAGCTGTATCTGGCGCTGATCCTGGCCTGGGCGGCGACGGCGTTCATCCTGCTGCAGGCCTCGTTCCTGCAGCGTTTTCTCGGTAACCGCGGGTTGATGGCGGTGGAGCGGCTGATGGGTATGCTGCTGATCATGCTCAGCGTCGACATGCTGCTGGACAACCTGCAAAGCGTATTCAGTCACCTATGAAGTCTTTCTGCCTTGCCCTCGCTCTCGCCCTGCTCGCCGGTTGCAGCAGTGGCCTGCGTATCGACGACAGCCACACCGCGGTCGGTCAGAACAGCCGCGTGCAATACGTGGTGCTGCACTACACTTCGGCCGACCTGGCGCGCTCGCTGGAGCTGCTGACCAGCACCGACGTCAGCAGCCACTACCTGATCGGCGACCGCCCACCGACCCTCTATCGCCTGGTGGACGAGAACCGCCGCGCCTGGCACGCCGGGGTCAGCGAATGGCAGGGGCGCACCTGGCTGAATGCCTCGACCATCGGCATCGAGCTGGTCAACCAGGGCTATTACGACACGCCCAAGGGCCGCTACTGGCAGCCCTTCGCGCCGCAGCAGATCGACGTGCTGGTCGCCCTGCTCAAGGACATCGTGCGTCGCCATCACCTGCCGCTGGGCTCGATCATCGGCCACAGCGATATCGCGCCGCAGCGCAAGGTCGATCCGGGCCCGCTGTTTCCCTGGAAGCGCCTGGCCGACGAGGGGCTTGTCCCCTGGCCGGACGAAGCCGAGGTGGCGCGCCAGCAGGCGTTGTTCGCCGCCAGCCTGCCAAGCGTCGAGTGGTTCCAGGAACAGTTGGCGCGCCAGGGCTACACAGTGCCGCGCAACGGCGAGCTGGACGAGGCCACGCGCAACGTCATCGCCGCCTTCCAGATGAAGTACCGCCCGGCCAACTACGACGGTCAGCCGGATGCCGAAACCGCCGCGCGTCTGCTGGTGCTCAACCAGCAGAGCGCAGCCCGCTAGGCGTCAGTCAGGCTGGCGTGGTGCCGATCAGCCGCGAGTCCGCCAGTGCGGCGTTGCGGTGCAGCGTGGCAGCCTGATATTCCGGGTCGGCGAGCATCGCGAGAAAGGCTGCCGGCGAGGGATAGCGCACCAGCAAGACCTGATCCCAGTGCTCGTCCTGCGGGGCGATAAGGGTGGCGTGAGCAGTGGCCAGCAGTTGCACCTCGCCGCCAACGCCGCGCACCTTGTTGAGTGCCGTGCGGCTGTAGCGGGCGTAGGCCTCACGCCCCGTGCAGGGCGCCTGCGCGCTGTCGACAGGGTAGTTCGCCTGAGAGTTGAAGCGCAGCAGGTTGAGCATCAGGATCGGCGCATCGGCCGGCATGCGTTCGGCGAAGGCGCTCAGTTGCTCGCGGCTGGGGTTGATGCTGGGCATTGCAGCTTCCTCGCTGGTTTTTCGCCCCAGCCTGAGGTCGAGTTGCGCCGGCCGCAAGCGCTATCGATGAAGCTGATAACCCAGGATATGCAGCCTAGGCCCCCATCAGCTCGTTCAGCCGCTGGGCCAGCACCTGCAGGTCGTAGGGTTTGACGATGCTGTCGGTGGCGGCAGCCGTGTCGCGGGCGCGCACCTCTGCGAGCAATTCGCGCTCGTCGTAACCGCTGGCGAACAGCGCCGGCAGGGTCGGTCGCAACTGGCGTGCGGCCTCCACCAGGGCACGCCCGTTCATGCCCGGCAGGCCGATGTCGCTCATCAGCAGGTCGACCTGGTGCTCGCCGCGCAGCAGCTCCAGCGCGCTGGCGCCGTCGCGCAGGGCGTGCACCTGGTAGCCGAACTCTTCCAGCACTTGCGCGGTGAGTTGGCGCACCACGTCATCGTCCTCGACCAGCAGGATGGTCTTGAGGGAAGCGGAATCGGTATAAGTCATGAAGTTCTCGGTTTCGGCGCGCAAAGTACGCAAATGTTTGGCAAACTGCGGCGTCTGCACCTGGTCAGTGTGCCACAGGCCTCTCCCTCACGATAAGCAGCAGCGAGACAAGCATCGAATGGACGTCCCAGTGTCGAACGAGTCCGCCATGGACGAGGCAGGCTTTCGTCGAATCCTCAATCGCAATGTCAGTCTGCCACTCGGTCTGGGGCTGGCCGGTGCCTTGTTCTTTGCCGTCATGGTCGGTTACCTGCTCAATGCCATCCGCTGGGTCGATCATTCCGATGAGGTGCTCAACCGGGCCAGCGAGGTGTACAAGCTGACCCTCGACATGGAAACCGGCATGCGCGGCTTCCTGCTCAGTGGCGAAGACGATTACCTGGCACCCTACGAACAGGCGCGCAGCAAGTTTGGGCCGTTGACCGATCAGCTCATTGCCCTGGTCGCGGACAATCCGCCACAGATACAGCATCTGCAGCGTGTCCGGGCCTTGCAGGAGCAGTGGGATGACTTCGCCCAGGAGGTGATCGGCAGTCGCCGCCGCGGTGAGAGCTTCAGGGCCGATATCGGCCGTGGCCGTGGCAAGAGTCTGGTGGACGGCATGCGCCGCGAGCTGGACAGCTTCATCAACAGCGAACGCGAGTTGCGCCAGGGGCGTAATGACGAGGTGCGCGACACCACCACCTGGGGCGCGGGTATCTACCTGGCCGTCAGCATTCTGTTCAGCGCGCTGCTGGCGCTGTTCGGCCGGCGCGAATTGCTCAACCTTTCGCGCATCTATTCCCAGGCCATGTCCAAGCAGGTCGAATATACCCAGGAACAGAGCCAGCGCGCCTGGCTGGGCGATGGCCAGACCCGGCTGACGCAGCGCCTGCTCGGCCAGCCACAGGTGCAGGAGCTGGCGGATCGCTCGCTGGAATTTCTCGCCGAATACCTCGACTGCGTGGTGGCTGCGTTGTACCTGCGCGACCCGCAGAGCGGCGATCTGCGGCGTATCGCCGGCTACGGTTTCAGCGCCGACGCCCAATCCAAGGAGCAGTTCTACAGCGGCGAAGGCCTGGTCGGGCAGGCGGCGCGGGGGCGGCGTCTGGTCTGCCTGGACGACCTGCCGGCCGACTACATCAAGGTGGCTTCCAGCCTTGGCGAGGGGCGGCCGGTCAGCGTCGCCCTGGTACCGCTGCAATCGGAGGATCACGTCAACGGTGTGGTCGAGCTGGCCTTCATGCGCCCCCTGGAGCCGCGCGAGCGTGAGTTCCTCGAAGCCATCTCCGGCAGCGTCGGCACCGCGCTGGAGGCCGCGCGCTATCGCCAGCGCCTGCAGGAAATGCTGATGGCGACCCAGCAGCTCAACGAAGAGCTGCAGACCCAGCAGGAAGAGCTGCGAGCGGCCAACGAGGAGCTGGAACAACAGGCGCGGGTGCTCAAGGAGTCTCAGGCCCATCTGGAAACCCAGCAGGCCGAGCTGGAACAGAGCAACGAGAAACTCTCCGAGCAAGCGCAGATTCTCGCCGACCAGCGTGATGAGCTGGATCAGCGCAACACCACCCTGGGGCGCATCCAGGCGCAACTGGAAGAGCGCGCCGAGGAACTGCAACGCGCCAGCCGCTACAAGTCGGAATTCCTCGCCAACATGAGCCACGAGCTGCGCACGCCGCTCAACAGCTCGCTGATCCTGGCCAAGCTGCTGGCGGAAAACGCCAAGGGCAACCTCGACGACGAGCAGGTCAAGTTCGCCGAATCCATCTACTCGGCCGGCAACGATCTGCTCAACCTGATCAACGACATTCTCGACATCGCCAAGGTCGAGGCCGGCAAGCTGGAGGTACGCCCCGAGCGCACGCCGTTGGCGAGCATGCTCGAGGCCCTGCGCGATGTCTTCGTGCCCCTGGCCGGCGAGCGCGGCCTGAGCTTCACCATCGAAGAGCAGGGCGAGCTGCCGGCGGTGCTGTTCACCGACCGCCAGCGCGCCGAGCAGATCCTGCGCAACCTGCTGTCCAACGCCTTCAAGTTCACCGAGCGCGGTGGCGTGACCCTCAGCGTGTCGCGCCATGACCAGCAGACCCTGGCCTTCGCCGTGCGCGACAGCGGCATCGGCATCGCCCCGGATCAGCAGGCAGTGATTTTCGAGGCCTTCCGCCAGGCCGACGGCACCACCAACCGCCGCTATGGCGGCACCGGCCTGGGCCTGTCCATCTCGCGCGATCTGGCCGGCATGCTCGGCGGCAGCATCGTGGTCAGCAGCGTGTTGGGTGAGGGCAGCACCTTTACGCTGTTGCTGCCCGAGCAGATGGCGGCCGAGGGTGCTCAGAATCAGGTCGTCGTGCCCGCTGCGTTGCCAACACCCGTGCCAGTCGCGCCGGTGGCGCCACCGGTGCCGGCGCCCGCCCAGGTGCCGCGCGGCCCCGCCGCCTTCGAGGATGACCGTGTGCGCCTGGCCGAGCACAGCGGGCGGCGCGTGTTGGTGATCGAAGATGAAGTGCGCTTCGCCGGCATCCTCTTCGACCTGGCCCACGAGCTGGGTTACGCCTGCCTGGTGGCCACCTGCGCCGACGAGGGCCTGGAGCTGGCGCGGCAGTACCGTCCGGATGCCATCCTCCTCGACATGCACCTGCCCGATGGCTCCGGCCTCGGCGTGTTGCAGCGTTTGAAGGACGATGCGCAGACCCGGCATATCCCGGTGCATGTGGTCTCGGTGGACGATCACAGCGAGGCCGCGCTGCACCTGGGGGCAGTGGGCTATGCGCTCAAGCCCACCAGCCGTGACCAGCTCAAGGCCGTGTTCGGCAAGCTGGAGGCCAAGCTCAACCAGCAGGTCAAGCGCGTGCTGCTGGTGGAGGACGACCCCCTGCAGCGCGACAGCATCGCCCGCCTGATCGGCGACGAGGACATCGAGATCAGCGCCGTGGCCCTGGCCGGCGAGGCGCTGGAGAAGCTGCGCGACACGGTGTTCGACTGCATGATCATCGACCTCAAGCTGCCCGACATGCAGGGTAACGAGCTGCTGCGGCGCATGGCCGAGGAAGACATCTGCTCCTTCCCGCCGGTGATCGTCTACACCGGGCGCAACCTGACCCGCGACGAAGAGGCCGAACTGCTCAAGTACTCGAACTCGATCATCATCAAGGGCGCGCGCTCGCCGGAGCGCCTGCTGGACGAAGTGACCCTGTTCCTGCACAAGGTCGAGGCCGAGCTGTCCAGCGAGCACCAGCGCATGCTCAAGACCGCGCGCAGCCGCGACAAGCTGTTCGAGGGCCGGCGCCTGCTGCTGGTGGACGATGACGTGCGCAACATCTTCGCCCTGTCCAGCGCCCTGGAGCAGAAGGGCGCCACCGTGGAGTTCGCTCGCAACGGCGTCGAGGCCCTGGCCAAGCTGCGCCAGCATGACGACATCGACCTGGTGCTGATGGACGTGATGATGCCGGAGATGGACGGTTACGAGGCCACCCGGCAGATTCGTCTGCAACCGCAGTGGAAACACCTGCCGATCATCGCGGTGACGGCCAAGGCGATGAAGGATGATCAGGAGCGCTGCCGCGAGGCCGGGGCCAACGACTACCTGGCCAAGCCCATCGACCTGGATCGCCTGTTCTCCCTGATTCGCGTGTGGATGCCCAAACTGGAGCGGCTGTAATGCCCGACGAGATCGAGCTGCGCCTGCTGATCGAGGCCATCTACCTGCGCTACAGCTATGACTTTCGCGACTACTCCAAGGCCTCGCTGAAGCGCCGCGTGCGCCAGGCCCAGGCGCAACTGGGCTGCCCGACCATATCGGCCTTGCAGGAGCGTATCCTGCACGAACCGCAGGCCTTCATGCAGTTGTTGCAGTACCTCACCATCCCGGTCAGCGAGATGTTCCGCGACCCCAGTTACTTCCTCGCCCTGCGCGAGCAGGTGGTGCCGCTGCTGCATACCTACCCGTCGCTGAAGATCTGGGTGGCCGGCTGCAGCACCGGCGAAGAGGTGTACTCCCTGGCCATCCTGCTGCGCGAGGAAGGCCTGCTCGAGCGCAGCATGATCTACGCCACGGACATCAACCCGCACTCCCTGGAGAAGGCCGAGCAAGGCATCTTCGCCCTCGACCACCTGCGCACCTACACCCAGAACTACCAGCTCTCCGGTGGCAAGCGGGCGTTCTCCGATTACTACTCGGCGGCCTACGACCGCGTGATCTTCGACAAGTCGCTGCGCGCCAACGTGACCTTCGCCGACCACAGCCTGGCCACCGACAGCGTGTTTGCCGAAACTCATCTGGTGTCCTGCCGCAACGTGCTGATCTACTTCAACCGCGACCTGCAGGATCGCGCCCTGGGCCTGTTCCACGATTCGCTCTGTCATCGCGGCTTTCTCGGCCTGGGCAGCAAGGAGAGCCTGGATTTTTCCGCCTACGCTCAGCAGTTCGAGGCATTGTCGCGTCCCGAACGGATTTTCCGCAAACGATGAGCGGGCAACGGATCAACCTTCGTGGGCAGGTTCGCGCGCCCTTGCAAGCGCTGCTGATCGGCGCCTCGGCCGGCGGCGTGGAAGCGCTGCTGCAGCTCCTCCAGGGCCTGCCACCGAGCTATCGGCTGCCGGTGGTGTGCCTGCTGCACGTGCCGGATCGTAACGACAGCCTGCTCGCCGAGCTGTTCGCCCGCAGCCTGCAGCTGCCGGCCAAGGAGGCCGAGGACAAGGAGTACCTGCGCGGCGGCGTGGTTTACGTGGCACCGGCCGGTTATCACCTGTCCATCGAGAGCGATCACAGCTTTTCCCTCAGCCGCGAGGAGCCCCGGCATTTCTCCCGGCCATCGATCGACATTCTCTTCGAGTCCGCAGCCGACGCCTATGGCGAGCACCTGGCTGGCGCCTTGCTCACCGGCGCCAACGAGGACGGCGCCGCCGGCCTGCTGGCGATCCAGCAGGCCGGTGGCCTGACCCTGGTACAGGAGCCAGCCGACGCTCAGGTACCGACCATGCCGGAAGCCGCGCTGGCGCTGCTGCAACCGGACTTTCTCCTGCCCCTGGCCGCCATGCGCGTACTGCTGACCGAACTGGATACCCCCCGATGCTGAGAAAGATCGAAGCCAAGGTGCTGATCGTCGACGACCTGCCAGAGAACCTGCTGGCGCTGCGCTCGCTGATCCACAGCGATCAGTGCAGCGTGCACCAGGCCAGCAGCGCCGACGAGGCGCTGGCGCTATTGCTCGAACACGAGTTCGCCCTGGCCATCCTCGACGTGAAGATGCCGGGCATGAACGGTTTCGAGCTGGCCGAGCTGATGCGCGGCACGGAAAAGACCAAGCACATTCCGATCATCTTCGTCAGTGCCGTTGGCCGCGACATGGATTACGCCTTCCGCGGCTACGAGAGTGGCGCGGTGGACTTCCTGCACAAGCCGCTGTCGGCCTTCGAGGTACGCAGCAAGGTGACCATGTTCGTCGAGCTGTATCGCCACCGTAAGGCCCTGAGCCTGCAACTGGAGGTGGTCGAGGCGGCACGGCGCGAGCAGGAGGCGTTGCTCGCCGAGCTGCGCGAGACCCAGGCCGAGTTGCAGAAGGCGGTGCAGATGCGTGACACCTTCATGTCCGTCGCCTCGCACGAGCTGCGTACCCCGCTCAACGGCCTGATCCTCGACGTGCAACTGCGCAAGATGCGGCTGGAGCAGGGGCGCGAGGACGCCTTCACGGCGGACAAACTGAGGGAAATGATTGCCCGCGACGAGCGCCAGCTACGCAGCTTGACCCGCCTGATCGACGACATGCTGGATGTGTCGCGCATTCGTACCGGCAAACTGTCGGTGCGCCTGGAGCCGGGCGACCTCGGCGTGCTGGCCGGCAGCGTGGTGCAGAGCCTGACCGCGCAGTTCGCCAGCCAGGGCAGCCAGGTCGAACTGCAGGTGGACGGCCCGGCACCAGTGCTGATGGATGAATTCCGCATCGAGCAGGTGCTCGCCAACCTGCTCACCAACGCTCTGCGCTACGGCGCTGGCAAGCCGGTGTCGGTATGGGTGAGGGCGGAGCAGCAGGAGGTTCGCGCCGAGGTGCGCGATCAGGGCCTGGGCATTTCCGAGGCCGATCAACGGCGGGTGTTCGAGCAATTCGAGCGCGTTTCCGACAGCAATGTGCCCCAGGGGCTGGGGCTGGGCCTGTTCATCAGCGAACAGATCGTCCAGGCCCATGGCGGGCGCATCGAACTGAGCAGCCGCCTGGGCGAGGGCTCCTGTTTCAGTGTCGTGCTACCTCGTCACGCTTGATCGTGCAAAATGCATGTGATCTGTTTCGTGCATCTTGCAAAGTGCATGGGGCAGGCACCCTGGTTGATTGCACAATTCATTGATTTATAAGGGTTTTACCTGCATTTTTGGATTGGCATGAGCGCTGCAACGGATAGTCGTGTAAGCCCCCGACTGATCTGCTGATGGAGAAGCGTCATGTACCTCGTCCGACTGAGCCTGTTCTGCGCCGCTGCATGCCTGATCAACGGGGCTTACGCCAAAGATTTCTCGGATGCCTTGGGTGCCAGTGCCAAAACAGCCGAATTCACCGTGGCCACCCCGCAGGTGCGCGACTATCGCGTCGGCGCGCTGCAGGGCGATACCACTGAGCTGAAGCCACAGGCTGCGCAAGGTATTGGCGACGATGCCCGCTGGCTGCGCATTTCCGATCAGCGCGGCAGTGCCGTCGCCAAGCGCGAGCCCCGTCCGGTTGCCAGCGGCCCGCGCTGGGTGTTCTGACCGACAAGGAGCCCATCATGTCCCGTAGTGCTGTCGTCCTGCTGATCATGACCCTTTCGAGCCTCTCTGCCCTATGGCTGAGCCCCGAGCTGGATACCAATCTGGCCTTGCTGCTCAAGTGCGCCAGTGGCATTTTCGGCCTGGCCTTCTTCGTCGCCCTGATGGCAGGCCGGCGGATCAAGTTCGACCCGGTTCTGCGCTGAGCCTCTCAGACGAAGACGAAAACGCCGCGATATTCGCGGCGTTTTTTAAGTACTCCGTGCCCATTGCAAGCCTCGGTCATCAGTCGATGTACTGGCAGTACTGGGCCATCAGGTTGGGGCGGCGCAGGGTATCGATCCGGCGGATGGCGGTAAGAATGTCGTCGACCTTGGCCTTGAAGGTGGCGTCGTCCATATCGATCCAATAGCGCGGGTCGCGACCCGTGCGCTGGTCATGCTCGGCGGTGGTGGGGTCGAGATGGCGATACTGTTCCAGATAGGGAATGTCCGGCAGAGGCCGGCTGATGTCCATATAGTTCTGCAGGTAGTCCCACAGGGCGAAGTGCTCGTTGGCGTCATCGCTCTGGTGCAACAGCGGCGCCAGGGAGAAATGGATATCGCGATAGCGGTGTGCCAGGTGCAGCACGTTCATAGGCAGGCCTTGGCGATCAGGGCTGCTGCTGAGGTAGGCGTCGAATTCATGGAATGGTGCGGTCAGTTCGCCGATGGTGCCGTTCTTCTTGTACTCGCCGTTGTTGTCATAGTCGAAGACGGTGACCATGCCGGTCTGGCGATTGAACTCCCAGAGCGGGCCGCGGGAGGGTTTGACCCAGAGTTTGGGGAATTTATGGACGACCAGTCCACCGATGGCCCACATGGAAAGTGGGATTCCTAAAAACCATGAATAAAACTCTACAAATGATCTCTTTGTATAAACCAACCACGGTTCATTTACTGCGGAAAGAGTTGCTAAATATGCAATGAGTGTTACAGGAAGGAGAATAATAAATCCCCATTTTCCAAAAGCATAAAGCCCCATCCAAAATCGCCCGCCTATAGCTAGCTGGGCGAAACGATGCCGCTGGTGGTCATGGACATAATGAAAGTCCACAGTTTCGGTAATCCGGGGTTCATAAGTGCCATTGGTTTTCTTGATTTCGTCCTTGGCCCTTACCTGCTCGCCTAATCGTAAATCCTCTGGTGTGTCCTGATAAAAAAAATTGACCGGTGCCAATTCCTGAGTATTGCCCCAGGGCAAACGCATCTTGGCGAACTTGCCGAGCCAGGATCGCTCGGCAGAGGGCTGTTGCCGAGGAATGCAGTCCGGGCGATAGGCAGTAGGGGCGTAGGTGTCGGTCTTCATAATTCCAGGGCGGCTTTGATGGGGTAGAAAACTTCCGGCTGAGCCGAAAACTCCTGGCTGGCGGCATCGCGCCGGGGCGTCTTGGGGGGAGGCGCAGGAAAAATCCAGGTATCGTCTGGTAACTGCAGGGTAGCCTGCATGCGTACGCCCCATTCATGGTACAGGCTGCTGTCGCGGGTGTTGCCCGTCCAGCGGCGTGATTGCGGTGTGTGTACATAGAGCGTCAGCGAGCCGGGCCAGGCAATCTGGGCGAGAGGGGTAACGGCCCGAGTAGTGGGTATATCGGTTTCCATGATCTCCGGCGCCATGATGGTCGGGCCATGCTGGTACAGGGTTTCCGTACTACGCAGGCGGCATTCGGCGCGAATGCTGCCGCCTTCACGGGTGCCGAGCAGGCCGGGCAGATGGGTTTCGATGCGGATCCGGGTATTGGCTGTCCGTACCACATAGGGCACGGAATCACTGCTGTCCAGCTTGGCATCGGGCCTGTAATCGGGGTTGGTTTCGACCTTGACCGTGGGGCCGGCGAACAGGCCCAGCAGGCGATAGAAGGCTTCCTTGGGTTCCAGCAGATGGGGGTGCTTGCGGTTGTCGCCGAAGGGGCCGTTGCCCAGCCAGTCCTCTAGCGGGGTGCTGCTGAGCCAGTAGACGATACCGGCCCCGCTGCCGATCAGCAGCAAAGCCAACCACCCAGCCGGGCCCAGCAGGGTGGCAGTTCCTGCGAAAAAGCCACTGACCACACCGATTGCCGCGCCGCCGGCCATCAGCAGGTAGCCCCACATTGCGTCGTCGCTCCAGCGCCAGGCATACCAGGCGTCGTACAGGCAGATACCGAGCATTACCACTCCACCCAAAGTTTGACCAATCAAGCGAGCGGTAATAGCTCCCGCAAATCTACTCCCCAGAGACTCACCTAACAGGGTTATAGCGAACTTTCTGGGGATAGTGAAAATGGGTTTACGTGTTGAACTGAGAACTTCTATATTTTTAGAGAATTTATAGGTTAGCGCCTCGAAGGCTACGAGGGTATCAATGGTCGCGCCAGCTATACCTGCCGTATACCTGTTGTCACCTTTTTGTTGGATTGTTGAGTTTCTTCCATTCCATTCCAGATATACGTTATAGAATTCCAGCATTAACACCGATGCAGGGAAAACCTTGCCATTGAGTGCCCGGTAATACAGGTTGCCCTGCTGGCCTTGCAGGTTATTAACGGCTTCTTGCAGGCCGCTTCTGGCCTCTATCCCTGCTTGCCGTGCAGCCTTGGCTGTGCTGTTCGCACTTTGCGCTCGATTGTTCTGCGCTGTTTCGGCTGTGCGCGCCCTGGCCGTTTCCTGGGCTGCACTGCTGGCCCGTGTCGAGGCTTGGCGCTGTGCCGCCTGGGCGCTGCGTTGGGCGTGCTCCGCCTGCATCACATCGCGTATGGCCTGGTTCAGGCGGCGCACGCCTTGGGCTGTACGATGGTTACGCGGCATGACCAGCACCAGATGGTCACCCGTTACCTGCTCCAGGCCGGCACTGCGGGCGGTGCGCTGGTTGCTGGAAGCGAGCAGGTTGCCCTGGCCGTCCAGATATTCGCCATACATGCGGATGGGGCGCCGGCCGTTATTGGGCAGATCCTCCAGGCCAAACAGGTAGTGAGCCCCAGCGTTAAACGCGCTACGGCGTATGAAGACCGCTTCGCCGAAGCTGTCGCGCATCATGCCGCGTAGCTGTTCGACACCCTGGCCATGTAGGCGGAGCGCAGCGGGGCGTGCTTCGCCCCCCAAGGCTGCGCGCTGGTTTTGTTCTGCCTGGCGAGCCTGGCCCAGCTCCTGGTTCCTGCGTCGGGCCTCTGTATTGGCCTGACGCTGAGCAGCTTCTGCTTGTTGCTGGTTCTGTTCGGCGGCCTGCCGCTCTTGCCTGGCCTGCGCCTGATCGCGTCGGCTGTCGCTGCGAGCCTGCTGAGCCTGGCGTCGATCCTGCTCGGCATTGCGTTGCTTTTCCTGTGCCTGGCTGAGCGCGCTTTCTGCGGCCTCAACCGCTCCGGCAAAGTTGCCGTAAATTTCGTGCAGCGCATTGGCACAGGCTTTGGCATTGGCCACCAATGCACTCTGCAGGCTACCGCCCTGAAGCAACCCAGCCAGAAGGGCCGCATTCAGGGTGACGGGTTCGCTACCTGGGACTTCCTGATTCTCCAGTTTCGCCAACTCCTCCGGGCGAAATTTCCCATCGCCCGAATTGGGCTGGGGTTGGGCTGGTTTCTGATAGGGAGCCATCAGTTTTTCCGGTGTGACCTCCGGCCAGAACATGCCATGCAGTGGGTGCGCTGCTTCATTGGCGATCTTGCTGATCAGCTTCTGGCCTGGCGTCTCATTTGTAGCGAAAACCATGCGGTTATTGACCGCATCGGTAATGCTGCCGCTGGCCGCGAGTGGATCCAGTTGTGCAGGCGACGTGGCTAGCAAGGGAAGCAACTGGCTGGCAAAGCGGAATTCAGCCAGGTACTCGAAGCCATCGAGGCTCAGGTGGTCGGCCAGTGCTTGTTGGTGCAGAGGTGCGTCCAGGCAGCGGCTGAGCAATTGCTGGCAATATTCCAAATTGCTCCAGGTCAGCATGCGTTCGGGGGTTGCGGTGAAGTGGTTAATATCGCGTTTACCGCGATCACTGATCTTCTTGATGCTTTCGTGCAGCGGGTTCTTCTGGCCACCTACGATGGTAGGAATCACCATCTGTTGAACCAGCAGTGCGCTGCCATGGTGAGGGTGCTGGGATGCCCGGCTGATGCAGGTTTGCAGTAGCTGTTGCTGGGTTTCCACACACTTTTTCAGATGACGCAGGCGGTAGAACGGATCTTCGAGCAAGACCGCACAGAGCTGACGTGTGCGTGCACTCTGCAACACGTCCGGTTCGGCGGCATGTGCCTGCCAGAGTTCCGCGGCAGGTTGCGTAGCCGTTTTGTCCTCCCCTGCTGGTGGGCTGGGCAGATGCTTTTCGACGCAGGCATGAAGTGCACCGCTTTCCAGTAGCGCATCCGGCTTGCTCGGATTGGCATTTTCACAGCTGTCAGAGAATGCTTGTGCTGCTTTTTGCGCTTCTTCCGGCATTGCCCCGGTGAGATCACAGATATAACGGCCAGGATGATCCAGCAGCCACTCGTAACCCGGACGACGCGCCCGTTGCTGTGCTGCCAGGGAGATGGGAAATACATGCAGGGAAAGATTGCGGCGTGTCGGGGTTGCCCGCTCTGCTGCACCTTTTTTGGCGTAATCGTGGATGTCGTACCGGGAGAAGGCCTCGAGCATGGCCTGGCCGTCGGGTTTGCCTTGGTAAAGGCTCTGGAATTTTTCCCGTGTGGCCCGTAGGTCGAAGCTCTGGCAGCGGCTGCGACGCAGGCCGCTGTCCTGTTCCAGGCGTTGAAGGCGTGCGGCGCTGAGCTGGATCTCGGAGAAGCACATCTGCACGTCGACGGTGTGCCTGTTGTTCCACTGTACGGGGAGCCAGATATCATCGAGCGCGACGCCGCTAGCTCTGCGTAGTCCAGTACGAAAGCCCGTCCCGTCTCGATGTCGGGCGACATTCACGTCGTGATAGGTGGTCTTGCCATCTGTTTGGCGAACCTCGAGCTCACGCCAAAGCCTGTTGCGATAAAAGACATAGACAAAGCCGCCGCGTACTAAGACAGGAGTCCCCAAATCCTGTTCGCTTCTGCTGCCTGGCAAGGCGGTCATGGGAACCACCGGTACGATCTGATTCCACTGGGTGTCATGTACGGGCTGACGAGGGGTGGTACGCAGTTCGTCATGCAACGGTAGGCGGATCGGCCCACCTTCGCTGGCCTCGATTTCAAGGCACAGTGTGCGCTTGGGCTGGCCTTCCCAGTCCCATACGTGCAGCACGCTGCTGAAGCTGTCACTGGTCTGGATTTCCGGTTTGTCCTGCTGGGTCAGGCTGGTCAGTGGCGCATTCTTTTCATCGCAGATCACCAGTTTCTGCGTGGTCGGGTGATCCTTGCCCACCACCTGGACGATGAGCTTGCCAGCCTCGCAGGCAGCGCCTTGGCTCAGGGCGAATACGTTGTTGCTCATACGCGGCTTTCCTTGTCGGTCGTATTTTGGCTCAGGTGCCTGGCTAGGGCCTCGAGACGCCGCTGATCGGTGCCGGGCGGGAGCGCATCAGGCGGTGTGGCGTGTGGATTGGCGTGGCGCAGGTCGAGGTAAGTGTTCAGCGATTCAGCCGTCGCGAATCCGGCTTGCATACCCTCACTCAGGTAGCCCCAGGCCCTTTTGAAGCCAATACCCTGTTGGCGTTCCCACCATTGGTAAAGAAAGTGCTCGCCCTGTTGGCGCTGCAGGGCCTGTTCCTGCGCGGCGCTCAGGTGCAGTTCGTGTGCGGTGGTTACCGGGCGCCAGGTACCTGCCTGCGGGTTTTCGACATGTCGCCAGGTGGCCTGGTCATCGGCGTGCTCCTGCCAGGTGCCGCCATACCAGCTCAGGCGCTGTATGGGGCCGAGCCAGGTGGCGAGGGTTTCGGCATCGCAGGCGGGGAAGAGGTAACTGGCCGTGCGAGGCCGCGAGTAGCGCAGCACGCCTCGGCGCTCCTGATCGAAACGAATGAACAGGATATGGCGCAGGTGGGCCAGCAGATCCTCGGTTGCGCCTGGGGTTTCCAGCAACAGGCCGGGCCAGGTGAGAGGTTCGTTCTGCATGGCAGCCAGCAATGAGGGATTGCCCTGTGCATCGACCAGCAGGGGGCTTTCTTCTTCGCAAGCGGCCAGCTCGGTGTCGTCGAACAGGCGAATCGGATCAGGGTTCTCACCGAGCCGATACAGCTCGGGCAGCAAATGCTCCGTGCGTTCCAGCAGTAACCAGTGCTTGCTGCTCATGCGCTGACCCCTGCGTTCATGGCCTTGCGGCAGGGGCAGTCGGAGAGCGGGCATTGCAGCGGCGTGCCGCCCTTGGGCTTCTGGCAGAGCTCGACGATGGGCAGCTCTTCACGCAGGCGCTGCTTGAGCAGTCCTCCCGGCACATCCGCATCCGCCGGCTTCGCCGCCCCTGGCAGGATGGGCGTGGCCCCCGAGCCGTTGCCCGCTGCGCCGCCGGAGTTGATCTTGATCACCGGTCCCACCAACGTCACGCCGCCGCCGTCGAGTTTGACGAAGCTGCCTCCGCCCTTGAGGGTCAGTTCGCTGCCGGCTTCGAGCACCACCTTCAGGCCGCTGGAGAGATGGATTTCCTGGCCGGCCTTGATGAACTGGCCATTGCCCAGTTTGATGTGCTGGCTGTCGCCGACGGTGAGGTGGTCGTTGGCCTTGATCTCGGTCTTGCGGTCGGCGTGGGTGGTGCGGTGTTCTTCGGCCTTGAAGTGGCTGTAGGCGTTGGCTTCGACGGTGTCGTGTCGTTCGTTGCCGACGCGGATCTTCTGGTCGTGCTCGATGTTTTCGTCCCAGTCGCGCTGGGCGTGGACGTAGATCTGCTCGGCGCCCTTGCGGTCTTCGATGCGCAGTTCGTTGTAGCCGCCACCGCCGGGGCTGCTCAGGGTCTTGAACACGCTACGGGTTTTGTTCGCCGGCAGGTCGTAGGGCACGACGTGTTCGGCGTGGTACAGGCAGCCGGTGATCAGCGGCTGGTCGGGGTCGCCTTCGAGGAAGGTGACCAGCACTTCCATACCGATGCGCGGGATGGTGATGGCGCCATAACGATCACCGGCCCAACTGGAGCTGACCCGTAGCCAGCAGCTGGTTTTCTCGTCCGCCTGGCCTTCACGATCCCAGAAGAACTGCACCTTCACCCGGCCATACTGGTCGCAGTGGATTTCCTCGCCGGCGGGGCCGGTGACCACGGCGCTCTGGCTGCCAAGCAGGCGCGGCTTGGGGTGATCCAGTGGCGGGCGGAAGGGCACGTCCCAGGGCGTGGCGGTAAAGCGGTTGCGATAGCCCTGGGTGAAGCCGTCGGCGGGCTGGGTGTCGCTGGTGACCGACTCTTCCAGCACCTGCGGCTGC
Organism: Pseudomonas sp. NCHU5216; assembly: GCF_052156495.1. NCBI lineage: Bacteria > Pseudomonadati > Pseudomonadota > Gammaproteobacteria > Pseudomonadales > Pseudomonadaceae > Pseudomonas > Pseudomonas sp. NCHU5216. The sequence continues at coordinate 1,558 of NZ_JBQLIX010000059.1, read as the reverse complement.
TTGCCCTCGTGCTGCACTTCGGTAAGCAGCCAGAGTTGGTTCCACTCGGCGCGCGGATGCTCGGTCAGTTCGAGGAAGTGGCCGCTGACCAGGGTCGGCGAGTCGCCGTCGCCCTCGGCCAGCTCGAAGTCGTGGCGATGGCGTTCCAGCGCGCGCTTGGCCAGGTGCTTGCCGCGCTCGCGGTCGGTGTAGCGACCGGGGTAGTCATAGTCTTCCAGTTTCGGTTGCACCTCGCCGTCGGCCTTGGCCTCCAGTTGCAGGCGCGGCTTCTCGAAGTCGTAGTCGCGACGGGTGACCTGGCTGGTGCGGGTTTCCACCCGGGCGCCGAAGTGCTTGATCACCGGGTCGTCGGCCACCAGGCCGGTGTCCTGCTGGTAGGCCAGCGGTGCCAGACGTGGGAACGGGGTCTGGTCATCACCGAAGGTCAGTACATGCCCCTCGGCGCTATGGCGGAAGTGGTAGTGGATGCCTTCCTCTTCGCACAGACGCTGGACGAAGTGCAGATCTGTCTCGTCGTACTGCACGCAGTACTCGCGCTCGGGGTAGATCGAGCCGAGCAGGAATTGATAGGCATCGCTCTGAATGCCGTGCTCTTCGAGCACCTGGCCGATGATCTTCTCCACCGTCAGGTGCTGGAAGATGCGTTGGTTGGTGCGATGGGCCAGGTAGGCCAGTTGCGGCACCAGGGTCAGGTGGTAGCGCGTCATGCGCTGGCCGGATTCGCCCTGGGCGATGCGATGGATAAGGCCGTGGATGCCGGCACCCTGCTGATCGAAGGCAAGGAAGGCGCGCTGGTGCAGCAGGCTTTCCAGGTCGAGGTCGGGGCGTTCGCTGATCAGCTCCACGCGGAAGGCGTAAGGCTGACTGATGGCCTCGCGCCCGTTGAATTCGAGCACCTGCAGGTCGTGCTCGACCCCTTCGATGCTCAGGCTGAAATGGGTCTGATTGGCCGGGGCGAACATTCGTTGTTCCTCTTGTTTCGATCCATGAAGGGCACCTCTAAAAACTACCTGCGTTGTCATCACTGCGTTAAAAACAAGCTCAAAATGCTCATTTACAACTCGTAAAGTCGAGCGCGACTCCGACCGTTTTTCGCTTGTTTTTGCGGGGCCGCCATCGGTGTTGTGCTGACTGCCTCGCCTACGTTTTTAGAGACGCCCTGGCGGCGCGGGCCATTCTAGGCAGGCAGCGCGACAAAGGCTGTGTTCGGGTTGGCGGTTGCGAATGATCAGGTGAAGGAAAAACGACTCGACGCATCGCGGCTAAAGCCCCTCCCACATAGATCAACCCCCATCCACACAAATCGTCGTAAACGCAACGGCCAGGACGATGCCTGGCCGCTGCGGTATTACACGAACTCAGCCAGGACTTAGGCAGAGATCGGGGTGCGCCAGTCATCGGAGCCGGAAGTGCCGGAGACTTCGTGAGTCCAGACGATCTTGCGGTAGGTGAAGTAGACGTCTTCCAGGTGAGTGAAGTGAGCCATGTTCGGGTCCTGGCAGTTCGGCATGCGCGACTGCACGTCGACGATCACGGCGTCTTCCAGCTCGATGGTGAA
>NZ_JBQLIX010000058.1:0-27467 GCF_052156495.1 Pseudomonas sp. NCHU5216 | reverse complement strand
CCGGGAGGGCGAAACCAAAAACATCAACAAAAACGCGGCAAGCCGGAACAAGCACCCGAACAACCAACAACCCACACCCAAACTTGCCAGTCCGGTATCGCTCAAACGCATCCTAGAAATAAAAAACCCGATGCCAGATCCTGGCATCGGGTTTCCAAGTAAGCCCCGTCGGGACTCGAATGCTTACGCGAGCAGCATAGTGCGCGGCGCTTAACGCTCCAGATACTGCAGCTTGTCCTTCACGCCATCCCACTCTTCGGCGTCCGGCAGCGAGTCCTTCTTCTCGGTGATGTTCGGCCAGACTTCCGCCAGGTCGGCGTTGAGCTCGATGTACTCCTGCATGTCCTCGGGCACCTCGTCTTCGGAGAAGATCGCCTGGGCCGGGCACTCCGGCTCGCACAGAGCGCAGTCGATGCACTCGTCCGGGTGGATCACCAGGAAGTTCGGGCCTTCGTAGAAGCAATCGACCGGGCAGACTTCCACACAGTCGGTGTATTTGCATTTGACGCAGTTGTCGGTGACGACGAAGGTCATGTCTGATTCTCTCCTCGGGCGGCGGCCTGCGCCCTTTCTGCGAAGGGCTGTCAGGCGCTCTATCTGGGGCCGCGGCTCAGGCTGTAAACCGGGCAGTCGTAAAAATGCGCGCGATTCTAGCAGCTTGTCGGGGCAAGCGTTAGACCTGCGTCTTCCATGTATATAACAGCTCGAGCGCCTTGCGCGGAGTCAGATCATCCGGATTGATCTTGCTCAATTGCTCCAGCAGGGGGTGCGGCACGCTGGCGAACAGGTCGCTCTGCATCGGCGCCTGCGGCTGGCCGGGCTCCTGGCGGGGCAGGTCGTGGGGCAGGCTGGTGGCTTCCAGGCGCGCCAGGTGTTCGCGGGCGCGGCTGATCACGCTGCCCGGCACGCCGGCCAGTTGCGCCACGGCCAGGCCGTAGCTCTGGCTGGCCGGGCCGGGCTGGACATGGTGAAGGAAGACGATGCGCTCGTTGTGCTCGGTGGCCGAGAGGTGCACGTTGGCCACCACCGGCTCGCTCTCCGGCAGTACCGTCAGCTCGAAGTAGTGGGTGGCGAACAGGGTGAAGGCGCGCAGGCGTGCCAGGTGCTCGGCCGCCGACCAGGCGAGTGACAGGCCGTCGAAGGTGCTGGTGCCACGCCCAACCTCATCCATCAGCACCAGGCTGCGTTCGCTGGCGTTGTGCAGGATGTTGGCGGTTTCGCTCATCTCCACCATGAAGGTGGAGCGGCCGCCTGCCAGGTCGTCCGAGGAGCCGATACGAGTGAAGATGCGATCCACCAGCGACAGCTCGCAGGCCGCAGCCGGGACGAAGCTGCCGATATGGGCCAGCAGCACGATCAGTGCGGTCTGGCGCATGTAGGTGGACTTACCGCCCATGTTCGGCCCGGTGATGATGAGCATGCGGCGGCTGTCGTCCAGGTCCAGGTCATTGGCCACGAAGGGCGTGGTCAGCACCTGCTCGACCACCGGGTGGCGGCCCTGGTCGATGCGCATGCATGGCTCTTCGACGAAGCGCGGGCGGTTCAGATCCAGATTCAGCGCGCGCTCGGCCAGGTTGCTCAGCACGTCCAGCTCGGCCAGTGCCGCGGCGCTGTCCTGCAGCGGTGCCAGGTGGTCGATCAACTGTTCGAGCAGGGCATCGTAGAGCATCTTCTCGCGGGCCAGGGCGCGGCTCTTGGCCGACAGCGCCTTGTCCTCGAACTCTTTCAGCTCCGGGGTGATGAAGCGCTCGGCGCCCTTGAGCGTCTGCCGGCGGATGTAGTCGGCCGGCGCCGATTCGGCCTGCTTGGTGGGCAGCTCGATGAAGTAGCCATGCACGCGGTTGTAGCCCACCTTGAGGTTGGCCAGGCCGGTGCGGGCCTTTTCCCGCGCTTCCAGATCCATGAGGAACTGGCCGGCGTTCTCGCTCATCGCCTGCAGCTCGTCCAGCTCGGCGTCGTAGCCGGTTTTCAGCACGCCGCCATCGCGGATCACCGCCGGTGGGTTGTCGATGATGGCGCGGGCCAGCAGTTCGGCCAATTCCGGGTAGGTGGCGATGGTATTGGCCAGGTGTTGCAGATGCGGGGTATCCAGCGTGGTCATCGCCTGCTGCAGCTCGGGCAGTGCGGCCAGGGCATCGCGCAGGCGCGCCAGGTCGCGTGGGCGGGCGTTGCGCAGGCCGATACGGGCGAGGATGCGCTCCAGGTCGCCGATTTCCTTGAGCTGCGGTTGCAGGGTCTCGAAGCGGTAGCCGTCGAGCAGGCAGGCAATGGCGTCCTGGCGCGCTTCCAGCACCGCGCGATCACGCAGCGGGCGGTTCAGCCAGCGGCCCAGCAGGCGGCTGGCCATGGCGGTCTGGCAGCGATCCATGACCGATTGCAAGGTGTTGTCGCGGCCGCCGGCGAGGTTGATGTCCAGCTCCAGGTTGCGGCGGCTGGCACCGTCGAGGATCACCGTGTCGTCCAGGCGCTCATGGCGCAGGCTGCGCAGGTGGGGCAGGGCGGTGCGCTGGGTTTCCTTGGCATAGCTCAGCAGGCAGCCGGCGGCGCCGATGGCCAGGGTCAGCTTCTCACAGCCGAAGCCTTTCAGATCCTGGGTGCCGAACTGCTGGCACAGGCTCTTGAAGGCGCTGTCGCGGTCGAAGTCCCAGGGCGCGCGGCGGCGTGAGCCCTTGCGCTTCTCGGCCGGCAGGCCCTGTGGCCAGTCGTCCGGGATCAGCAGTTCGGCCGGGTTCAGACGTTCCAGTTCGGCCAGCAGATTCTCCCAGCCGTTGATCTCCTGCACGCTGAAGCGGCCGCTGGTGATGTCCAGCACGGCCAGGCCGAACAGGCGCTCGTCGCCCAGCACGGCGGCCAGCAGGTTGTCGCGGTGCTCGTCGAGCAGGGCTTCGTCGCTGATGGTGCCGGGGGTGATGATGCGCACCACCTGGCGTTCCACCGGGCCCTTGCTGGTGGCCGGGTCGCCGATCTGTTCGCAGATCACCACCGATTCGCCAAGCTTGACCAGCTTGGCCAGGTAGCCTTCCACCGAGTGGAAGGGAATGCCGCACATGGGGATCGACTGGCCGGCCGACTGACCGCGCGCGGTCAGGGTGATGTCCAGCAGCTTGGCTGCCTTCTTCGCGTCTTCGTAGAAAATCTCGTAGAAGTCACCCATGCGATAGAACATCAGCTGATCCGGGTGCTGATTCTTCAGCTTCCAGTACTGCTGCATCATCGGGGTGTGGGCGGAAAGGTCAGAGTTGGTCATGGGAATCGATCGCTTGAAGTTGTCTTGCCTGATGGCTGAAGCGGGTTTGCCGGTGATGCCTTGGGCTGAGCGGCATCGACGCTTCGGGGCTCGTCGAATCGCCTGGCGGGCAGTGGGCCATAGGCAGGATTCGTGGCTCGTCCGAGGTGTCGGTTTCCGGCATCTGTGGTGAGGTCGTCGCACATTGGCGTAGTCGAACGGGCAGCGCTGTCGTCCTTGGCGCGCCGGCGGAGCCAATTGCGCTCAGCCGGGTGGCAATGGCCTCGAGCCTGTCCATTGTGCTCAGTCTGTAGGGTCGTTGCCGTTGGGCTGCCATTGACCTGTCTTCAGCATGAATAGCTCAAGGAATCCGGGAGGCATCGAGCGGGTCGCGCTGCCTCCCAGCGCTGCCAGGCGCGCAATGATACCTGAAAGCGGCGGCGCTTTCGTCAGGGGGGAAGCCTTGATGCGGATAGCGGTTGCGGGGCACCGGCAGCGCTGCAGGAAACGCTGTCCGGCTTGGCAGAAAGGGGGGCTGGGGCAGCCCCGCGCTCGATCAGTCCTGCGCCACGATGCTGTGGCTTTGGCAGCCCAGGTCGATGCGCCCGTCCTGGCTGACGATCCTGGCCTCGACGCGATCACCCACCTGCAGGTACTGGCGGCGGCGCTGCTGGCCCTTGATGAAGAACTTCCACTTCAGGGGTTCGGGCAGCAGGCCCGACAGTTTCACCAGCAGGCGCGGCGGCACGCTCAGGGCGCAGCCGGACGGCGTTCCGGTCATCAGCACGTCGCCGGGCTCGAAGTTCACGATCTGCGAGTATTCGCTCAGGGTTTCCGCCGGCTTGAACACGAGGTTGGCCGTGCTGTCGCGCTGGCGGACTTCGCCATTGACGCTCAGGCTCAGTTGCATCTGCCCCAGGTAGCCCATCTCGGATGGCTCGAGCAGGCACAGTACCGGCCCCAGGGGGCTGAAGGTTCGATAGCTCTTGCCTTTGTGAAACTGCATCTGGGGGAGCTGGACATCGCGCGCGGAGACGTCGTTGCCGATGCAGATGCCGGCGACGTATTCGTGCAGGTTGTTCTGCGTGACCTCCACCGGGGTCGAGGTGCGCTTCTTCATCACCAGGGTCAGCTCGATCTCGTAGTCCAGCAGCTTTACGTGCCTGGGCTTGACGATGGCCCCGGTCGGCCCGGTGATGGAGGCCGAAGACTTGGTGAAGAAGAGGTTGAAGGACTTGGCATCCGGATCCATGCCCGAGTCGATCATGTGCTCGCGGTAATTGGCGCCCTGGCACAGTACCTTGGCATCGTCGGTGATCGGCGACAGCAGTTCGACTTCGGTCCGATCCACAGCCTCGCTGCTCGCTTCCACCAACCTGGCTATCGCGTCATGGCCCTGGGTGAGAAGTTCTCGGGTAGTGGTGCAGGGCGTCGGCAGCACCCGAACCCTGTCGGCGGACTCCAGGCAACCCCACTGCACCGATGCCTGATGGCGGAAACGCACGATTGGAAGCGCCATGTCTGTACCTCATTCTTCTTGAGTGATCGACTGCCTGCGGCAGCCAGGTTGGCTACAACAGCAAGAGCCCGATGTTTTCCAGCAACTTCACCAGATGGAGCAGGAAGCGAGAGCCCAGGGCGCCATCTATGACGCGATGGTCATAGGACAGCGAGAGCGGCAGCAGCAGGCGTGGCACGAACTGCTCGCCATTCCACACCGGTTGCAGGCTGGCCCGGGACACGCCGAGGATGGCGACCTCGGGGGCGTTGACGATGGGGGCGAACGGGCCCCGGATACCCAGGCCACCGAGGGAGGAGATGGTGAAGCAGCCGCCTTTGATGTCGCTCGCCGCAAGCCGCCCCTGCCGGGCGCTGTTGGCGAGGTTGGCGCATTCGCGTGCCAGTTCGCGCACCCCTTTGCGGTTGGCATTCTTCACCACCGGGACGACGAGGCCAGCCTCGGTATCGGCGGCAAAGCCGATATTGATGTACTTCTTCAGGATCAGCTGTTGCCCATCGGCCGCCAGGGAGGCATTGAATTGCGGAAATTGCACCAACGCCTGGGCCAGCGCATGCATGAGCAGGGGCAGCAGGGTGATCTTTTCCTCGCCCTCGGCATTGGCCGCCTTCAGCAGCGCATCCAGGCTGGTGATGTCAGCCGTCTCGAACTGGGTCACATGGGGGACGTTCAGCCAGGCCCGGTGCAGATGCGCGGAAGAAAGCTTCTGAATGCGCTGCAACGGCCTCACCTCGATTTCGCCGAACTGGGCAAAATCGATTTCGGCTACCGGGGCGATGCCGCTCAGGCGTTCATCGGGCACGGCTGCCGTCATGCGCTTACGCACGAAGGCTTCGACATCCTCCTTGAGGATGCGCCCGGACTTGCCGCTTGCCGATACCTCGGACAACTTGACGCCGAGCGTGCGTGCCAGCTTGCGCACCACGGGCCCTGCCTTGGGTAGTGGCAGGCCGCTGGCGGCCGTTTCCGGCATGGCAGGTGACGCCACTGCGGCGGTTGCCGCCGGGGCTGGCGGGGCAGGGGCGTCCTGGGTCAGCGCCTGGGCGGGCGCAGCAGGCGCGGCCACTGGCTCGGCCGGCTGCTCGAGCGCCAGTTCGCCGAATATGTCGCCCTGGCTGACGCGATCACCCTCCTGGATCAGGAGGCGTTTGAGCACTCCAGCGCAGGGCGCGGGAATTTCCAGGGTGGCCTTGTCGGTTTCCAGCACGACCAGCGCTTGCCCGGCAACCACCGGGGTGCCGGGTCGCACGCTGATCTCGACTACCTGCACGTCCCTGTATTCACCGATATCCGGAACGCTGAGCGCTAACTGCATGGCGGACATGTTCATCGGGATGCTGCCGTCCTTTCGCGAGCTGCTTCGGTGCGCTGTTCCTGATGCCCCGACAGGCCGATGCCGTAGGTCGTTTTCAGCCGCTCGACGATCCTCACCAGGGTGCCGGCATCGGTGTCGGCGCGGCCCTTGGTTCGCCAGACCACGTGATGGTCGGGCCTGACCAGGATCGCGCCGTCCTCGCCCACTTCATAAAGATCGATGGCGGCCTGGCGGGTCGAGGGATCCATGCTGTCGAGCCCGATGATCCGCACCGCCATCTCGGCGCTGCCGGGCAGGGCTTGCAGGGCCTGGCTCCATTGCTCGGGCTTGGCGCTGATCAGGGTGAAGTCACGCTTGTCGAGCAACTGGTGGATGGCGCGCAGCTCACCATCGCAAAGCAGCATGACATGGGGCAGGCGCGCGCCAGGCCAGGTGGTCGGTCGATACTCGGTGACGCCCTTGCCGATCATGGGTTGCGCCGTGGCTTCGGGTTCCACCAGCCCCTGGCTGTAGGCGTAGCCATACTCCAGGCCGGTGGAAATGAAGTGCTCCTGTTGCTCGGGCACCTGGGCCTGCAGCAGCGCGCGCAGGCGCTTGCCCTTGGCCGTCTGCGCCTCCAGCAGGGCGGTTTTTCTCAGCGCGCCACGCATGAGCCAGTCCGCCAGAGAACCGCGAGTGGATTTGGGCAGCCAGGTAAAGGGGGCGAGGGTGAAGAGTTTCGTCACCTGCATGAGCCCGCGGTTGCGCAGGCCGATGTGGCAGGTGACTTCATCGAGCTTGAAGTGATTGCCCATGCTCTGCTCGGCAAACAGCCGGATCACCGGTTTGCGCTCGAGCTCGTAGGTGCCCAGCAGGCTGTCCGGCGCGCGGCCTTCGAGGATGGCGGCCAGCTTCCAGGCCACGTTATGGGCATCCTGAACGCCGCTGTTGAGGCCGAAGCCCCCGGTATGGGGAAAACGGTGCGCTGCGTCGCCAATCAGCAGCGCGCGGCCCTTGGCATAGGAGGCGGCCAGTTGCGTGGTCATCAGCCACTTGCCCATGGTGTGGATGGTGAAGGGTACTTCGCTGTTGCCGATGGCCAGCGGAATCACCTTGCGCCAGTAGTCCTGCCCCGCCCTGGCGACTGCCTGCTCGTCGCAGAGGTAAGGCGTCATGAGGATGTAGTTGTCGTCCGCGTGCTTGATCATCACGCCGCAGAAGTCCGGGTTGTAGATCCAGCTCAGCAGTGGGCGAGGTTGCGGATGAAGCTCATCGAGCTTCACCTGGAAGAATACGCTGGCCATGTTGGCCAGTGTCGGGCCTTGCATGGCGATACCCAGCAGCTCCCGTACCTTGCTGTTGGCACCGTCGGCACCGATCAGCCAGCGTGCGCCGATGCTGGTGCGCTGCTGGTTGGTGTCGCGCAGCGACAGCGTCACCTGGTGACCCGAATCATGCAGCGACTCGAGGCTGTGACCCTTGATGAAGGTGACCAGGGGCTCGGCTTCCAGCGCCCGCCAGAGAATCGGCATCAGCAGATGCTGGCCGACGTGGGCGATGCGGTATTCGCTGTGGGAGCGCACCCGCTCTACCAGTTCCCGATCGGCCAGCAGATCGATGCTGCCGAATTCGGTGCCCAGCAGGCTGGTGCACCAGCGGATGTTGCCGATCTCGTCTTCTGACGGGCACAGGGCCAGGATCTCCTGGGCCAGGGCGGGGGAGTACTGGGCCCAGATCTCGAATGCGCGGCCGTTCAGCACGTGCGCGGCCGGGTGCTGCAAGGGCGCCGTGCGGCGCTCGACGACGATGCTGGGGATGTCGTAGCTGGCCAGCAGCAGGGCCAGGGTGCAGCCGCTGGCACCACCGCCGACTATGACCACCGGTGCCTTCATGTCCGTGCTCATCACAGGGTTCTCCAGGTAATGGCCTTCATGTTCGCCACCGGCTTGCTGCCCGGAGGGGTGCCCGCGCCCTGTTTCAGCAACTCGGCAACCGGGGTGCCGGAGCGCAGGCGGGTGAGCAGGTAGTCGGGGTCGAAGTTGACGCCGATGGGGTTCTCGGCGAATGCAGGGCTGTTGAAGTACTGCTTGGTTTCTTCGGCAGTGGCGAAGTTCTCGACCTGGAACTCGTGCCGGTTGCCGTCCGGGTCTTCGTAGTAGAGCGAGGTGGTCGGCCCGTGGTTGATGCACCAGACCGGCTCGATACCCTGTTGCTTGACCCGCTCGTAGGTCAGCAGCAGGGCTTCCAGCGAGTCGAAGCTGTGAGCGATGTGATCCAGCCCGATCATCTTGCGCCGCAGCCAGGCCAGGGGGAACAGCAGGCGCAGGATGGCCGGCAGCTTGACCAGCGCCAGCCGATGGCTCTCGGCATCCCAACTGAGGAAGGTGACGAGTTTGCTCGCGTGCACCACCTCGGCGCCGAACACGAGGCCGTACCAGGCGATCAGCTTCTCTCGGCGTGGTGTCTTGAGCACCCAATGGGCGATTTGCGTGGGTGCGATCACAGGCTTGCTGGGCAGTGCAGATGTCTGGTTCATGTTCTGATCCTGATGGCTTGCTGGGGTAGGTTGAACAGCGCCCGCGTCAGAGAGTCCAGGGCGCCGCCTTGCCGCTGTCGAGGCCATAGCGCTCCACGGCCATCTGCGCCGTTTCCCAGGGCACTTGCCCTTCCTCGGCCAGGGCATGCAGGGTGGCGATCACCAGGCTGTGGGCATCGACCTCGAAGAACGCGCGCAGCCTGGCGCGAGTGTCGCTGCGGCCGAATCCGTCGGTGCCGAGGGAGACGAAGCGCGCTCTCACATAGGGGGCGATGAGGTTGGGATAGGCGCGCACGTAATCGCTGGCGGCCACGATCAGGTCGCTGCCGCCGAGCAGCGTCTGCACATGGCTCTGGCGTTGCGCGGCGCCGGGATTGAGGCGATTCAGACGCTCGACGCTGGCCGCATCGCGGGCCAGTTCGCTGAAGCTGGTGGCGCTGAACACCTGGCAATCCACCTGCCAGTGCGTCGAGAGCAGCACGGCTGCCGCTGCGACCTCGCGCAGGATAGGCCCGGAACCCAGGAGGCGAACCTTGGCGACCGCACCCTCGACCTCATGGCGCTTGTATGGGTACAGCCCCTTGATGACGTTCTGCGCCTGGCCTTCGGCGAGCGGCTCCTGCGGGTAGTTTTCGTTGCTGACGGTGATGTAGTAGAACTCGTCGACATGCCGCTCCATCATCTGCCGGGCGCCGTGATCCATGATCACCGCCAGCTCCGCCGCGAAGGTCGGGTCGTAGGCGCGGCAGTTGGGGACGGTGGCGGCGATCAACTGGCTGGTGCCGTCCTGATGCTGCAACCCCTCGCCACCCAGGGTGGTGCGGCCGGCGGTGGCGCCGAGCAGAAAGCCGCGGGTGCGCTGGTCGGCTGCCGCCCAGATGAGATCGCCAACACGCTGAAAGCCGAACATCGAATAGAAGATGTACAGCGGCAGCATGGCCACGCCGGACGTGCTGTAAGCCGTTCCGGCGGCGACCCAGGAGGAGATCGCGCCTGCTTCGTTGATCCCTTCCTCGAGCAGTTGGCCGTCTTGCGATTCCCGGTAGGAGACCAGGGAGCCGGCATCCTCCGGGGCATACAGCTGGCCGACAGGGGAGTAGATGCCGATCTGGTGGAACAAATTGGCCATGCCGAAGGTGCGCGCCTCATCGGCCACGATCGGCACGATGCGCGGCCCCAGCAGTGGATCCTTGAGCAGCGCGGCCAGCAGGCGGATGGCCGCCATGGTGGTCGACATCTCGCGGGAAGAACCATCCAGCGCGAAGGCGGCATAGGTCTCCAGCGCGGGCACCGCGACAGCCTCTGCCTGCTGCCGACGTGCGGGCAGGGCGCCGCCGAGCGCCTCGCGGCGCCTGGCGAGGTAGAGCAGTTCCTCGCTACCGTCAGCGGGTCGGTAGAACCTGTGGCTCTGCAGATCCTCGTCGCTCAGCGGGAGCTGAAAGCGATCACGAAACGCCTTGAGCGCATCGCCCTCGAGCTTCTTCTGCTGATGCGCGGTCATGCGCGACTCGCCAGAGGCGCCCATGCCATAACCCTTCTTGGTCTTGGCCAGGATCACCGTCGGCTGCCCCTTATGGTTGAGGGCACTGGCATAGGCTGCATAGAGCTTGCGCAGGTCATGCCCGCCACGCTTGAGCCCGTCGATCTCGGCATCGGACATGTGCGCGACCAGCGCTTGAATCTCCGGGTCTTGCTTGAAGAAATGCTCGATGTTGTAGGCCCCGTCCTTGGCTCCCAGGGTCTGGTAGTCACCATCGACGGTCTGCGCCAGCCGGCGCAGCAGTACGTGCTTGCTGTCGCGGGCGAACAGCGCGTCCCACTCCGAGCCCCAGAGCACCTTGATCACATTCCAGCCAGCGCCGGCGAACAGCGATTCCAGCTCCTGGATGATCTGCCCGTTGCCGCGCACGGGGCCGTCCAGACGTTGCAGGTTGCAATTGATGATGAAGGTCAGGTTGTCCAGCCCTTCGCGCGCGGCCAATGACAACCCGGCGATGGATTCCGGCTCGTCCATCTCGCCGTCGCCGAACACGCCCCAGACCCGGCGGCCCTCGGTACTGGCGATGCCACGGTGCTGTAGGTAGCGCAGAAAGCGCGCCTGGTAGATCGCATTGATCGGGCCAATGCCCATCGAACCCGTCGGAAACTGCCAGAAGTCGGGCATCAACCAGGGGTGAGGGTATGAGCACAGGCCCTTGCCCCCGACCTCCTGGCGGTAGTTCTGCAACTGCTCCTCGCTGAGCCGGCCTTCCAGATAGGCCCGGGCATAGACGCCCGGCGCCGAATGCGGCTGGAAGAACACCAGATCACCGCCGCTTTCGTGAGTGGGCGCCTTGAAGAAGTGGTTGAAGCCGACCTCGAAGATCTCCGCCGCAGAGGCGTAGCTGGCGATATGGCCGCCGAGATCACCGTAGGCCTGGTTGGCCCGCACCACCATCGACAGCGCATTCCAGCGAGAAATGGCCACCAGGCGCTGCTCGAGCGCCAGGTCGCCCGGATAGCTCCCCTGCCGCTCCAGAGCGATGGTGTTGCGGTAGGACGAATAGGGTGCGGAGCTGCCGGTGAGCCCGGAGTCCTTGGCGTACTGTTCGAGCCGACGCAAGAGGTACAGGGCGCGCTCAGGGTCATGCAACTGCGCTGACTGCAATGACTCCAGCCACTCCTGTGTTTCGACCGGATCGGTATCGAGTTCCGGATTGAGCGAGTGCGACTTCATTTTTGTTGTTTTCCGCTTGTTGATCTGTCGAGCAAGCAAGACTGCTGAAAAAGATGATATCCAATCATTTTTGATCGTCAATCATATTTTGTTCCGTTGAGCGCGCCATGCGCCAGGTGCTAGATTCGCCCCATGAAAAAATCCTCTCCTTCTTCACCACCCACGCCCAACCAGAAAACCGCCGTGCTCTCCGCCGAAGCTGGCGAATCGCGCAGCGCCCGACGCAAGCGGGAAACCCGCCTGAGCCTGATGAAGGCAGCACTGGAGCTGATGTCGGAGCGCAGCAGTGGGGACGTCACCATCCAGCAGATCACTGCGGCGGCGGACGTGGGGTTTGGCACCTTCTACAACTACTTCGAGTCCAAGGAAGACATCTACAACTGCTTGCTGGAGGAGGTCTTCGAGCGGTCGGCGAAGGTGGTGGATGAGGCGGTTGCGCATATCACCGATCCGGCCGAGCGCCTCAGCGTGGGCTTGCGCTACACCCTGCTGCAGGCCAAGGCCGATCCGGTCTGGGGGCGATTCCTGGCCAGATCCCCGTTCAATCCCGAGATCATTTCCCAGGGCCTGGGCAAGTTCCTGCTGCGTGACGTGCTCGAAGGCATCGCCAAGCAACGTTTCGAGGTGAAGGACACAGGGGTGGCCCTGATGGCTGTAGGCAGCACCGTGTTGGGTGCCGTGGCCATCACCCTGCAGGATCCGGCGCCGCCGAACGCGCGGCTATATGACGATCTGGGCTTGTACGCTGACAACCTGCCCGAACGGGTCTGTGAAATGGTGCTGCGCATCCTCGGTGTCGAGGGCGATGAGGCCGCTCGTCTGGCGAGCCTGCCCCTGCCGCCGCTGGAGGGCTTCTTTCGGCTGCCAGTCTGACTGGGGCAGGGCGCCTACGCTCACTACGTTTTCACACGGCCTGCTACGGGGCGATTGCGGCCTTAAATCCCGGGGGAAGCTGGTGTAGGGTATCGGGCTGACCTGTTCCCCCGGAGAGCATCATGGATTCGATCAGCCAACTGGCTGCCCAGCTCGGGCAGCGACTGCAAGCCGCTGGCGCCCAGGTGAGTACCGCCGAGTCCTGCACTGGCGGTGGCATCGCCGAGGCGATCACCCGCATTCCCGGCAGTTCGGCCTGGTTCGAGGCTGGTTTCGTCACCTATTCCAATGCGCAGAAGAGCAAGCAACTGGACGTGCCCCAGGGGTTGTTCGCGGCTGTCGGCGCGGTCAGTCGCGAAGTGGTCGAGGCCATGGTGCGCGGCGCCCAGGCCCAGGCCGGGGCGCGTTATGCGGTGGCGGTCAGCGGTGTGGCAGGCCCCGATGGCGGCTCGCCAGAGAAGCCGGTGGGCACCGTCTGGCTGGCCTGGGGCGATGGCGAACGTATCGTCAGCCTGCGCAAACAGTTCGCCGGCAACCGCGACGAAATACGCCGACAGACGGTCGAGGCCGCACTGGCAGGGCTTATCGAGCTGCTGGCAGAGGAAAATCCGCTTGCGGGGTAGGCGGATGACTTGCCCTGTGGAATAATACTGGCTACTTATACAGTTGTTGGCGGCCGTCGAGGCCCTTGTGAATACGTGAGGATGGTAATGGACGAGAACAAGAAGCGCGCCTTGGCGGCTGCCCTGGGCCAGATCGAGAAGCAGTTCGGCAAGGGCGCGGTGATGCGCATGGGCGACCATGATCGCCAGGCCATTCCGGCCATTTCCACCGGCTCGCTGGGCCTGGATATCGCTCTCGGCATCGGCGGCCTGCCCAAGGGCCGTATCGTCGAGATCTACGGCCCGGAGTCCTCGGGTAAGACCACCCTGACCCTGTCGGTGATCGCCGAGGCGCAGAAGCTCGGCGCCACCTGCGCCTTCGTCGACGCCGAGCACGCGCTCGATCCCGACTACGCCGGCAAGCTGGGCGTGAATGTCGACGACCTGCTGGTGTCGCAGCCGGACACCGGCGAACAGGCCCTGGAAATCACCGACATGCTGGTGCGCTCCAATGCCGTCGACGTGATCATCGTCGACTCCGTGGCGGCCCTGGTGCCCAAGGCGGAGATTGAAGGTGAGATGGGCGATCAGCACGTTGGCCTGCAGGCCCGTCTGATGAGCCAGGCGCTGCGCAAGATCACCGGCAACATCAAGACCGCCAACTGCCTGGTCATCTTCATCAACCAGATCCGCATGAAGATCGGCGTGATGTTCGGCAGCCCGGAAACCACCACCGGCGGTAACGCTTTGAAGTTCTACTCCTCGGTGCGTCTGGACATCCGCCGTACCGGCGCGGTGAAGGAAGGCGACGAAGTGGTGGGCAGCGAAACCCGTGTGAAGATCGTCAAGAACAAGGTGGCGCCGCCGTTCCGCCAGGCCGAGTTCCAGATTCTCTACGGCAAGGGCATCTACCGTAATGGCGAGATCATCGACCTCGGCGTGCAGCAGGGCCTGGTGGAGAAATCCGGTGCCTGGTACAGCTACCAGGGCAACAAGATCGGCCAGGGCAAGGCCAATGCCGCCAAGTACCTCGAAGACAACCCGGCCGTCGCGCGCGAAATCGAAGGGCTGATCCGCGAGAAATTGCTGGTCAGCAGCACGCCGGCCAAAGCCGCTGCCGCCGAGGTCGAAGACGCCGAAGTCGACTTCTGATCGAGCATGCCCGTCGTCTTGGACAGCCCGGCCGCCGTGCGCCGGGCGGCCATGGATCTGCTGGCCCGGCGCGAGCATGGCCGCGTCGAGCTGGCCGGCAAGTTGCGTCGGCGTGGCGCGCCGGATGAACTGATCGAGGCGGCACTGGATCGCCTTGCCGAAGAGGGGCTGCTCTCGGAGGCGCGTTATCTGGAAAGCTTCGTTGCTGCACGGGCGCGCTCCGGTCACGGCCCGCAGCGCATCCGTGAGGAGCTGGTGCAGCGTGGTTTGGCCCGTGCCCAGGTCGAGCAGGCACTGCGTGAAAGCGGCATCGACTGGTTCGCACAACTACGCGATGTCTGGCAGCGCAAGTTCGCCGGACGCCTGCCCGGCGATGCTCGTGAGCGAGCCCAGCAGGGCCGCTTCCTGGCCTATCGCGGTTATCCCATGGATATGATCGGGCGCCTGCTGAGCGGACGTGGCGACTGGGATTAGCTTCTCAACCCGCGCAGATAGCTCAAAACGTCAGGCGCCCCCGCCAGTTGCAGGCCTTCGCCCAGAGCGGTGGCGTCTGGGTGGGCCTTGGGTAGCAACAGGAGCTCGGCTGCACCCGGAGTCTTCCATAGGGACAGGCGCGCATAGGGCATGCCGCTATCGAGCAGCAGGCTCATGAAGGCTGGGTCGCTCCAGGCCTGGCAGGGCATGAGCTGGACGTGGTAGTGCTGCTGCAGATTGTCCAGCGCCTGCCGGTTCAGGCTGTAGTGGGTCAGGGTGGCTGGCAGCATGATTTCCAGCCCGCGGCGTCGGGCATAGACGATGGCTCCGGCGAAGGCTGGCGCCTGCTGCTCGCCTGCCCAGTAGAGACGCTCCCCCAGCCAACTGGCCTGGCGCAATTCGATGACTTCACCGCCCTGGTAGCCCGGCAGCGCCTGGCTGAAGGTCTTGATGAAATCCTTGTAGCTGATGATGCGCACCGACTTGCACGGCTCGCTGGCGGCGAAGTCCTCGAGGCTGCGGTAGTTTCGGCCTTCGACCAGGGGGCTGGAAAGGCCATCGATCTGACGCAGGTCGATGGCCTGCAGATGCTGCTGTTCCACGGCCACCAGGCCGCTGAGGGCGGCATGTGCCTGCTCCTTGTCTTCCTGTACGGGCCCGGAGAGGGCACCGCGTGGCAGGTCGATGAAGCGATGCAGGGGCGGGCCATCCAGCCAGCAGATGCTGTCCAGGTTCCGCGCAATGGGCCTGAACGGCAATTCCAGAGTACTTGCGCGCTGCAGGATATGGCGGCTGCCGCGACCAATCAGACCCAGGCGCTGGGCCAGTGAGGCCAGGCGAGTGCTGAGCGTGGGCGGTTGCGAGTGGGGCATGATCAAGCGGCAGCCTGGACTGGGGGGCTGACATACGCGCAGGCCATGGCCTGCCCATGCCGCTCGGGGCAGGCGTGGCGTTCGCTCTGTGGCAGAATGAGCGCATTCATTTGCGAGGGTGCCTCCATGCCCAGCCTGGTGCTGGATATCGCGTTATCGGCAGAACGGTTGCAGGCCATCTATCGTGGCCATGCCAACCGGATTATGGCGCAAAGTCGCGACGGTCGTCGTGTGAGTTTGCCTGCGCATCATCTGCGGCCCTTTCTGACCCATTCCGGCATTCATGGTTCCTTTGAGCTGGAGTTCAGCGCCGACGGTGAGCTACTGAGCCTGCGCCGGTTATCCTGAGCGCAGTGTGGCGTGGTGCGCGCCTCGCGTCGTGGCAGTCAGCACGGCTATAATCGCCGCCTTTCAATTTGCCGAACCGAGTCTGCCTCATGTACGCCCTGGCCCGCGAGCTGCTTTTCAAACTGTCCCCGGAAACTTCGCATGAGCTGTCCATCGATCTGATCGGTGCCGGTGGGCGGCTGGGGCTCAATGGGCTGTTGACCAAGGCACCAGTCAGCCTGCCGACTTCGGTGATGGGGCTGCAGTTTCCCAATCCGGTCGGGCTGGCCGCAGGCCTGGACAAGAATGGCGATGCCATCGACGGCTTCGCCCAGCTCGGCTTCGGTTTCGTCGAGATCGGCACCGTGACGCCACGCCCGCAACCGGGCAATCCCAAACCGCGCCTGTTCCGCCTGCCCGAGGCCGAGGCGGTGATCAATCGCATGGGTTTCAACAACCATGGCGTCGAGCATCTGCTGCGCCGGGTGCAGGCGGCGAAGTTCAAGGGCGTGCTGGGTATCAATATCGGCAAGAACTTCGATACCCCGGTCGAGCGCGCGGTCGATGATTACCTGCTGTGCCTGGACAAGGTCTATGCCCATGCCAGTTACGTGACGGTCAACGTCAGCTCGCCGAATACGCCGGGGCTGCGCAGCCTGCAGTTCGGCGATTCGCTCAAGGCGCTGCTCGAAGCGCTGCGCCGACGCCAGGAAGACCTGACCCAGGAGCATGGCAAGCGCGTGCCTCTGGCCATCAAGATCGCCCCGGACATGAGCGACGAGGAAACCGCGCTGGTCGCCGCGGCGCTGCTGGGGGCTGACATGGACGCGGTGATCGCCACCAACACCACGCTTGGCCGTGAGGGCGTCGAGGGCCTGGCGCATGCTGATGAGGCCGGCGGCCTGTCCGGCGCGCCGGTGCGTGACAAGAGCACGCATATCGTCAAGGTGCTGGCGGGTGAGTTGGGCGGGCGCTTGCCGATCATCGCCGTGGGCGGCATCACCGAGGGCAAGCACGCGGCGGAGAAGATCGCCGCTGGGGCGAGCCTGGTGCAGATCTATTCGGGGTTCATCTACAAGGGGCCGGCGCTGATTCGCGAGGCCGTGGAGGCGATTGCCGCATTGCGCAAATGAAATGAAAAGGGGCTCTCGAGGAGCCCCTGGGCTTGCGCCCGCCGCCCGGATGGGGTCGGCATGGTGAAGTCTGCAGAGTTGTGGAGCTTGGTTCAGCCAGGTGAGGCGTGGAACCAAGCCCCTGAATCAGCCGACAGCGTGAAGTTCATTGAGTCTGTGAATACCGGCGGTGCCGGTCAGCCCGTCCCAGTTGTCGCCACGGCCTTCACGCCAGCCGTTGAGCCAGGCCTGGCGTACCGATGGCAGGGTGAAGGGGCAAAGTTCGCGGGATTTTCCATTGATACCGTATTGATAGCCGCGCAAGAAAGCTCGTTCTAACGGATCACGCTTGAGTCTTCTCATAGGGTGTTGCCCTCGCTGTTGACTGTAATGTCCCGTTGGCCTCCAGGGGAGGCCTGTGGCAGAAATGATCTGCCGGCGGAGGTCGCTGCCGGCGTGGCGAGCCTCCTGTGCGTGCGCCATTGCAGCGACGCATTGAGTAGTGTTCTAACGAATGCCCAGATGCCTGTGAATGATCGATTTGTCATAAGGGCGTAACCTAATGACGGGTCACGCCATAAGGGGGCTGGTCATGCGTCCAGCTACGAGCCAGACGGCCCATATACAGCGGCTTCGCGGGCGAGATGGCGGCGTGATGGCCTAAATGAGATTGCTGCTTATTCCGACGAAGGGTCGCGTTGCGACATTTTGTCTCTTAATGTGAGTCGAGGTGCCCGGCACCTCTTTTTATCGCCACTGGCACTGGATGGTTATGTCCGAGCGTTACGAAATCGTGCTTACCTGCCCCAAGGGCATCGAAGGCCTGCTGCTGGAAGAGGCCACTGGTCTCGGCCTCGAGGAGGCCCGTGAACAGACCGCAGCCGTGCGCGGGCAGGGGGATCTGGCGGTGGCCTATCGCCTGTGCCTCTGGTCGCGTCTGGCCAACCGCGTGCTGCTGGTGCTGTCGCGTTTCTCCATGAGCAATGCCGAGCAGCTCTATGCCGGGGTGCAGGCGGTGGACTGGCGCGATCATCTCGAGCCGACTGGCAGTTTGGCGGTGGAGTTCAGCGGCCAGGGGTCGGGAATCGACAATACCCACTTCGGCGCGCTGAAGGTCAAGGACGCCATCGTCGATCGCCTGCGCAGCCGCACCGGCGAGCGGCCAAGTATCGACAAGCTCAACCCGGATCTGCGCGTGCACCTGCGCCTCGATCGCGGCGAGGCGGTGCTCTCGCTCGATCTCTCCGGGCACAGCCTGCACCAGCGCGGTTATCGCCTGCAGCAGGGGGCGGCGCCGCTGAAGGAAAATCTGGCTGCAGCCGTGCTGATACGTGCCGGCTGGCCGCGTATCGCCGCCGAAGGTGGGGCTCTGGCCGACCCCATGTGCGGTGTTGGCACCTTCCTCATCGAGGCGGCGCTGATGGCTGCCGATATCGCACCGAACCTCAAGCGCGAGCGCTGGGGGTTCTCCAATTGGCTCGGCCATGTGCCGGCATTGTGGAAGAAGCTGCATGCCGAGGCCGAGCAGCGGGCGGCCGATGGCCTGGCCAGGCCGCCGTTGTGGATTCGCGGTTACGAGGCCGACCCGCGGCTGATCCAGCCCGGGCGTAACAATGTCGAGCGCGCCGGTCTGAGCGATTGGGTGAAGATCTACCAGGGCGAGCTGGGCAGCTTCGAGCCACGCCCCGACCAGAACCAGAAGGGCCTGGTGATCAGCAACCCCCCTTATGGCGAACGCCTGGGGGATGAGGCCAGCCTGCTGTATCTCTACCAGAACCTCGGCGAGCGCCTGCGCCAGGCCTGCCTGGGCTGGGAGGCGGCGGTGTTCACTGGCACGCCGGAACTGGGCAAGCGCATGGGCCTGCGCAGCCACAAGCAGTATGCCTTCTGGAACGGTGCGCTGCCGTGCAAGTTGCTGCTGATCAAGGTGCAGGCCGATCAGTTCGTCATCGGTGACCGCCGTGGTCGCAGGGAGGAGGGCGTGCCAGCCGAACCTGCCGAGCCGGCGCGCCTGTCCGAGGGTGGGCAGATGTTCGCCAATCGCCTACAGAAGAATCTCAAGCAACTGGGCAAGTGGGCGCGTCGCGAGGGTGTCGAATGCTATCGGCTGTACGATGCCGACATGCCCGAGTACGCCCTGGCCGTCGATCTTTACCGCGACTGGGTGCACGTGCAGGAGTATGCCGCCCCCCGTTCGATCGACCCGGACAAGGCTCAGGCGCGCCTGCTCGATGCCCTGGCTGCGGTGCCTCAGGCCCTGGGCATCGCGCAGAGCCATGTGGTGGTCAAGCGCCGCGAGCGCCAGAGTGGTACCAGCCAGTACCAGCGCCAGGCGGCCTTGAGCCAGTTCCTCGAGGTTGAGGAGGGTGGCGTCAAACTGCTGGTCAACCTCATCGATTACCTCGATACCGGGCTGTTCCTCGACCACCGGCCATTGCGCCTGCGCATTCAGCGTGAGGCCGCTGGCAAGCGCTTTCTCAACCTGTTCTGCTACACCGCCACGGCCACCGTGCATGCGGCCAAGGGCGGTGCGCGCAGCACCACCAGCGTCGACCTGTCGAAGACCTACCTGGATTGGGCACGGCGCAACCTGGCGCTCAATGGCTTCTCCGACAAGCACCGTCTGGAGCAGGCCAACGTCATGCAGTGGCTGGAGAATGATCGTGAGGAGTATGACCTGATCTTCATCGACCCGCCGACCTTCTCCAATTCCAAGCGCATGGAAGGGGTGTTCGACGTGCAGCGTGACCATGTCGAACTGCTCGATCAGGCCATGGCGCGCCTGGCTCGTGGCGGCGTGCTGTACTTCTCCAACAACTTCCGCAAGTTCCAGCTCGATGAGGGACTGGCGGCGCGTTATCAGGTGGAGGAGATCAGTGCCCAGACCCTCGACCCCGACTTCGCGCGCAACCCCAAGATCCATCGCGCCTGGCGTTTCACTGCGCGCTGATAGCGTAGCCCGGATGCAAGCCGGGGGCTTTTGACCCTGGCCCCGGATTGCATCCGCGCTACTTGTTCCTCAGCGTTTCGGCTGTTTGTAGGTGTCCAGCAGCACCTGATCGAGGATGGCGCTGGCGCCCCAGGGTTTGGGGTCGTTGAGGATCGCCACCACGGCCCAGTTCTGGCCGTTGCTGTCGCGGCTATAGCCGGCGATGGCGCGCACGTTGTTCAGCGTTCCGGTCTTGATGTGTGCCTCGCCCACCAGCGGCGTGCGGCGCAGGCGTTTGCGCATGGTGCCATCCATCGCTACCAGCGGCAGCGAGCTGCGGAATTCCGCGGAGTAGGGGCTGTGCCAGGCGGCCTGGAGAATCGCGGCCATTTCCCGGGCACTGACGCGTTCGGCACGGGACAATCCCGAGCCGTTCTCCATGACCAGGTGCGAGGCGGTGATGCCCTTGCGTGCCAGCCAACTGCGGATCGCCCGTTGCGCGGCCATGCCGTCGTCCTTGTCGGCGGCGTTGCGGAAATGCTCACCGATGCTGAGGAACAACTGCTTGGCCATGGTGTTGTTACTGTACTTGTTGATGTCGCGGATGATCTCGACCAGATCGGGGGACTGGGCGCGCACCAGCAGGCGGGCTTTCTCCGGCACCTGGCCCTGGCGATCCTTGCCGAGAATCTGGCCACCCAGTTCCTGCCAGATGCCGCGCACGGCGCCGGCCGCGTAAGCCGGGTGGTCGAGCAGCGACAGGTAGGTCTGTGCGCTGCAGCCTTCGGGCAACTGGCCGCTGACGATCAGGGTCAGGCCATCGTATTGCCGCACCGGGTTGTAGCGCACGTCCGGCCAGGACGGGCAGGTCGCCGGCTTGAGCAGCTTGACCTGGTTGTCGATACGGATGGCGGCGATGGGCGGATCCATGGCGATCTGCACCTTGCCTTCGCTGGCACGGGCGACGAAGCGCTGTGCCTTGAGGTTGACCAGCAGCGCGTCGGGTTTGACCAGGAACGGCTTGTTGTCATCTCCGCCATCGTCATTGAAGGCCGGCAACTGCGGCGTGACGAAGAAGCTGCGATCGAGCACCAGGTCGCCCTGCACCTGCTTCACGCCGTTGATGCGCAGGTCACGCAGCAGCAGCCAGAGCTTCTCCATGTTCAGCTTGGGATCACCACCACCCTTGAGGTAGAGGTTGCCCTCCAACACGCCATTTTGCAGCGGGCCGTCGGTATAGAACTCGGTCTGCCACTGGTGCGTTGGCCCGAGCAGTTCGAGGGCAGCGAAGGTGGTCACCAGCTTCATGGTGGAAGCCGGGTTCACCGAGATGTCGGCGTTGAACTGCAGGCCACCGGGCTGGCCGTCCAGCGGCAGGGTGACCACGGACAGCGAATGGCTGGGAATCTTGTTGGCGCGCAGCGCCTTCTCGACATTGGCCGGCAGGTTGATGGAGGAGGCGGCGTGGGTGGTCAGAACGAGGGGCAGAAGCAGGGCGCCGAGCGCCAGTTGGCGAAACCGTTGAATCATCGAGAAAACCTTCCGCAAGCAGCGGAGCAACGATAGATGGGTGGAGCGAATGGCGCCCATTATGCCGTACTGCTGGGGTTTTGCACGCGATCAAGACGGGCTATCCGGCGAGGAAACTGCTAGAGTGCCGCGGATTATCATCTGTGAGGAAAGCTACATGGCCACCAACCGTTCCCGCCGTCTGCGCAAGAAGCTCTGTGTCGATGAATTTCAGGAGCTGGGCTTCGAGCTGACCCTGAACTTCAAGGCCGACCTGAGCGATCAGGTGATCGACGGCTTCATCGACCAGTTCCTCGACGATGCCATCGCCGGCAATGGCCTGGACTATGTCGGTGGCGAGGATTACGGCCTGGTTTGCCTGGCCAAGCGTGGCTCGGTGAGCGAAGAACAGCGTGCGGCCGTCGAGGCCTGGCTCAAGGGTCGCGAAGAGCTGCAAGGCTTCGAGATCAGCCCGCTGCTGGACGTCTGGTACCCGGGTACCCCGATCAACCAGGCTTGATCGTCCCTCTGGCGCCGGTGTCTCCGGCGCCTTCTCGCAGAGCCTGTTCAGAGTTTCGCCGACGCGCAGCAGACTTTGGACAGGCTCTCAGGCCAGCCCGGCCTGCTGCAGTATGCTCCGCTCATCCACCTCATCGATCTGCCCCGCCTGCATGAAGCGCCTGGCGTAGCGCTGCGGGATACCACTGTGCACGAACAGGGCGAAGAGCTGCGGATCGATATGTGCGTTGCGGCACATGCCGGCCATGATGCCGAGGGCCTGTGACAGGGTCTTGCCCTTCTTGTACGGACGGTCGGCGGCGGTGAGCGCCTCGAAGATATCGGCAATCGCCATCATCCGTGCTGGCAGGCTCATCTGCTCGCGGGTCAGGCCTTTGGGATAGCCGCTGCCATCCATCTTTTCATGATGCCCACCGGCAATCTCGCTGACGCTCTGCAAGTGTCGCGGGAAGGGCAGGCGATCGAGCATGAGGATGGTCTGCACGATGTGATGGTTGATGATGTAGCGCTCTTCGACCGTCAGGGTGCCGCGTTCGATGCCGAGGTTGTGCAGCTCGCCGCGGTTGAACTTGTACGGCGGCACCTGCAGTTTGAAGCCCCAGGGGTTGTCGGCGGCGAACAGCTCCTGCGGCGGGCGTTCGAGCAGATGCTCGGGGCGGTCGGCCAGCAGCGGCTCCAGTACCGGCAGCGGCTCGGCTGGCGTGCGTTCCAGGCGCTGCGCCTCTTCCCAGGACACCCCCAGGCGCTTGTCCAGGGTACGCAGCCAGCGGCGTTCGGCGATCTGCGTCAGGCGCGTCTGATCGGCGTCGGCCATCTGCTCGCTGCCCAGGTTACAACTGGCGACGAAGGCGAATTCCTCGTCCAGGGTGGCGAGCTGGGCGTCGCGCTGCTCGGCCAGTGTCTGCGCGTCGCCCCCTTCGGCGACGCCTTGCCAGTAGGCGATCCAGGCGTCGCGCTTGAGCACCTCGAAGCGCATGCGCACTTCATGGATGCGGTCATACAGGGTCTCCAGCTTGGTGGCTTTGTCCACCACGTACTCGGGGGTGGTGACCTTGCCGCAATCGTGCAGCCAGGCAGCAATATGCAGTGCCTCCCACTCCTCATCGGTGGGGTTGTACTGGTGAAATTCGGGCGCCTCGCTCGCGGCGGCGGCGCGGGCCAGCATCAGGGTGATTTCCGGTACGCGCTGACAGTGGCCGCCGGTATAGGGGCTCTTGGCATCGATGGCGCCGGCGATGAGTTGGATGAAGGCATCCAGCAGTTGCTTCTGTCGCGCCAGCAGGCGTTGGCTTTCGATGCACAGCGCGGCGCTGCCGGATACCGCATCGACGAAGGCGACCCGCTCCGGGCTGAGCATGTCTTCGCCGTTCTCGCCGGTATCGCGTTGCAACAGCACCAGTACACCGATGGTATCGCCCTGACGGTTGTGCAGGCCGGCGGCGATCAGGTGCAGGCGCGGGCTGTCCATCGCCAGCAACAGTTTCTGCAGGTGCCCGGCCTGGTCGAAGCCGATGGACTGGGCAATGCTCTTGCCACCCTGGACAGGGCCGCTCAGCCACGCGGGCAGATCCGGGGCGTCATTGGGCAGGGCCTGGATGTACAGCTCGTCCAGGGAGCGTTGTTGGCCATCGATGACCAGGCCCTGTGGCTCCAGGCGCCCGCTTTCGTCGTCGAGCAGATAGAGCAGACCGCCCTGGGCCTCGCTGATGGCCACGGTAGAGTCCATCACCTGCTTGAGCAGGGTGTCGTAATGGGTTTGTGCCGAGAGGCTGGCGGCGATATCGAGAAAGCGTGCGAGGGTATCGCGCATATGGGTCATCGATACCGCCAGTCGATCGACTTCGAGTATCGGCGAGCGAGTGCATGGCGGCGTATTGAAGTCGAAGCGACGAATGGCCTCGGCCTCTTCCACCAGTGAGCGCAGGGGCTTGATCAGCAACCGTGCTGTCATCCAGCCCACGGGCAGGCACAGCAGCAGGGTGGCGAGGGTGATCAGCGCGCCTTGCCAGCGAATGCGGTAAGCGTCAGCCAGCAGCTCGTGCTCGGGCACCAGCAGGGCCAGTTGCAGGCCCTGCGGGCCGCCGTCCTGAATATGCCAGTGGGCCGTGGCCCAGCGCTTGTGAGCCAGTTCGATGATGCCCTGAGGCGCCTGGTCGCTGGCGAGCAGTTCGCCCAGCGCAGGGCTGAGTTCCTCTACCTTGACCCGCACGGGCTTGCCGTTGTGCTGACGGATCAAACGGCTGCTGTCCGGGTAGGCCACCACGTTACCTTCGCTATCGGCCAGTACCACCTCGCTGCTGGGGGTGACGCGGTGCTTGGCCAGGGTTGCCGAGAGGTCGTCGAGGGTCAGGTCGGCGCCCAGCACCGTGGTCAGGCCCGCGCGGCGCGCCAGGGTGGTGCCGATTTCCTGGCTGGAAAAGAACAGATAGGGCGCCGTGGTGATCTGCCCGCCATCGCCCCGGGCGCGCTGAAACCACTCGCGCTGGCGTGGATCGTAGCGTTCGCTGAGGTTCTGGCGGCGGCTCACGGGCCTCAGCGAGCCATCGTAGAACAGGTAATCGCTGGCGATGCCGCTGCTGCTGCGGTCGATCGACCAGACCTGGTAGACGGCCTTCTCTGGGGCATCGAAGAGCTGCTTGAGGTGCTCGCTGCGCAAGGGGCGCACCATGAAGAAGTCGCCATCCTCGTAACCCAGGTACAGCGAGGCCAGCTTGGGGTTGTCGCGCAGGGCCTGGGCGAAGATCGGTAGCAGCTCCAGGCGAGTCTGCAGGTCGTCCGCCTGGGCTGCGGGGTTGAGCGCCAGCAGGCTGAGCAGATGACGGATGGGGCGGTAGGTGGCATCCAGATCCTTCTGCACCTCGCTCTGGATGCGCTCGAACAGGGTGGCGCTGCTGGAGAAGATCAGGCGGCTGGTCTGCTGGTAGTTGAACAGGCCCAGCAGCACGCCGGTGAGCAGCAGCAGAAAGGTGAACAGCAGGCTGATATGGACGTGCAGGGGAAAGCGGCGTTCGCGCGGCACGGCGTTGCTGAGCATGGCTCTTCACTCCTGGGTCGAGGCGAGGGGCGGGCGCTGAACCTGTCTGGCAAGCGTAGTGAAGAGTGGCCGGGTCTGCCTGGTTAGGTGGGCGGTTGTGCCTGTGCGTTGCGTTTGCCCTTGGCGAATCGTCGCTGCAGAGCATGGATCAGCAGGGCCACGGCCAGCGCCAGGGCGCTGCCGATCAAGGCATTGAGCAAACGTACCTCGGGCAGGTGCCAGTCGCGTGACAGGCTCTCGGTGAGCAGCACGAAGCACAGGCTGGTCTGCAGCACGAACAGGCCATAGTGATTGGCCTGCAGGGCACGGTTGAGCAGAATCAACGGCAGTAACACCATGACCATCAGCGGTGGGTTCTGCAGGCTGTGGCCAACGAGGATCAAGAGAGCAGCGGCGGCCAGGCTGGCGAGGCTGGCCTGCAAGGCACGCAGCAGGCTGTCGTGAAGCTCCAGTTGCAAGGTGGTGATCACTGCCAGGGTCAGCCAGTAACCATGTGATAGCCCTGCCAGGTTGACCACCAGCCCGGAGGCGGCGAAGGCCAGCATGCAGCCCAACGCGTGCAGGCGCCATTGTCGCTTGGGCAGGCGCCTGGCATGGCGTCGCAAGACCTTGAGCAGGCGAAGCAATCGAGGCATGTAAGGCCATGTGCGCAGCCCATGCATACCGCGCATGCCGAATGCCAGGAGCATCACCCACAGGCCGCCGAGGCTGAACAGCATGGCCACGGCGTAGGGGTTGTGCAGGTTGCCCAGGCCATATTGGCTCTGCCCCAGGCACAGGCAGACGCACAGACCAAAACCCAGCTTGCCGGCTTCGCTGCCATAGCGCTGCAACCAGGCCAGCAACAGGCCGAAGCCGGCGAACAGGCCCAGGCTGAGCAGCGCATCGCTACCGGCCCAGAAGCCCAGGCCGGCGCTGCAGGCGCCGAACCCGGTGAGCATGAGCATGCGCAGCATGCCAAAGCGGTGCAGCGGATTGGCCTGGGCGGCCTGCAAGGCGCCCAGCGAGGCCCAGAGAAAGCCCGTATGCAGGGTGACCAGCCCCAGCAGCAGCGGCAAGGCGCAGCCGAAACCGGCAACCAGCGCCGCGCCCCAGGCGGGTGGCCCGGCATGCCAGGATAGGCCGTTGCGAATCAGGCTTATCATCTGCAACCTATACCGGGCTGGAGCGGCCGGTCATTTCCCGGGCCATTTCCGTGGCGTAGCTGTCGGTCATGCCGGCAATGAAGTCGATCACCCGCATGAACGAGCGGTACAGCGGCCAGCCCGGCTCCGGGGCGTAGTAGCTGAGCAGGTCGAGGATGCGCTGATGCTTGAACGACAGCGGGCGCCCACTGTGCTGCTCCAGCGCGGCGCCGCAGAAGGCGTTGAGCAGGATCTCCAGGGTGGTGTAAGCGCCGATCTCGTGCAGGGTCTTGCGCTTGTCGTGGAAGATCTTCTCCCGCGCCAGCGCCTTGGCCTGCTGCACGCAGCGCTTGGCCGCGCCGTGCATGTGTTCGACCAGATCCCCCTGCAGCTCGCCGCGCAGCAGGTCGTGCTGCTGTTCGACGAAGGCGCCGGCGGCGGCATTGGTCAGGTGCTCGATGGCCTTGCCGCGCAGAATCGCCAGCTTGCGCCGGCGCGAATCCTTGGGCCCGAGCTGGCGGTAGGTTTCCGGCAGATCGTCGCCGACCAGATCGAGCAGCAGGGCTTCCACTTCACTGTAGTCGAGCAGCTCCATCTCCACGCCGTCTTCCAGATCGATCAGGCCGTAACAGATGTCGTCGGCCGCCTCCATCAGATACACCAGCGGATGACGGGCCCAGCGCTGCGCTTGCACTTGTGGCAGCTCTAGCTTGGCGGCGATCTGCTCGAGCAGCGGCAGTTCGCTCTGGTAGCAGCCGAACTTGTGCTTCTTGTAGCCGAGGGCTTCGGCGTGGCGGGCCGTCCAGGGGTACTTGAGATAAGTGCCGAGGGTGGCGTAGGTCAGTCGCGTGCCGCCGTCGAACTGGTGGTATTCCAGTTGCGTGAGCACGCGAAAGCCCTGGGCGTTGCCCTCGAAGTTGAGAAAGTCGCCGCGCTCGGCATCGCTCATCGCGTCCAGCCAGCCGCGTCCAGCGGCCTGCTGGAACCAGTGGCGGATGGCGTCCTCGCCGGAGTGGCCGAAGGGCGGGTTGCCGATGTCATGGGCCAGGCAGGCGGATTGCACGACCATGCCCAGGTCGCTCGGCTCGCACCAGTCGGGCAGTTCGTCGCGCAGCATCTCGCCAACGCGCATGGCCAGCGAGCGGCCCACGCAGCTCACCTCCAGCGAGTGGGTCAGGCGCGTATGGATGTGGTCGTTGCTCGAGACCGGATGCACCTGGGTCTTGCGCCCGAGGCGGCGAAAGGCGCCGGAGAAGATGATGCGGTCATGATCCTTGTGGAACGGGCTACGGCCCAGTTCGGCCGAGCTGGGGGCAGGTTTGCCGAGACGTTCGCGGGTAAGCAGGGTGTGCCAATCCAAGGCCGATCCTCATCGGGTTGATCCAGAGTCCTTAGCTTGGGTGTTCGGGCGGCTGGCTGCAAGCCCGGGGCACTGTGGCTTATTGGAGGGCGCTGAGTATTTGAGGTTCGGAGCTTCCTTGAAAGCCCGGTTGCAGGACTGCTTGGGTGATACCGGACTGGCAAGTTTGTGTGTTGGCTTGTGTTGGTGTTCCGGACGCCGCATTGGGTGTCTTCAGATATTCCGGGTTTCGCCCCCTCGGGCGACTCACTTTTCTTTGAAGTGCGCAAAGAAAAGTAAGCAAAAGAAA
>NZ_JBQLIX010000057.1:0-27609 GCF_052156495.1 Pseudomonas sp. NCHU5216 | reverse complement strand
AGGGACAGATACGCGGGTGTTGGCATGAGTGCTCTCCTTGCCTGGGTCATGGATCGGAAGTGATCCGGGAGCCTGGTCTAAAGCGATCTGCGTGCCAACTTTTATAAAGCGATATAAATCAGTGGCTTGGCGTGACCTATAGGCGAAGTATGGTCATATTGCGCGCCAGATCACGAAAAAGTGCGCAAGAACTTGCGCACTGCTGCGCAAGTTTTTGCGCAGTAGCCTCAAGGCCTTTGCCAACGTGACCTACAGCTATCTATCCACAGGGTTATCCACATTTTGCTGTGCAAGAAATTGCGCAATCGAGCCAGTCGCGAATACCTGCAAAACACCTCAACAGCAAGCTGCTGCAGCCTCATTTTTCAGCCAGACGTCGAGGGCGCAGGCTGACAATCATCTTCTTCTGGGTACTGCTCATGGCGCTCGACCGGCATGCCCTTTACCAAGGGAAGGCATGGTCAAAACTTTCGGCGAAATCATGCTTCTGCGAGCCCCTGCCGGCATGACTTCCTGCCTATCCCCCGAGGCGCTTCACACCGGCAGGCTGAAGCTGAAGGTGGCGCCTTCGCCCGGGCGTGAGCGCACCTCGAGGCGGCCCTTGTGCAATTGCACGATCTCCCGCGACAACGCCAGCCCCAGGCCGACGCCACCCTTGCGTCGGCCCACTTGCACGAAGGGCTCGAAGACTCGCCCCTGCTGCTCGAAGGGAATGCCCTCCCCTTCGTCCTTGACGCTGACTACCACCTGCTCACCGCTGCGCTGTGCCAGCAACTGCACCTTGTCACCCGAGTTGCTGTGGCGCAGGGCATTGCTCAACAGGTTCTCGAGCACGCGTTGAATCTGCCCGGCATCCAGGCAGAGGTGGGGTAACCCATCCTGCAGCGAACAGCTCAGATCCACGCCACGTTCGCTGGCCTTTTCGCTGAAGCGTTCGCAGCTCTGCTCGATCATCGCGGCCAGGTCGCAGGGGTGGCGTTGCAAAGTCTGCAGACCATTCTGATAGCGCGAGAAATTGAGCAGATCGTCGATCAGTTGCACCAGGCGGTGCATTTCCTCGTCGACGGTGCGCATCAGCTCCTGTTCACGCCCGCCCGCTGGCAGCGGCAGGCGTTCGCGCAACAGGCTGAAGGCCATGTGCATGCCGGTGATCGGCGTGCGCAACTCATGCGAGGCGCGCAGGACGAACTCGTTGCGCACCCGCTCGAAGGCGCGTTGCTTGGTGACGTCGCGCAGCACCATCACCGCCCCCACGCTGCCGCCCTCGGGTAGTTGTACCGGCGTCAGCGACCAGGCCAGCAGGCGCGTCTCGCCGTTGCGATCGATCTGCAGATCGGCGGGCGCTTCGCGCAGCAGCTCGCCGGCCAATACCTGCTGTAGCGCTTCGTCCACGGCATGGCCGGGCAACAAGGGGCCGATGGGTTGGTGCTGAATCTCGGAATGCCAGGACAACTGGCGCAGCGCCACCGGGTTGGCGTGCTCGACGCGGCCCTTGGCATCGAGAATGATCAGGCCGTCATCGATGCTGTCGAGCACGGCCTTGAGGCGGCCTTCGCTGTTGCGTAGCTGGTACAGGTTGCTCGAATGGTACTGGCGCAGGGCCTCGGTCATCAGGCCGAAGCGTCGGCTCAGCAGGGCCAGCTCGTATACCGGCGACACCGGCAGCACCACATCGTACTGACCCTTGCCGACCCGGTCGGCGGCGCGTACCAGCAGGTCGATCGGCGCACCGAAACGGCGAGCGATGCCGTTGGCGGTGAGCACGCCGATCACCAGCACCGACAGCCCCATGAAGGTGAGCAGCGCGGCGAGCAGTTGCGAACTCTCGCGACCCTGCCGTTCGGCTTCGCTGACCTGCAGGACGACCTTGTTCTGCTCTTGCAGAAGGTGGTTGCGCAGGTGCTGGAAGGCCTCGATGAAGGGCTGGTAACCGGCCAGGTCGTGCGGCGTCTGCCCGGCGGGGGTGCCGGCCTCGGCGGCCTGTTCCATCAGCGCATAGAGCCTGGCGCTTTCTTCCAGCCCCTGCACGTAATCCGCTTGCAGGTTCTGGCCGGCAAGCCCTTCGGCGAGGGTCTCGCGAAAGGTTCGGCGGATGTCTTCCAGCGCCTGCGGATCGGGTTTCTGGTCGATCAGGATGACCAGCTCGTCGCCCAGGTACTGGCGCAGTTTCTGGCCGATCTGCGCAGCCTTGAAACTGTACTGGATCAGGGTGCTCTGGCTACTGGCGACCTGGGTCACGCTGTACAGACCCAGCAGCAGCCCGAGCAAGGCCACGGTGATCAGCGCGGAGATGCTCAGGAACAGACGGGTGCGAAGCTTCATCGACAGCTTCATGGGGTTCTCGCGCTCACAGGTTGTATTGCTTGCGTTTGCGATAGAGGGTCGAGGCATCGATACCCAGGGTCTTGGCCGCCATGTCGAGGGTGTTGCTGCTGGCCAGTACCGCAGCGATATGCGCCTTCTCCAGTTCCTCCAGGCTCATCGGTGCGCCTACCCGCACCGTACCAGCCGGGGCCTCCGGGCTACCACCCAGGCCCAGGTGGGCGACCTCCACCGACTCCTGTTGGCAGATGATGCTGGCGCGCTCGATGACGTTGCGCAGTTCGCGGATATTGCCCGGCCAGTGATAGGCCTGCAGCGCCGCTACCGCCTCGGGGCTGAAGGCGCAGGCGGGGCGGCCGTAATCGCTGACGAAGCGGGCGAGAAAGCGCTCGGCCAAGGACAACACGTCCTCGTGGCGTTCACGCAGTGGCGGCAGCTTGAGGGTGATGACATTCAGGCGGTAGAGCAGATCCTCGCGGAAGCGCCCCGCGCGCACCATCTCGTCGAGATCCAGGTTGGTGGCGGCGACGATGCGCACGTCGGCACGGCGGGTCACCGGGTCGCCGACACGCTCGTATTCCTTGTCCTGGATGAAGCGCAGCAGCTTGGGTTGCAGCGCCAGGGGGAAGTCGCCGATCTCGTCGAGGAACAGGGTGCCGCCATCGGCCTGGCTGACTCGGCCTTGGGTGCTCTCGCTGGCGCCGGTAAAGGAGCCCTTGGCATGGCCGAACAGCTCGCTTTCCATCAGCTCGGCGGTCAGCGACGGGCAGTTGATGGTCACGCAGGTGCGTTTGGCGCGGCGACTCCAGCCGTGGATGGCACGTGCCAGTTCGCCCTTGCCGGTGCCGGACTCGCCGAGGATGAGAATGTTGGCGTCGGTGGCGGCCACCTGCCGGGCGGTTTCCAGAATCGCCATCATCGCCGGGCTGTGCGAATCGAGTCCGTCCTTGGGCTGGCGTACCTCGCCTTCCAGCGCTTCCAGGCGCGCCGCCAGGGCGCGGGCTTCCAGTTGCTTGGCGGCGGCCAGGCGCAGTTGGTCGGGCGAGCAGGGTTTGACCAGGTAATCGGCGGCACCGGCCTGGATGGCATCGACGGCGGTGTCCACGGCCGAATGCGCGGTGACGATCACCACGCGCATCCAGGGCGCCTGCACGCGCATCTGCGCCAACAGCTCCAGGCCGCTGTCCTCGCCCAGGCGCAGGTCGAGGAAGCACAGGTCGAACACCTGGCGTTGCAGCAGGGCCTCGGCTTGCGCGGTGCTGCTGGCCCCCGCCACTTCGTAGCCTTCATCCTCCAGGCAGTAGCGGAAGGTGCGCAGGATCGCGGCTTCGTCATCCACCAACAGGATGCGTCCACCGATCTGTCCTGAATCTGCCATGTCATGCTCCATATGCGGGTATGTTGCAGCTTAGTTAGGGAAAAACCGTGCAAGTTGCAAGGCGGGTATAAATAGATCCTGCAGGGTGCACGCCATCATAGCGCCACTTTTTTCGTTATCTTGCTGTTTTATAAGGGTTTTCATTGTTTTAAAGGGCTGGCATGGCAGTTGCGACGGAGAAAATATCTTTTTCGCACAGGAGTCAGTTCATGCCCCGCTTCAAACCGCTGCTGCCAACCGTGACCCTGGCCCTGGTGCTCGGCACCCTGCCATTGGCTGGTCATGCTGCCGAAGCCGGGCTGCAGCAGCAATTGGTCGCCGCCCGCCAGGAAGGCTCGATCTGGACGGCCTTCGCCCTCAACCGCCATCTCAATCCGTTCAAGCTCGACATCGAGGTCGACGACGGCCGGGTCACGCTCAGTGGGCGGGTGGAGAGCGAGGTGCAGAAGGAGCTGGCCGAGCAGGTGGCGATGAGCGTCGAAGGTGTCAAGTCGGTGGACAACCGCATCGAGGTCGACCCCAAGGTCGCCGAGGGTAATCCACCCGGCATGGTGCAACGCCTGGAAGACGCCACCCTGGCGGCGACGGTGAAGTCCAAGTTGCTGTGGAACAGCAACACGCGTGGCCTGGACATCCAGGTGCGCAGCGAGAATGGCGCCATCACCCTCAGCGGCCAGGCCCAGACCGCAGCGGCCAAGGAGTTGGCCGGTGAACTGGCGGCCAATACCGATGGCGTGCGCGAGGTGTTCAACCACCTCAGCATCAGCACCGCCGACAGCACCAGCAGCGAAGTGCAGACGGCGGTGCAGGAGGCCCGCGAAGACATCAGCGACGCCTGGATTACCAGCAAGGTCAAGGCCAGCTTCCTCTATAGCCGCAACCTCGACGGCCTGAACATCGAGGTCAACACCCAGGACGGTCTGGTCACCCTGCGCGGCAAGGTGCTGAGCAACGCCGAGAAGCGCATGGCAATGGACATCGCCCGCAACATCCGTGGCGTCCGCGGTGTGGATGCCGATGCCCTGCTGGTGAGTGACTGAGCCGGGTGGGCCGCCGTTGCGGCCCTAGATTCACATGAGTCCCATCGCCAAGGAGAAGATCCATGAGCAGCAAGACCGCACAACTGAACGAACTGATTGAGATTACCCGTGACGGCAAGCGCTTCTACGAGCATGCCCACGACGAGGTGAAGGATATTCGCCTGCAGGCCCTGTTCCGCGACATGGTGCGCGCCAAGACTCAGGTGATCGACGCGCTGGCGGTCAAGGTGGCCGCCAACCAGAGCGAACCGGCCAGCGGCGGCACCCTGCTGGGCAAGCTGCGCCAGGTCTATGCCGACACCCGCGCGACCCTGGCCAAGGATGAAGACGCCGCCTACGTCGCCCAACTGGAAGAAACCGAGGATCGCATCCTGCATGCCTTCGAGGATGCCCTGGAAAGCGCCGAGGAGGATGTGCGCGTGCTGCTGGCCGTGGAAATGCCCAAGGTGCGGGCCTGCCATGACCGCATGCGGGCGCTGAAGGACGAGATGTCCTGACTTCTTCCTGAGCCAGCCCTGCCTTCGAGCCCCCTACGCTATGCGTCGGGGGCTTGCTTCGTTTAGGGGATGCTAGCTGTGAAGTTACGATTGGGTTGTCGAGTTAAACCAATAGTTTCATTCGCGTAGTTGGCGTACCGGGCGGTGATCCGTTCGTGAAGCAGTACGCCGTTGGTGGGAGTATTGGGCGTGAGCCGTGGTGCCGAACGAGGCATGGCCCGGCGGACTGTTCGCTTAGGCTCCTGAGTCCGCCCTACGGCTGCCCTCTCAAACACTTTGCGCTAATTCTGGGTTACCTCGCGTTCAGGCGCGTGCAGAGCCCGCCCAGGAGGGCGAACGGAATCGTCGTGGAGGAGGTTGAGCGGCATGGATGCCGCGAAAGCCGCGATGGGCCATGGATGGCCCACCGTCGGTGGGCCGCATCCGGTCGGGCCTCTGGAGCGGCGATGGAGTGAGCGAACCCTCGCGTAGCGAGGGCCGGATGACCGGGCGGAGGTTTTGGTTACTTTTGTCGGGCCGGCCATCCGAGGCAAAAGTGACTCGCCCGGGAGGGCGAAACCAGAAACATCAACAAAAACGCGGCAATCCGGAACAGACGCCCGAAAATCCGCACAAGCCCATCTGTTGCCTTCCCCACGAAGCCACCGAGCGAACCTTTCCCGTATCACCTCACGAAACCGACGTCGTTCATCTAACTGTCATATTCCTTTCATAGAGTGTTCACGCGGCCTTCGGATACTTGGGCCCGTTCCATCC
This sequence comes from Pseudomonas sp. NCHU5216, assembly GCF_052156495.1. Lineage (NCBI taxonomy): Bacteria > Pseudomonadati > Pseudomonadota > Gammaproteobacteria > Pseudomonadales > Pseudomonadaceae > Pseudomonas > Pseudomonas sp. NCHU5216. The sequence goes on along the minus strand of NZ_JBQLIX010000057.1, from coordinate 21,616 downwards.
AACACAATCCTGCTTAGGAGCAAGGCATGAAACTGAAGCGTTTGATGGCGGCCCTGACGTTCGCCGCTACCGGCGTAGGCGCCGTAACCGCAATGGCTGCCATCGACCCGGCTCTGCCGACCTATGAAAAGACTTCCGGTGTATCGGGTAACCTGTCCAGCGTCGGTTCCGACACCCTGGCCAACCTGATGACCCTGTGGGCAGAGGACTACAAGAAGCTCTACCCCAACGTGAACATCCAGATTCAGGCTGCCGGTTCTTCCACTGCGCCGCCCGCCCTGACCGAAGGCACCTCCAATCTCGGCCCGATGAGCCGCAAGATGAAGGACAACGAGCTGCAGGCCTTCGAGGAAAAATACGGCTACAAGCCGACCGCCATTCCGGTTGCCATCGACGCCCTGGCCGTGTTCGTGCACAAGGACAACCCGATCAAGCAACTGACCATGCAACAGGTCGATGCCATCTTCTCCAGCACCCGTCTGTGCGGCGAAGCCAAGGAAATCAAGACCTGGGGTGACGCTGGCCTGACTGGCGAGTGGGCGGCCAAGCCGATCCAGCTGTTCGGTCGTAACTCGGTTTCCGGCACCTACGGTTACTTCAAGGAAGAAGCCCTGTGCAAAGGTGACTTCCGCTCCAACGTCAACGAGCAGCCGGGTTCGGCTTCCGTTGTGCAGTCGATCTCCAGCACCGTCAACGCCATCGGTTACTCGGGCATCGGCTACCGCACCGCCAGCGTCCGTGCCGTACCGCTGGTGAACAAGAAGGGTGAGGTCGAAGAAGCCAGCGAAGCCAACGCCCTGTCCGGCAAGTACCCGCTGTCGCGCTTCCTCTACGTCTACGTCAACAAGGCGCCGAACAAGCCGCTGGATCCGCTGGAAGCGGAGTTCGTGAAGCTGGTGCTGTCCAAGCAGGGTCAGGAAATCGTGGTCAAGGACGGCTACATCCCGCTGCCGGCCAAAGTGGCTGAGAAAACCCTGAAGGAACTGGGCCTGTAATAGCGCCCGCTGGAGCGCAGGTGCCCGCACCATGCGCTCCACACGACAGGCCCGCGAATCCTCCGATTCGCGGGCTTTGTCGCGTCACCGCGCTGTAATTTTTCTGTCATACAAGCCCGATAAATTGAAGCACCTCACATTATGCGGGCTGTGTCCGCCGTGCCCGAGACCTCCTCATGAATGACCTGGCCAATAACCGCATGAGCGCTTCCGATAGTCATCGAATCGATTTCGATACCCCCGCCTTGCTGCGCAAGCGTCGTGTTCGTGCACTGAAAGACCGCGCCGCGCGCTGGTACGTTTCCATCGGTGGTCTGGCCGTATTGGCCTGCATCACCCTGATCTTCTTCTACCTGGCCTACGTGGTCGCGCCGATCTTCGCCGGTGCCGAGCTGGAGGCGCGCAAGGCGCAGCAGCCGGCCTGGCTGGCCGAGCAGGGCGAGCCGCTGATGCTGGGCCTCGAAGAGCAGAACAAGGTGGCCATGCGCCTGTCGCGCAGCGGCCTGGTGCAGTTCTTCACCTTGAAGGATTCTGCGCCGCTGAAAACCGAGCAGATCGCGCTGCCCGAGGGCGTCAGCATCGTTTCCCATGCCGAGGATCAGCCCGGTAGCCATCGCGCGGTGCTGGGTTTGTCCAATGGCCAGGCCTTGGTGTTCCAGACGGCCTACAAGGTGACCTACCCGAACAACGTCAAGACCATCAGCCCGCAGATCGTCTACCCCTTCGGTGACACGCCGATCACCCTGGATCAGCAGGGCCGTGCGCTGGAGCACGTGGCGATGAGCGAGAACGACAGCAGCCTGATGATCGGTGGCTCCACCGGCGCCGAGCTGCATGTGCTGAACATCAGCCGCGAAGAGAACCTGATGACCGGCGAGGTCAGCTACGACCAGACCCGCATCGAGCTGCCGCAGATCGCCGAGCCGGTCAAGGCCATGGTCATCGACCCGCGCCAGCACTGGCTGTTCGTGATCCATGGCAAGACCGGTGCGGATGTCTTCGATCTGCGTAGCAAGGCCCTCAATGGTCACTACACCCTGCTGAAAGGGGATGCCGAGGTCACCACGGTGCAGCCCCTGCTCGGTGGCATCTCGCTGATGATCGGCGACAGCCAGGGCGGCATCGCCCAGTGGTTCATGGTGCGTGACCAGGAGGGCAAGTCCGAGCTGACCCGCATCCGTGACTTCAAGCTGGGCCAATCGGCGATCACCCAGATCATCCCCGAGGAGCGCCGCAAGGGCTTCCTGGCGCTGGACGCCACCGGCGATCTGGGCATCTTCCACAGCACTGCGCACCGTACCCTGCTCACCGAGAAGATCGCCGACAGCGGTGCCATCGGCGCCTTGTCGCCGCGTGCCAACCGCCTGCTGGTGGAGTCCGATGGCAAGCTGCAGCGCTTCTTCATCGACAACCCGCACCCGGAGATTTCCTGGAGCGCGCTGTGGGGCAAGGTCTGGTACGAGAGCTATGACGAGCCCAAGCAGGTCTGGCAGTCCACCTCCGCCAACACCGACTTCGAGCCCAAGCTGAGCCTGGCGCCACTGACTTTCGGTACCCTCAAGGCCGCCTTCTACGCCATGCTCCTGGCCGCGCCGCTGGCCATCTGCGCCGCCATCTACACCGCCTACTTCATGGCCCCGGCGATGCGTCGCCAGGTCAAGCCGGTGATCGAGCTGATGGAAGCGCTGCCGACGGTGATTCTCGGCTTCTTCGCCGGTCTGTTCCTGGCGCCCTATGTCGAGGGGCATCTGCCCGGCATCTTCAGCCTGCTGCTGCTGACGCCAATCGGTGTGCTGCTGGCCGCCTACGTCTGGAGCCGCCTGCCGGAGCGCGTGCGCCTGCTGATCCCGGATGGCTGGGAAGCGGCGCTGCTGATTCCGGTGATCCTCTTGGTCGGCACCGCCTCGTTGGGCATGAGCGGCCATCTGGAGAACTGGTTCTTCGGCGGTGACATGCGCATGTGGATCAGCCACGACCTGGGCATCACCTTCGACCAGCGCAACGCTCTGGTGGTCGGTCTGGCCATGGGCTTCGCGGTGATCCCGAACATCTATTCGATCGCCGAAGACGCTGTGTTCAGCGTGCCCAAGAGCCTGACCCAGGGCTCCCTGGCCCTTGGCGCCACGCCCTGGCAGACCCTGACCCGCGTGGTGATCCTCACCGCCAGCCCGGGCATCTTCTCGGCGCTGATGATCGGCCTGGGTCGTGCCGTCGGTGAAACCATGATCGTGCTGATGGCCACCGGCAACACGCCGATCATGGACATGAACATCTTCCAGGGCCTGCGCACCCTCGCCGCCAACGTCGCGGTAGAGATGCCGGAATCCGAAGTGGGCAGCACTCACTATCGCGTGTTGTTCCTCTCGGCACTGGTGCTGCTGTCCTTCACCTTCGTGATGAACACCTTGGCAGAGTTGATCCGTAACCGCCTGCGCAAGAAATACGCGTCGCTCTGAGAACTGGGGAAGACAGATGTCCTTGAAAAGAAAAGAGCAAAACTTCGGCACCTGGTTCAAGGGTGGCTCACCCTGGGTGTGGATGACCGCCAGCGGCGTGTCCATCGCCGTGATCGTGACCCTCGGCCTGCTCGCCGTGATCGCCGTGCGCGGCCTGGCCCACTTCTGGCCAGCCGACGTGATCCAGGCTACTTACCAGATTCCCGGCGAGGCGCCTCGTTTGGTCGCCGGTGAACTGGTGCAGGAAGAGCAGGTGCCGCGTGCACGCCTGGCCGCTGCCGGCTTGCCGGTGGACGTCAATGGTGGCGAATTCCTCACCCGTGAGCTGTTCAAGGTGGGTAACCGCGACGTGTTCGGTGCCGACTTCAGCTGGACCGTGGCCGAGTGGATGAAGGATCAGCACACTCCGGCCGCGCTGATGGTGATGGAGCGCCGCGAGTGGGGCAACTTCTACGGCTACCTGGTGAACGTCAAACAGGACGGCCAGGTGGTGGCCGAGGGTGACGCTGCCTGGGACGACCTGCAGAAGCGCATCGAACGCGTCGACGAGCTGCAGGCCGAGCTGGAGCGCTTGCAGAAGCGCGACATCGGCGGTATCAACCACGGCCTCGAACAGATACGCCTGGAAGGGCGCAAGCTGGAGCTGCGCGGCAAGCTGGACGCTGCTGCCCAGGCCGATCTTGCGGCCCAACGCGCGGAGCTGGATGCCCAGTACAAGGCGCTCGAAGCCAAGCTGATCGACCTCAACCAGCAACTGGCGCGTGACAGCGTGACGGTGAAGACCGCCGATGGACGTGAGCAGAACATCGCCCTGAGCAAGGTGGTGCGCGCCTATCGCCCCAATGCCATGAGCATCGGCGACAAGCTCGGCTTCTACTTCGCCAAGGTCTGGGAGTTCGTCAGCACCGATCCGCGCGAGGCCAACACCGAGGGCGGTATCTTCCCGGCCATCTTCGGCACCGTGATGATGACCCTGATCATGGCCGTGATCGTCACCCCGTTCGGCGTGCTGGCAGCCATCTACCTGCGCGAGTACGCCAAGCAGGGCGCCATGACCCGCATCATCCGCATCGCGGTGAACAACCTGGCGGGTGTACCCTCGATCGTCTACGGCGTGTTCGGCCTGGGCTTCTTCGTCTACGTGCTCGGTGGCTCCATCGACCGCCTGTTCTTCCCCGAGGCTGCACCGGCGCCGACGTTCGGCACCCCCGGCCTGCTCTGGGCATCGCTGACCCTGGCGATTCTCGCCGTGCCGGTGGTGATCGTCGCCACCGAGGAAGGCCTGGCGCGGATTCCGCGTGCCCTGCGTGAAGGCTCGCTGGCGCTCGGTGCAACCAAGGCCGAGACGCTGTGGAAAGTGGTACTGCCGATGGCCAGCCCGGCGATGATGACCGGCATGATCCTCGCCGTGGCCCGCGCCGCTGGCGAAGTGGCACCGCTGATGCTGGTGGGTGTGGTCAAGCTGGCGCCGAGCCTGCCGGTGGATGGCAACTACCCTTATCTGCACCTGGATCAGAAGATCATGCACCTGGGCTTCCATATCTACGACGTCGGCTTCCAGAGCCCCAACGTCGAAGCCGCCCGCCCGCTGGTGTACGCCACCGCTTTGTTGCTGGTACTGGTGATCGTACTGCTCAACCTGAGTGCGATCTTCATTCGGAACCACCTGCGCGAGAAGTACAAGGCGCTGGATCATTAACCGCAGCTGCAAGCTGCAAGCCGCAAGCTCCAGGTGGAAGCGCGCGGCTGCTGACTTGCCGCTTGTAGCTTGCAGCTTGTCGCTGCGAACGGAGTGAGCCCATATGCAACACGAAGTACACACCCACGGTATCGACATGGCCGCTCTCGGCCGCGAGAAGCAGAGCCTGAGCCTGGCCGAAGAGACCGTCGCCCTGGAAGTGCCGGGTCTCAACCTGTTCTATGGTGAGAAACAGGCGCTGTTCGACGTGTCGATGAACATTCCCAAGCAGCGCGTGACCGCCTTCATCGGCCCGTCCGGTTGCGGCAAGTCCACCCTGCTGCGTACCTTCAACCGCATGAACGACCTGGTCGACGGCTGCCAGGTGCAGGGCGAAATCCTGCTCGACGGGCAGAACATCTACCAGAAGGGCGTGGATGTCGCCGAGCTGCGTCGCCGCGTCGGCATGGTGTTCCAGAAGCCCAACCCCTTCCCCAAGAGCATCTACGAGAACGTGGTCTACGGCCTGCGCATTCAGGGTGTGAACCAGAAGCGCGTGCTCGACGAGACCGTGGAATGGGCACTGAAGAGCGCCGCCCTGTGGGATGAAGTGAAGGATCGCCTGCACGACTCGGCGCTGGGCCTGTCCGGTGGTCAGCAACAGCGTCTGGTGATCGCCCGTACCGTGGCCGTGCAGCCGGAAGTGCTGCTGCTCGACGAACCCTGCTCGGCGCTGGACCCGATCTCCACCCTCAAGGTCGAGGAGTTGATCTACGAGCTCAAGAGCAAGTACACCATCGTCATCGTCACCCACAACATGCAGCAGGCGGCGCGCGTTTCCGACTACACCGCGTTCATGTACATGGGCAAGCTGATCGAATTCGGCGACACCGATACCCTGTTCACCAACCCGGCCAAGAAACAGACCGAAGACTACATCACCGGTCGCTATGGTTGAGTGCAGCTACCAGCCGCAAGCTTCAAGCGGCAAGCAAGCGCGAACCTGACGACGATTAACTTGCGGCTTGAAGCATGGAGCTTGAAGCTCGCGGAGCGACGAAGATGATCAACAAAGAAAACCTGAACCAGCATATTTCCCAGCAGTTCAACGCCGAACTGGAAGAAGTGCGCAGTCACCTGCTGGCCATGGGTGGCCTGGTGGAGAAGCAGGTCAACGACGCCGTCACCTCGCTGATCGACGCCGATTCCGGCCTGGCTCAGCAGGTGCGCGAGATCGATGATCAGATCAACCAGATGGAGCGCAACATCGACGAGGAGTGCGTGCGCATCCTCGCCCGTCGCCAGCCGGCGGCCTCCGACCTGCGTTTGATCATCAGCATCTCCAAGTCGGTGATCGACCTCGAGCGCATCGGCGACGAGTCCACCAAGATTGCCAAGCGTGCCATTCAGCTCAGCGAGGAAGGCGAAGCGCCGAAGGGCTACGTGGAAATCCGTCACATCGGCGACCAGGTGCGCAGGATGGTGCGTGATGCCCTGGATGCCTTCGCCCGCTTCGATGCCGAACTGGCCCTGGCCGTGGCCCAGCACGACAAGACCGTCGACCGCGAGTACAAGACCGCGCTACGCGAACTGGTCACCTACATGATGGAAGACCCGCGCTCCATCTCCCGCGTGATCAGCGTGATCTGGGTGCTGCGTTCGCTGGAACGCATCGGCGACCATGCGCGCAACATCGCCGAACTGGTGATCTACCTGGTGCATGGCACCGACGTTCGCCATATGGGCCTGACCCGTATGCGTGAAGAGGTGGAAGGCAAGTCGGATAACTGACCCCTGAGCGGTTGAGCCTCGCTCGGGGCTCCCTGCGAAACCGATGCCAGGTCTTGGCATCGGTTTTTGGGTTCTTGGCTGTGCTTGATTTCGCTCCCGCACGAGCCGCACCAGAGCATCTCCTCAGCAGCCCATCGGCAATTTGCACGATATCCGTGGTTTTCCATTGGCCTTAGGCGACTGGCCATGACTATGCTTAACGCCATTGAAACAGGAGTGGCCGATGAGCAAAGTCAGTGTGCTGGTGGTGGATGACGCAACGTTCATCCGTGACCTGGTCAAGAAGGGGTTGCGCGATAACTTTCCCGGCGTGCAGATCGAAGAAGCTGTCAACGGGCGCAAGGCCCAGCAGCTATTGAGTCGGCAAAGCATCGACCTGGTGCTCTGCGACTGGGAAATGCCGGAAATGTCCGGCCTCGAACTGCTGACCTGGTGCCGCGAGCAGGACAACCTCAAGACCACGCCCTTCATCATGGTGACCAGCCGGGGTGACAAGGAGAATGTGGTGCAGGCCATCCAGGCCGGGGTGTCGGACTTCATCGGCAAGCCCTTTTCCAACGAACAGTTGGTCACCAAGGTGAAGAAGGCCATGAACCGCGCTGGCAAGCTGCAGGCGCTGCTTTCCGGCGCGGCGCCCAAGCTGCTCGGCAGCGGTGCGCTGGCCAACGACTCGCTGGCGGCCCTGACCGGGGGCAAGGCCGAAGTGGTCAAGCCGACGGCAAAACCGGCAGCCGACGCCGCCGCGGTTTTCGCCAAGCCGGCAGCGCCGGCGGCCAAGGCAGCGGCGGCTCCCTCGGGGCGGGGTCAGGGGCAGCTTCGCCTGCCTGGCGGCACCATGGCCTGCGTGATCAAGGCGCTGAGCCTCAAGGAGGCGTTGCTGCTGGTCAAGCGCGTCGAACTGCTGCCCCAGGTGCTGGAGAGCGCCGTGCTCGATCTGGAGCAGGGCGAGGCGGCGGAAACCGCACGCCTCAATGGCTACCTGCACGCCGTGGCGGCGTTCGAGCCAAAACCGGACAGCGAGTGGTTGCAACTCACCTTCCGCTTCGTCGACCGTGACCCGCAGAAGCTCGACTACCTGTCGCGCCTGATCGCCCGTGGCACCGCGCAGAAACATTTCAGCCCCGGCGCGTAGCCCGGACTGGAAAGCCACAAGCGCACGGACTTCCTGCGGGAGCGAGCTCTGCTCGCGAACCCTGGCGAATGGCAAAAGCTTCGCGAGCAGAGCTCGCTCCTACCTCGGTGCACGTTCTGCTGTCTCCGCCTGGCCGAGGCCACGCCATGAGCCGGCCTGTAGCCCGGATGCAATCCGGGATCTCTCGCACCAGGGCGACCAGCGGCGGTGAGCCGGTTCACAGCCTGACGGTCGGTACCTCGCATGTCCCGTGCGGCGCTGCTAGTCTTCATGGCCCGGATAGCGAAAAGCCATAAGTTCCGAGTTGTCATGCTAGGGCGTCTGATATTTCTCTGCAGCCTGCTGGCCCTGAGCGGCCAGGCCGCTGCGCTGACCATCTACAAATACGTCGATCAGAACGGCGTGGTGACCTATAGCGACCAGGCCGCGCCTGGCGCCCAGGTGTTCGTGTTCAACGACCGCATGGTCGAGCGCCTGGACACCCAGGTGAAGCTGGAAACCCGCAAGCACGAAGCCGGCGATACCCTGCTGGTGCGCAACGACCTGTACGCGCCGGTTGAGGTCGAGCTGAAGCTGGAGCAGGTGCAGAACGCCATCGGCGCCCCGGACAAGCCCATCCGCTGGGTGCTGCCGCCGCGCAGCCAGATCCGCCTCGCCACCCTGACCCCGGAAGATCCCGGCAAACCCCTGCACTACAAGCCGAAATTGCGTTACGCGCTGGGCGACCCGCGCCTGCAACCGAGCATCCATCGCTACCCGCTGCCCTGGCGCGGCGGCCCCTTCCGCCAGACCCAGGGCGCCAATGGCACCTACAGCCACTTCACGCCCAAGGGCCGCTATGCGGTGGACATCGCCATGCCCGAAGGCACGCCCATCGTCGCCGCCCGCGCCGGTGTGGTGGTCAAGACCGAGAATCTGCAGAGCGGGCGCGGCAACAATCCGGCCGGCAACTTCGTGCGCATCCTGCATGACGACGGCACTATGGGCGTCTACCTGCACCTGATGAAGGGCTCGGTTACGGTACGCGAGGGCCAGCGCGTGGAAACCGGCAGCCTGCTGGCGCGCTCCGGCAATACCGGCAACAGCACCGGCCCGCATCTGCATTTCGTGGTGCAGCGCAACGTCGGCCTGGCCGTTGAATCCATTCCCTTCAGCTTCAGCCAGCCGGTCAACAGCCTGCCCAACTTCGCCGTGGGTGGCGAATAGCACGGGACACGCCCGGCATCGTCCCGGATTGCATCCGGCTCCGCGGCTGGCTCAAGGTTCGCAGCAATGAAAACGGCGACCCGAGGGTCGCCGTTCTGCTTGACGCTGTAATCGATCAGCCGATCTCGATCATCTCGAAATCCATCTTGCCGACGCCGCAGTCGGGGCATAGCCAGTCTTCCGGCACATCTTCCCAGCGGGTGCCGGGCGCGATGCCGTCATCCGGCCAGCCCTGGCTCTCGTCGTAAATCAGTCCACAGACCACGCATTGCCACTTCTTCATATCGACCTCGGGTGAATCTCACGGTGCCGGCAAGCTACCGCAATTGCGCGCATGCGCCAAGCCGGCGGGTGCCGATTGCGCCCCGCCGGCGGCCAACCAAAGTCGGGACGTCAGCGGCCCGCCAGCAGCGGATCGCCAATGCCCAGCCCATACATGGCCAGCAGCGTGATGGCGCCGGCCATGGCCAGGTAGTAGAGCGTCGGCAGTATGGTCTTGCGCAGGGTAATGCCTTCGCGCCCGAGCAGGCCAACGGTGGCCGAGGCCGCCACCACGTTGTGAATGGCGATCATGTTGCCCGCCGCTGCGCCCACCGATTGCGCCGCCACCATCATCGCCCCGGACACGCCGAGCAGCTCGGCAGCGTTGAACTGGAACTGCGACAGCATCAGGTTGGATACCGTGTTGGAGCCGGCGATGAAGGCGCCCAACGCGCCCACCGCCGGGGCGAAGAAGGGGTAGATGGCGCCGACGCTGTCGGCCACCAGTTGCGCCATGGCCACCGGCATTGAGGCCAAGTCGCTGCCGTTGACCCCCGAGTTGATCAGGATGCGCACCATGGGGATGGTGAAGATCAGCACGAAGCCGGCGCCGAGCAGGGTCTTGCTCGACTCGCCCAGCGCCGCCTTCAGCTCGGAGAAGCGCATGCGGTGCAGGAAGAATGTCACCAGCACCACCATGCACAGGATGCCACCCGGCAGGTACAGCGGTTCGAGGGTGCCGGACACACCGCTTTCGCCGAGGATGTCCTTGGAACCGAAGCTCAGGCTCATCAGCGCCGCTTTCACCTCGGGGACGGTACGCGAGATCACCAGAAACACCGCCAGCAGCAGGTAGGGCGCCCAGGCCATGGGCACCGAGATCGGCGCCTTGCCGGCCACATCGTCCAGCTTCATCTCCAGCTTGCCCATCCACTCGGCAGGCCACTCCTTGGCTTCGGCGAAGTCCCAGGTGTCCTTGGGCAGCAGGAAGCCGGCCTTGGCTGCCGGTACCACGATGGCCAGGCCGACCAGGGCGCCGATCATCGAGGGGAATTCCGGGCCGAGGAACACACCGGCGGCCATGTACGGCAGGGAGAAGGCGCAGGCGGTGAAGAGGGCGAACGGGGCGATGGCCAGGCCTTCCTTCCAGCTCCGGTTCCTGCCGAAGAAGCGGGTCATGATCATTACCATGATCAGCGGCATCAGCAGGCCGATCAGGCCGTGGGTGATGGCCACCCGCGAATAGATAAGGTGGAAGAAGGCGTCCCAGTTGCTGCCGTTGGCCACCAGTTGTTCGGTGATGCCGGTCTTGTCCAGGCCGGCGCCGACACCCACCAGAATCGGCGTACCCACCGCGCCGAAGGACACCGGGGTGGATTGCACCATCATCCCCAGCACCACGGCGGCCAGGGCCGGGAAGCCCAGGGCCACCAGCAAAGGCGCGGCCACGGCAGCCGGGGTGCCGAAGCCGGACGCCCCTTCGATGAAGCAGCCGAACAACCAGGCCACGATCAGCGCCTGCACCCGGCGATCCGGGCTGATACCGGAGAAACCCCGGCGAATCGCCGCGATGCCGCCGGAATGCTTGAGGGTGTTGAGCAACAGGATAGCGCCGAAGATGATCCACAGGATCGCGGCGGTGAGGATCAAGCCCTGCAAGCTGGAGGCGATGACCCGGTTGAGGGACATGTCCCAGGCCAGCAGGCCGATCAGGGCGGTGAGGACGAACACCAGCGGCATCGCGTACTTGGCCGGCCAGCGAAAGCCGATCAGCAGCACACCCGCCAGTACCAATGGCACGAAGGCCAGGATGGACAACAGCGTTTGACTCATTTGTTGGTTCCTTCTTGTTCTTGTGAACCACGGTTTTCCGGGGATACCCCGGCGCCACGCATCTGGAAAGGCTGGCGCCACGGCGCCGACCGTTCCGTGAGCCGCGACAGCGGGGATCACCCAGCGCCGCGCTCATGCTCGAAAGCCCCGGCGGTCAGCAACCGGCAGGGCTTGGTACTGCGCAGTGGGAGGGGCTTTCGGCTCTGGCATCCTGCTTCCATGCAGTAGTTGGTTTGTCGCGGCTAAAGCCCCTCCCACATTACTTAGGCCTCCTGCTTGAAACGCAACCGCCAGGCATGCAGCAGCGGCTCGGTGTAGCCGGACGGCTGCTCGCGGCCCTTGAACATCAGGTCACTGGCGGCGCGGAAGGCATGGGATTGCTCGAAGTTCGGCGCCATGGGGCGATAAGCCGGGTCGCCAGCGTTCTGCCCGTCCACCACCTGCGCCATGCGCTGCAGCGTCTCGCGCACCTGGGCTTCGCTGACCACGCCGTGGTGCAGCCAGTTGGCGATGTGTTGGGCGGAGATGCGCAGGGTGGCGCGATCCTCCATCAGGCCGACGTTGTGGATATCCGGCACCTTGGAGCAGCCGACGCCCTGTTCGACCCAGCGCACCACGTAACCGAGGATGCCCTGGCAGTTGTTGTCCAGTTCCTGCTGGATGTCGCTGGCGCTCCACGGCCGCTCGGCGCTGACCGGCACGCTGAGCAGGTCGTTCAGCAGGCTGTCGCGCTGGCTGGCCAGGTCGATCAGCTCCAGCTCGCGCTGCACCGCTTGTACGTCCACCTGGTGGTAATGCAGGGCGTGCAGCACGGCGGCGGTGGGCGACGGCACCCAGGCGGTGTTGGCACCGGCTTTCGGGTGGCCGATCTTCTGCTCGAGCATGGCCGCCATCAGGTCGGGCATGGCCCACATGCCCTTGCCGATCTGCGCCTTGCCCCGTAGCCCGCAAGCCAGGCCGACCAGCACGTTGTTGCGCTCGTAGGCCTGGATCCAGGCGCTGGATTTCATGTCGCCCTTGCGCAGCATGGCGCCGGCCTCCATCGCCGTGTGCATCTCGTCGCCGGTGCGGTCGAGAAAACCCGTGTTGATAAAGGCCACCCGCGCGCTGGCGGCCTCGATGCAGGCCTTGAGGTTGACGCTGGTGCGCCGTTCCTCGTCCATGATGCCCATTTTCAGGGTATTGGCCGGCATGCCCAGCAACTGCTCGACACGGCCGAACAGCTCGTCAGCGAAGGCTACTTCCAGCGGGCCATGCATCTTCGGTTTGACGATATAGACGCTGCCGCTGCGCGAGTTGCCGCGACGCTTGAGGTCATGCAGGGCGATCAGGCTGGTCACCACCGCATCGAGGATGCCCTCGGGGATCTCCAAGCCCTCGCCATCGACAATCGCTGGGTTGCTCATCAGGTGGCCGACGTTGCGCACGAACAGCAAGGAGCGGCCGTGCAGGGTCAGTTCGCTGCCATCGGCGGCGGTGTAAACGCGATCCGGGTTGAGGCGGCGGGTGATGCGCTTGCCGCCCTTGTCCAGCTCCTCGGCCAGGTCACCCTTCATCAGGCCCAGCCAGTTGCGGTAGACCACCACCTTGTCGGCGGCGTCGACGGCAGCCACCGAGTCTTCGCAGTCCATGATGGTCGACAGCGCCGCCTCCATCAGCACGTCCTTCACGCCGGCTGCGTCGGTGCGGCCGATGGGGCTGCTGGCGTCGATCTGGATCTCGAAGTGCAGGCCGTTGTTCTTCAGCAGCACGGCGCTCGGTGTGGCGGCCTCGCCCTGGAAGCCGGCGAATTTCTCTGGCTGCGCCAGGCTGGTCTGCGCGCCGCTGCTCAGCGTCACCTGCAACTGGCCGGCAACCACGGCGTAGGCGCTGGCGTCGGCGTGCGAGCCCTGGGCCAGTGGCGCGGCCTGGTCGAGGAAGGCGCGGGCGAAGGCGACCACCTTGGCGCCGCGCACCTTGTTATAGCCTGGGCCCTTGCTGGCGCCGCCTTCTTCGCTGATCGCATCGGTGCCGTACAGGGCGTCGTACAGTGAGCCCCAACGGGCGTTGGCGGCGTTCAGCGCGTAGCGCGCGTTCATCACCGGCACCACCAGTTGCGGGCCGGCCTGGCTGGTGATCTCGCTGTCGACGCCTGCGGTGCTCGCCTGAACCTTTTCCGGCTGCGGCAGCAGATAACCGATGGATTCGAGGAAGGCACGGTAGGCGTGCATGTCGCGAATCGGCCCGGGGTTGGCGCGGTGCCAGGTATCCAGCTCGCTCTGCAGGCGATCACGCTCGGCCAGCAGCTCGCGGTTACGCGGTGCTAGGTCATGCACCAGCGCATCGAAACCACTCCAGAAGGCCGACGCCTCGATACCGCTGCCGGGCAGCACGTCGTTTTCGATGAGCTGCTTGAGCTCGGCGGCCACTTGCAGGCGCTGACATTGCACGCGTTCGGTCATTTTCTGTTCTCCTGTCTGCATCCGGTTGCCTGGGATGGCTATGAATTTCGTCTCGCCTCGATCGATCCCCTTGCCCCTCTGGGGGAGGGTCAGGGCGGGCCGCGTACGGAGAGGGGAATAGCGGCGTTTCGCGTCGCTTCCAGCCCTCTCCCCCAGCCCCTCTCCCGCAAGCGGGAGAGGGGAGAAAACGATGCGCGCTGCTTATAGCGCCGCTATCCCCGCCTTGGCCACCTGCGCATCCTGTTCGGCCTTGACCCCGGATACGCCCACGGCGCCGATCACCTGGCCGTCCACCAGCAGCGGTACGCCGCCTTCCAGCGAGGTGATCAGTGGCGCACTGAGAAAGGCGCTGCGACCGCCATTGACCATGTCCTCGTAGCCCTTGGTTTCGCGGCGGCCGATGGCGGCGCTGCGCGCCTTCTCGGTGGCGATGTAGGCGCCGATCGGCGCGCAGCCGTCGAGGCGTTCCAGGGCCAGCGGATGGCCGCCGTCGTCGACCACGGCGATGGCCACGGCCCAGCCCTGTTGTTGCGCTTCGCTGCGGGCGGCCTGGAGGATCAGGGCGACTTCGCGCTGGCTGAGTACGGCTTTGTGTTGCATGGCATACCTCGTGTTCGTGGCTTTTCTCCCCTCTCCCGCTGACGAGAGAGGGTGTTCAGTCGCGTAGCCGGATGCAATCCGGGAATATCTGGCACCTTCCCCGGATTGCATCCGGGCTACCGGGGAATCGCCGTGGGAGCGGCTTCAGCCGCGATAGAAGCTCGCCGCTAAAGCGCCTCGCACAGGCGGGGCACATTCCTCCGCTGGTTCGTTGCGGTACATCTGTAGCTGTAGGGTGGATGTCGCTTTTTACATCCACCGCTTTGCTGGGCAGGGCCAAGCCCTGACCGGCTGCGTGCTAATCCGTAGGAGCGAGCTCTGCTCGCGAACCCTGGCAAACGGCAAAAGCTTCGCGAGCAGAGCTCGCTCCTACCTGTGCAAGATCATTCGAGGCTTGCACCCCGCTACGCTGTGATCAGTGCATGGCCTCTTCCACTATTTCGATCCAGTGCCGCACCGGCGTACGTCCGGCGCCGTCCAGATGGGTCTGGCAGCCGATATTGGCGGTGACGATGGCGTCGGGTTTGCCGCTTTCCAGGGCGTTCAACTTGTTGTCGCGCAGCTGCCGCGACAGCACCGGCTGGGTCAGCGAATAGGTGCCGGCCGAGCCGCAGCACAGATGGCCATCCGGCACGGCGGTCAGGCCGAAACCGAGGCGCGTCAGCACGCCCTCCACCGCGCCGCCGAGCTTCTGCGCATGCTGCAAGGTGCAGGGGCAATGGAAGGCCAGGCGTTGTTCGGCACGGACTTGCAGCTTTTCCAGGTTTTCGCCTTGCAGCACCTCGACCAGATCTTTGGCCAGGGCGCTGACCCGTGCCGCCTTGCTTGCATAGGCCGGGTCACCAGCCAGCAGGTGGCCGTAATCCTTGACGAATGCACCGCAGCCGCTAGCGGTCTGCACTATGGCCTCGGCTCCAGCCTCGATGGCCGGCCACCAGGCGTCGATGTTCTGCCGGGCGCGTTGCAGCCCGGCTTCCTGGGCGTTGAGGTGGTAGTCCACGGCGCCACAGCAGCCGGCCTCGCGGATCGGCGTGACGCTGATGCCGAGGCGATCCAGCACGCGCGCGGTGGCGGCGTTGGTATTGGGCGACAGCCCCGGTTGCACGCAGCCTTCGAGCATCAGCACGCGGCGTGTGTGCTGCGTGGTCGGGCGCGGCTTGGCCGGGCGAATTTCGCGCGGCAGCTTGGCCTTGAGCCTGGCCGGCAGCAGCGGGCGCAGGGCCAGGCCGGCCTGGGTCAGCGCCTTGAACAGCGCCGGGCGCGGCACTACGGCGCGCAGGCCCTGGCGCAGCAGGCGCTGGTCGAGCGGGCGCGGCACCTGTTGCTCGGCCACTTCGCGGCCAATGTCCAGCAGGTTGTGGTACTGCACGCCGGACGGGCAGGTGGTCTCGCAGTTGCGGCAGGTCAGGCAGCGATCCAGGTGCTGCTGGGTCTTGGCCGTGACTTCGCCACCTTCGAGCATCTGCTTGATCAGGTAGATGCGCCCGCGCGGGCCGTCCAGCTCGTCGCCGAGCAACTGATAGGTGGGGCAGGTGGCGTTGCAGAAGCCGCAATGCACGCAGGAGCGCAGAATGCGTTCGGCTTCCTCGGCGCGCGGCAGGCGCTTGGCCTGTTCACTCAAATTGGTCTGCACGTCTTATACCTCGGCGTACATGCGGCCAGGGTTGAAGATGCCCTGGGGGTCGAGCTGGTTCTTGAGCTGGCGCTGGTAGCGCAGCAGCGGAGCCGCCAGCGGCTGGAAAGGTTGCGCCTGGCCGGCGGCAAAGCAGGTGGCATGGCCGCCAAGCTCGGCCGCCGTGCGCTGGATCAGCTCGCCATCGGCGTCTGACTTGAGCCAACGCTGTGCGCCGCCCCAGTCGATCAACTGCTGGCCAGGCAGGTCGAGCAGGCCGCTATTGGCCGGCAGCGACAGACGCCACAGCGTGCCGCTGGCACTGAAGAACGGCAGGCGCTGTTCGCGCAGCTCATGCCAGTAGCCGTTGTCGATCTCTTCGCCACCGAGGCGTTGGCGCGCGGCTTGCACCGAGCCTTCGCCGCCTTCCAGGCGCAAATGCAGCGCGGCACCGTCATGGCTCGCGGCGCTGATCGGCAGTGGCTGCTGGCCCCATTCGGCGAGCTTGTTCAGGGCATGCAGGGCGTCCACCTCCAGGCGCAGGCTGAGCACCTGGCGCGGTTTGGGCAGCACCTTGAGCGAGACTTCGGCGAGCAGGCCAAGGCAGCCGAAGCTGCCAGCCATCAGGCGCGACAGGTCGTAGCCGGCGACGTTCTTCATCACCTCGCCGCCGAAGCGCAGCAGCTTGCCCTGGCCAGTGACGACACGAGTCCCCAGAACCTGATCGCGCACTGAACCGGCCCAAGGGCGGCGCGGGCCGGACAGCCCGGCGGCGACCATGCCGCCGAGGGTGGCGCCAGCGCCCAGATGCGGCGGCTCGCACGGCAGCATCTGGTTGTTGATCTCCAGCGCTGCCTCGATCTCGGCCAGCGGCGTGCCGGCCCGGGCAGTGAGCACCAGCTCGGTGGGGTCATAGCTGACGATGCCGCGATGCTGACGGGTATCCAGCACTTCGCCGCTGGTGGCGCGGCCCAGATGGGCCTTGCTGCCGCTGCCCTGGATGCGCAACGGGGTGGCGCTATTCAGCGCGTGGTTGACCTGTTCCAGCAATGCGGCGCTGGCGTCGAAATCATGCGACATCAGAAACGCTCCAGTTCCGGGAAGGGCAGTTGGCCGTGGTGCACGTGCATGGCGCCGAACTCGGCGCAGCGGTGCAGGGTGGGGATGTTCTTGCCGGGGTTGAGCAGGCCGCTGGGGTCGAACGCCGCCTTCACCGCGTGGAACAGGCTGATCTCGTCGCTGTTGAACTGCGCGCACATCTGGTTGATCTTCTCGCGGCCCACACCGTGCTCGCCGGTGATGCTGCCGCCGACCTTGACGCAGAGTTCGAGGATCTTGCCGCCGATGGCCTCGGCGCGCTCCAGCTCGCCGGGCACGTTGGCATCGAAGAGGATCAGCGGGTGCATGTTGCCGTCGCCGGCATGGAACACGTTGGCCACGCGCAGGCCGTATTCCTCGGACAGCTCGGCGATGCCGCGCAACACGCCGGGCAGCTCGCGACGGGGGATGGTGCCGTCCATGCAGTAGTAGTCCGGCGAGATGCGCCCGACTGCGGGGAAGGCGTTCTTGCGCCCGGCCCAGAATTTCACCCGCTCGGCCTCGTCGCGGGCCAGGCGCACTTCGGTGGCGCCAGCTTTCTCCAGCACCTCACGTACCCGTTCGCAATCGTCGGCGACGTCGGCCTCCACGCCATCCAGCTCGCAGAGCAGAATGGCTTCGGCCTCCACCGGGTAGCCGGCTTGGATAAAGTCCTCCGCCGCTCTGATTGCCAGGTTGTCCATCATCTCCAGGCCGCCGGGGATGATGCCGGCGGCGATGATGTCACCCACCGCGCGCCCGGCCTTTTCCACCGAGTCGAAGGCGGCCAGCAGCACCTTGGCCACCTGCGGCTTGGGCAGCAGCTTGACCGTCACCTCGGTGACGATGCCGAGCATGCCCTCGGAGCCGGTGAACAGCGCCAGCAGGTCGAAGCCGGGGGCGTCCAGCGCGTCGCTGCCGAGGGTCATGAACTCGCCCTCGACGGTGAGGATGTCCACCTTGAGCAGGTTGTGCACGGTCAGGCCGTACTTCAGGCAATGCACGCCACCGGCGTTTTCGGCGACGTTGCCGCCGATGGAGCAGGCAATCTGCGAAGACGGATCAGGGGCGTAATACAGGTCGAACGGCGCGGCGGCCTGGGAAATCGCCAGGTTGCGCACGCCGGGCTGCACCCGGGCGAAACGCCCTTCGCGGTTGATCTCGAGAATCTGGTTGAAGCGCGCCATCACCAGCAGGATGCCTTTCTCCAGCGGCAGCGCGCCGCCGGACAACCCCGTGCCGGCACCGCGCGCCACCACCGGCACGCCACGGGCATGGCAGAGCTGGAGCAACTGCTGCACTTGCTCGATGCGCTCGGGCAGCACCACCAGCATGGGCGAGGTGCGGTAGGCGGAAAGCCCGTCGCACTCGTAAGGCTTGAGGTCTTCCTGAGTGTGCAGGATGTCGAGGTCGGGCAGGCGCTGGCGCAGCTCGGCCAGCAGGGCGGCCTTGTCGACCTCGGGTAGCGCGCCGTCGATGCGCTCGTCGTACAGAATGCTCATGGCAGGCTCGTTCGTGGACGCTTTTGTTATGGGCGGTCATGTCGCGACCTTGGCCCGCATGTTTAGGCCGCCTGACGACCTCCGTCCATCTTTGCCAGTACTGGTACGACCAGTTTCTTTCGCCGGACTTTCAGCGTAAAAAGCATGTAGTGCTCGTAATATCTGGCTTCAAGGCGAGCGATAGATAAGGATGGGAAACATCTGATCGACTGGTACGACCAGTGAGTGAGGGCGTGATGGAGGTGAAAGCGAACCCGGCAAGACGCCAGGTCAGCGACGTGGTGGCCGAGCGTATCGAGCGACTGATCGTCGACGGCGTGCTCAAGGTGGGCCAGCCGCTGCCGTCGGAGCGGCGCCTGTGCGAGAAGCTGGGCATCTCCCGCTCGGCGCTGCGCGAAGGGCTCAAGGTGCTGCGCGGGCGCGGCATCATCGAGACGGCGCAGGGCCGTGACTCACGAGTGGCCAAGCTCAGCGGCGAGCGCGACGCCAGCCCGCTGATGCACCTGTTCAATTCGCAACCGCGCACCCTGTACGACCTGCTGGAGGTGCGCGGCCTGCTCGAAGGCGAGTCGGCGCGCCTGGCAGCACTACGCGGTACCGACGCGGATTTCGTTCTGCTCACCCGGCGCTACGAGGAAATGCTCGCCGCTCATGCCCAGGAGCAGCCGGTCGATCCCCGTGAACATGCGCACCTCGACCACGCCTTCCACCTGGCCATCTGCGAGGCCTCGCACAACCCGGTGCTGGTGCACACCCTGCAATCGCTGACCGACCTGATGCTCAGCACCGTGTTCGCCTCGGTGAACAACCTCTACCACCGCCCGGCGCAGAAGCGGCAGATCGACCGCCAGCACTCGCGGCTGTATCACGCGGTGATCGAGCGCCTGCCGGAACAGGCCCAGCGTGCGGCGCGCGACCATATCCACTGCATCCGCGACAACCTGCAGGAGATCGAGCAGGAAGAGCAGCGCCTGGTGCGTGCCAGCATGCGCTTGGAGGGGTGGGGGTAGACCCTGGTGCGCATACGACCAGTCGTCCGCTTCTTGACTGCTCGCACAGAATGATGGCGCTTTAACAGCTATCATCGCGCCCTTTCTCGCAGCCACTGGGCTCTCTGCCTGCCGCCGCTGCCAAATCATTCCTACAAGAATCCCGTCTACAAGGGTTCAACCGTTGCCGGTGGCGCATGCCTCCGGTGCATTGCCTCGTTCCCGAATTGGAGTACCGACGTGTTGAAGAAGTACCTGATCCCCCTCGCCCTGAGCCTCACGGCTCTGGTGAGTGCGCCTCTCTGGGCCGCCGTGCCCACGGATTCGGAAGCCATGAACATGGCTGGCCTGCAGCGCTCCCTGGGCCAGCGCGTGGCCAAGGATTACCTGATGATAGGTTCGGACGTGCGTGTGGACGCCGCCCAGCGCCAGATGCAGGAAACCATCGAGCGCTTCGAGGCCAGCCAGAAGGCGTTGGGCGAATACGCGCCCAACCCCGAGATCAAGGCCGCGTTGGCCAAGGTCGATGCCACCTGGGCCAGCTATCGCCAGCAGTTCGAGGCCAAGCCGGAACAGGCCAAGGCCGCCGCCCTGCTGGCCACCAGCGAGACCCTGCTGCAGCAGACCCAGACCGTGACCGACCTGATGGCCAAGCACCTCGGCGCGATGGGCGCCACGGTCAACCGCAGCGGTTGGGCGCGCGTGCAGACCCAGCGCGTCGCCATGCTCTACATGGCCAAGTCCTGGCATGTGCAGGTGCCTGACCTCGATGCCAAGCTGGACAAGTCGGTGAAGGACTTCGAGACCATCCTCGGCGAACTGGAAGCGCGCGGCACGCCGAACGAAGAAATCGCCGCCGCCCAGCGCCGCGCGCGTGCTCACTGGGGCTTCACCCTCAAGGGCATCGACCTGCACGCCGAGCGGGATTTCGTGCCCACCGTGATCACCGTCAGCACCGACTCGCTGTTCCGCCAGCTCAACGAGCTGACTCGCCTGTACGCCGGGTTGCAGGCCAAGGAGTCCTGAGTTGATGTAGAAAAAACAAGGGCCGCGTCAGCGGCCCTTGTTTTTTCTGCGTTACTGCCAGTTGGCTGCGATCAGCACATCTAGCTGTTCACGTTGCGAGCTGGATAGATCCATCTCCCCTCCCGCCGGGCTTCCGAATGCCGCCATGGCGTTCACCAGATTGTTGACCTGGCTTGAACTCAAGGCACGTCCATCATCCAGTTGGAACTGCTCGACCTGGCTCGATGTGCTGTAGTACCAATCCTTGATGAACACTTGGTCATTGGTGCCCAGCAATTGGAGTTGCAAGTCATTGCCTGTTCGTTCCAGCCAGATTTTCTCGGCATTCACTCCTTCGCCGAAGCGCAATACGTCGGTGTGGGTATAGCCACCACTGGTCTCGTAGATGGTGTCGACGCCATCACCGAGGTTGAACAGGTAAGTGTCGCTGAAATAGCTGCCATAGAGAGCGTCATCGCCAGTGCCACCGGCGAAGAGGTTGTCGCGAGCTTGAACATGCACCTTGAGGGTGTCGTTGCCGGCATCGCCATAGAGACGGTTGGTGCCAGTGCCGCCGTCGATGACATCGTTACCTGCACCGCCACGTATCTCATCGATACCCGAGTGGCCGATGAGCGTGTCATTGCCCTCGGTGCCGAGCTGCAACAAGCCTTGCTGGGTGATCTGAGCCCAGGTCAGGACGGAGCCATCAGCAAACTCCAATCGCTCGATCAGGACATTGCTGTTGACCGATGCGGTGGAGGTGGTGCCGTTGAAGGCGTCTTTGATGATGACCTTGTCAGTGCCGTTGACATGGGCATAGACGAGATCAGATCCGACGCGTTGGGCCTGGATGTCGGACGCCTTGATGCCTTCACCGAAGCGCAATACGTCGGTGTGGGTATAGCCACCATTAGTCTCGTAGATGGTGTCGACGCCATCACCGAGGTTGAACAGGTAGGTGTCGCTGAAATAGCTGCCATAGAGAGCGTCATCGCCAGTGCCACCGGCGAAGAGGTTGTCGCGAGCTTGAACATG
>NZ_JBQLIX010000056.1:0-28574 GCF_052156495.1 Pseudomonas sp. NCHU5216 | reverse complement strand
TTTCTTTTGCTTACTTTTCTTTGCGCTGGGCGGCAATCCGAGTTCAAAGAAAAGTGAGTCGCCCGAGGGGGCGAAACCCGGAATATCTGGACACCCAAAGCGGCGTCCAGAACACCAATGCAAGCCGACAAGATCACACACAAACTTGCCAGTCCGGTGTCAACCAGGTATTCCCCCTGAAAATGCGATGAACCAAAAAAAGGGCGACCAATTGGTCGCCCGCCCATTCAAGGCATTCCTGGGGAGGAATGCGGAAACGCTTGCACCCAAATCACGCAGGATGATCGGGACGGGCTCAGTGTCGCCGCCCGAGCACGCCCTGCCTATTGCACCAAGGTCGTAGGCCGCCGCTATTCCTTGCCCAGACCATGCTGGCGCAACTTGTTGGCGATGGTGGTGTGGGAAACCCCGAGCCGCTTGCCCAGTTGTCGGCTGCTCGGGTGCTCCTGATACAGACGCTCCAGCACCGCCTTCTCGAAACGCCCGAGAATGTCGTCGAGGCAACCCTCTACCGAGAACTCGCCCAGGGGCTGCGGCGCGCCGTAGTCCGGCAGGCGGATATGCTCGGCCTTCACCGTACCGCCCTCGCACAGCGATACCGCCTGGAACAGCACGTTCTCCAGTTGCCGCACATTGCCCGGCCAGTGGTAATGCGCCATACGCTCCAAGGCCTGTGGCGCCAGCTTGGGCAGCGCGCAGCCGATCTGCCGGCTGGCCGAATCGAGAAAATGTTCCACCAAGGGTTCCAGGCCGTCCAGGCATTCACGCAGCGGCGGAATGTGGAGGCTGAGCACATTGAGACGGTGGTAGAGATCCTGGCGAAATTCGCCACGGGCACAGAGTTCGGACAGGTCGACCTGGGTAGCGCAGATCACCCGCACGTCCAGATACACTTCTTCGTCGCTGCCCACGCGACGGAAACAGCCATCCTGCAGAAAGCGCAGCAACTTGGCCTGCAGTCTTGGGCTCATCTCGCCGACACCGTCGAGGAACAGGGTGCCGCCGGCAGTCAGCTCCAGCAGGCCGAGTTTGCCTTCCGGGCGCGCGCCCTCGAAGGCGCCAGGGCCGTAGCCGAACAGTTCGGTTTCAGCCATGGACTCCGGCAGGCCGGCGCAGTTGAGCGCCATGAACGGCGCTTGCCCGCGCGGGCTGGCCAGGTGGCAGGCACGGGCCAATAGCTCCTTGCCGGTGCCGGTCTCGCCTTCGATCAACAGCGGCGCATCCAGCGGTGCCATGCGCCGCGCTTCGCGCACCACGGCGGCCATCACTCTGGAGCTCTGGAAAATCGAGTCGAAGCCACGCAATTCCTGCTTGCGCACCTGGTAGATGCGCTCGCCGACACGATCGGCGCGGTGCAAGGTCAGCACGGCGCCCGCCAGCGCCTCGCTGTCATCGTGCTCGTTCTGCAGCGGGGCGATATCGGCCAGGAACACATCGCCCTTGACCCTCACCCGCAAGCCATTGATCCGCGCCTTGTTCGCGCGCACCAGCTCCGGCAGGTCGAAATCCTCGATGTAGCGCGACAGCGCCATGCCCGGCACCTCGTCCACGCGCACGCCCAGCAGTTGGGCGGCACTGCGGTTGGCAGCGACGATGGCACCGCCCATGTCGATGGACAGCACCGGGAAATCCAGGGCGCCGAGCAGTGCATTGAGCTCCAGATGGCGGCGCTCGCTGGGCATCAGCCCCACCCGCCTGACGCCGAACACGCCGGTGATGGCCTCTATCCTGGGCCGCAGCGACTGGAACTGCAGGTTGATCAGGTTCGGGCAATGCAGGTAGATGGCATTGCCCTGCTCGCCGCCCACCTCACCACGGGCCACGTTGATGCCGTAATCGGCCAGCAGGTTGAGCATGTCGCGCAGGATGCCGACACGGTTTTGGCAATGCACCTTAATGCGCATGGCAGCCCTCCTGTCGATATGCCGCTGGCAAGGCACGGCAAGTCACTCGCAAATCAACAACTCTCAATGGTCTTTTGTCCTTGTGTGAGAGAGTGCCACGCCCGCAGGCGCAAACCCATGACCAGCATCGCGCGCTCATGCATCAGCGGGCACCTGATCGACCGCGCTGCTCTGCCCCTCGTCATGCGCATGGCAGAGCAGATAAAGGGCAGGCAGGAAGATCAGGGTCAACACCGTGGCCACGGCGATGCCGCCGATCATGGCGTAGGCCATCGGCCCCCAGAACGCCTCGCGGGCAATGGGTATCATCGCCAGGCCGGACGCTGCCGCCGTCAACAGAATAGGCCGGCAGCGATGCTCGGTGGCACGCACCACGGCGGCCTGCAAGGCGAGCCCCTGCTGACGGAACAACTCCACCTGGCTGACCAGGATCACCGAGTTGCGCACGATGATACCGATCAACGCCAGTACCCCGAGGATGGCCACGAAGCCCAGCGGCGAGCCGGTCACCAGCAAGGCCCCGACCACACCGATCAGCCCCAGGGGCGCCACGCTCAGCACCAGCAACACCTGTTTCACGCTCTGCAATTGAATCATCAACAAGGTCACTATCAGAAACAGCATCCACGGCACCACCCGCAGGATAGGCTGTTGCGAACGCGCACTGGCTTCGACCGCGCCGCCCACCGCCACCCTGTAGCCGGCCGGCAACTGCGCGGCGAAGTCATCGACCGCCGGGCCCAGCCCTTCGACCAACGCATCGGGCTGC
The DNA here is from genome assembly GCF_052156495.1 of Pseudomonas sp. NCHU5216. NCBI lineage: Bacteria > Pseudomonadati > Pseudomonadota > Gammaproteobacteria > Pseudomonadales > Pseudomonadaceae > Pseudomonas > Pseudomonas sp. NCHU5216. Next base: position 25,901 of record NZ_JBQLIX010000056.1, on the reverse strand, counting down.
AGGTCGCCGATGATGTTCGCTTTCAGGGTGATGGTCGGCAGGCGGTCGCGCCGCCATACCAGCGGCTGCTCCTGCGCGTAACCGATACTAGCGAATGCCAGCAGCGGAATCGATTCACCCGTACGAGCAGAGGGTATCTGCAAACTTCCGATCAGCTCCGGGGACTGCCGTTCATCGGCCTGCGCCCGCGCCACCACATCGACCAGATGAATGCCGTCGCGGATCTGCGTGATGCTCGTACCGGACACCACGCTATGCAGGATCTGCGCGGCGTCCTGCGAGGACAGGCCGAACTGCCTGGCCTTGTCCTGCTCGATGTCGATGCGCAGCACCTTGGCCGGCTCGTTCCAGTCGTACACCACCTGGCCGATGTGCGGATGGGCATCGATGATCGCCGCCAACCTCATGGCCTGAGCCCGCACCTGCTGGATATCCGCGCCGCTGACCCGGTACTGGATCGGCCAGCCCACCGGTGGCCCCATGTTCAGCGGCTGCACGTTGAAGCCGATGCCGACGAAGTCCTGGCGCAGGCGCTGGCGCAACCGCGCGAGCAGGCGGTCACGTGCCGCGCCGCCCTGGCTGACGATCACCACCTGGCCATAGAAGGGGTTGCTCAGTTGCTGATCCAGCGGCAGGTAGAAGCGCACCGCCCCCTTGCCGACATAGGAGCTCCAGCGCAGCACGTCCGGATCATCACGCAGGGTCTGCTCGAAACGATCCATCGCCGTGCGCGTGGCCTCGTGCGAAGCCTGCTGCGGCAGGTGGAAGTCCACCAGGATCTCCGGGCGATCCGAGTCAGGGAAGAACTGCCGCTGCAGCAGCGGCGTCGCCGCCAGGGAGAGGGCAAAAGCCAGCAGGGTCAGGCCCACCGTCCAATTACGATGACGCAATGCCAACGCCAACCAGCCAGAGAACAGCCGCTCCCAGCGACGCTGGCCATGCACCTCGGCCTGTGCCGGGCGACGCAACAGGTATACCCCCAGCAAGGGCGCGAACACCACTGCCACCAGCCAGGACAGCAGCAGTGCCACGGCGATCACCGCGAACATGGTGAACACGTACTCCCCGGCCGAGCTGGAGTTCAGCCCGATGGGCACGAAACCGGCGACCGTGACCAGGGTGCCGGTGAGCATGGGAAAGGCCGTCGAGGTGTAGGCATGGGTCGCTGCCTTGGGCAGGGAGTCGCCCAGCTCGATGCGCTTGATCATCATCTCCACGGTGATCATGGCGTCGTCCACCAGTAGCCCCAGGGCGATGATCAAGGCCCCCAGGGAGATGCGCTGCAGGGTGATGCCGCTGTAGGCCATGAACAGAAAGACCATGGCCAGCACCAGCGGGATGGAACAGGCCACCACCAGACCGGCGCGCAGGCCGAGGCTGATGAAGCTGACCAGCAGCACGATCAGCACCGCCTCGAACAGCGCCTTGGTGAAGGTGCCGATGGCCTTGTCCACCACCTGCGCCTGGCTGGACACCTGATGAACATCCAGGCCCAACGGCAGGTCGGCGGCGAGCTGGTCGATACGCTGCTGCAGGGCTGCGCCGAAATCTTGGATGTTGCCCCCGGCCTGCATGGCCACGGCCAGGCCGACGGCCGCCTCGCCGTTGTAGCGAAACAGCGAGGTCGGTGGCTGCGCATAGCCGCGCTCGATATGCGCCAGGTCGCTCAAGCGCAGCAGGCGATCACCGAAACGCAGACTGATGGCCTCGAGATCCGCCTCGCTGGCGAAAGCGCCACTGGCCTGCACGGCGATGCGCTCCTGCGCGCCATCGATGAGGCCCGCCGGAGTGACCGCATTCTGCGCCTGCAGGCTCTGGATCACCTGACGCAGATCGATGCCCAGCGCCGCCAGGCGGCGAATGGAAAAGTCCAGATAGATGACCTCGGGCTGGCTGCCAAGCACTTCCACCTTGCCCAATCCGGGCACCCCCTTGAGGCCCAGGCGCAGGCGCTCGGCGTAGTCACGCAACTGGCGCGGGGAGAAGCCTTCGCCGGTCAGGGCATAGATGTTGCCGAAGACATCGCCGAACTCGTCGTTGAACGCGGGCCCCTGCACGCCGCTGGGCAATTCGCCACGAACGTCCTGCATCTTCTTGCGCACCGCGTACCAGGCATCGGGAATCGCCCGTGCCGGTGTCTCGCTCTTGAGAAAGACGAACAGCGTGGCCTCGCCGGCCAGGGTGTAGCTGCGCACGTAATCCAGCGCGTCGATCTCCTCGAGCTTCTTCTCCAGGCGGTCGGTGACCTGCTGCAGGGTTTCATCCAGGGTCGCGCCAGGCCAGCGCGCCTGGATCACCATGGTCTTGATGGCGAACGCGGGGTCTTCCTCGCGGCCCAGTTGCAGATAGGCGAAGGCTCCCATCAGCAAGGTGACCAGCATGGCGTACCAGACCAGCGTCCGATGGCGTAGCGCCCAGCCGGACAGATTGAAGCCTTCCTTCATGAACCGCTGCGCTCCTCGAGCCTGACCTGCTGCCCCTCGCGCAGCCGCGTGACACCGGCCCTGACCACACGATCGCCCGGCTGCAGGGGGCCACGCACGCGCACATTCGTGCCGCTCTCACCCAGCACTTGCACCGCAACGGCATGCACCTGCGAACTCTGCCCGTCGATGCGCCAGACGAAGTGCTGCTCGGCCTCCATCCACAACGCCGAGGCTGGCAGCTCCGGCGCGGGTGCGGTATGCGGCGCAACGAGCTGCACACTGGCCAGCGACCCCAGGTGAAGCTCTGCCGGCAGCCGCTCCAGCGCCAGCCGAACCCGCTGCACACGGGTGCCAGCATCCAGCACCGGATCGATCTGCCGCACCTGCGCCCAACTGCCCTCGCCCGCGCCGTTCAGCGAGGTCACATGAATACGCGGCGGCGTAGCCACGAGCGCGCTCAACCACCGCGCGGGCAAATCGACCCAGACCTCCAGGCTGTCCAGCCGCGCCAGGCCGAGCACCGGCGTACCACTGGCCAGCACCTGGCCAACCTCGGCATGCCAGGCCGTGACCACGCCGTCGATATCCGCCAGCAACTGCGTCTGCTGCACATGGGCTTCGGCACGACGCAAGGCGATACGCGCCTGGCGCATGGTCGCGGCGCGCACCTGCAGCTCACTGTGCAACTGTTCGAGGCGAGCCAGGCTGCCGACGCCCTGCCGATACAAGCCCTGGTAACGCGCCAGCTCGTCACGGGCATTGCGCCACGCCACCTCGGCACGCTGGTACTCGCCCTGGCGACTGCGCACCTCGCTGTGCTGATCGGTGCTTTCCAGGCTCGCCAGCAATTGCCCACGGCGCACCCGCTGGCCGACCTCCACCTGCCGGCTGAGCAGGCGACCGCTCTGGCGAAAGGCTGCTGCCAACTGCTCGCGCGGCTGCACGGTTCCCGTGAAACGCGCCTCGGACGGGTGCTGCTGATCGGTGATTTCGGCGAACGCCACCGGGCGTTCAATCGGCAGCGCCGCCGTCTGTTCACGGCAGCCCAGCAGCAACCCCAGCAACGTCAGCCAGCACGGCGCCCACCTCATGGCTGCACCTCGTCAGTGCTGGCTGCCAGCACGCCGGCCACCTCGACTCGCTGCCCCGGATAAAGCAACTGCCCACCCTGGGCCACGAGCAGATCGCCGTCCTGCACACCGGCGGCCACCAGCACCCGACCGCTCTCGTAGCGCGCGACCTCGACCGGCGCCAGGCTGACACGCTGCTGCGCATCGATACGCCAGACCGCTGGCTGGCCCTGATCGCGACTCAGGGCCGCCCAGGGCAACACGGCCACCGGCCCCAAGGGTTCGCTCAGGCGCGCCACCACCACGGTTCCCAGGGGCCAGCGCGCGGCCTCGTCCGGGAGACTGACACGGATGCGCAAGGTGCCCGAACGGGCGGAAACCCGCGGGGCGATTTCACGTACCTGCCCGATGATTTCGCGCGCCGGTTCGCTCAAGCTGTACAGATGAATGGGAGCACCGACCTGCAGGCCTGCCGGCAGCTTCTCGTACCAGTCGAATACCGCTTCGGGCGCGGCGTCATGGGCCAGTGACAGCACCACCTGCCCGGCCTGCACCACCTCGCCGGCAGCCACCGGACGCGCGACCACCACGCCATCGGCCAGCGCCAGCAGGTCAGCGTCGGCCAAGGCATCCCTGGCCACCTGGCGCCGCGCCCTGGCCGTCCGCAATTCGGCCTCGGCGCCTTGCAGCGCGGCCTGCGCACGCTCGTATTCGTTGCGATTGGTGTAGCCCTTGGGCAGCAGGCGTGCCTGGCGCGCATGATCGGCGCGGGCAAGCTCGACCCGCGCCTGCAAGGCCTGAACGTCAGCCTCGCTGAGCGCCAGGGTCGCACGCAATTCGACCGGATCGAGCCGACCCAGCACCTGCCCGGCCACTACCCTGTCGCCGACATCGACCGCGAGCTGCACCACCTTCCCCGTGCTGGGAAACGCGAGATCGCTGACGAAGCGCGCCTGCACATCGCCGCTCATCAGGCTGTGTGCCCGCCCCGGCACCTGCACGACCCGCTGCGCCAACACCCGCACGCTCGGTTTCTCGGGCACCGACTCGGCAGAACAGCCCAGCATCAGCGCCACCATCAGCCCCAGCACGACAAAGCGACGCCAATCCAAGCGCATTGCAGCTTCCAATCCCAGACCCATTCCCTGCCGATCCCTCCAGCGATCACACCAGCGAAGGTGACAGCTCCCTATGCACAGGCGCCCTGACCTCGGCTTCCAGGAAGGCCAGCACCGTCTTGCGCGACGTCAACCAGGCCGACTTGCTCTCCAGATCGAGGAAATGCCCAGCCCCCGGCACCACCGCGAAATGACTGTTGGTCACGTACTGGGCGAACTGCCGTGCATCCTCAGCGGTCGTGTACTCATCCCGCTCACCGTTGACGAACAATACCGGGATTTTTATCTGGGCAAAGCGCTCCACGTAATTCTTGGCACTCAGTTCACGAACCTGAGCGATATGGAATTCGATCTGCTGGTATTCGTGTTCGGCCAGACTGATCAGATGCTTGAAGTTATAAAGCTTGAACAGCCTGGGCAAATACTTGCCCACCGTGTCGTTGAGCAGACTGCCGATCTTGCGCTTGTCACGCGCAGCCAGATAAGCCTGGCCATTGTCGAGATAATCACGCATCGGCTCGTTGATCACCGGAGAAAAGGAACTGATGATCGCCCGCTCGACACTTGGTGGCGACTCGGCCAGTGCCAACATCGCCGACACCCCGCCCCAGGATACCGACAACAGATAATTGATCTGAAAGCGCTCGATCAGCTCGAGAATGATGCGAACTTCGTCCTCCTTGCTCACCACGCTGGCCAACTTGTTGTGCTCGCGCGACTTTCCAGCGAAAGGAAGATCGAACAGAACCAAGTTGAAGTGTGGTTGCAGGTATTTGACCGTTTGCCCGAACGACCCTGTGGTAGATAGCGCGCCATTGATCAGCAACAGGGTTTTGGCATGCTCACCACGCCAATACAGCTCCGTGTACACATTGAAACCCGCCGCAGTCAGTATCTTAGTTTCCATGCCCCAGCCTCCATAAATACGAAAAGTAAAAACATTCATTCTCATCGACAAACCTGAGCAAAACGTCAATAAAATGTCACAACAAGAATGAAAGCTTCGTGAAAGGTTTGGAATTCCGCTCCCCCCAGCAGAATTCCAAATTTTTATAGCGCAGCTAGATTGTGACCGACAAGTCAATGACGCCATTTTAAAGACGCTCTCCCAGAGCAGAAGCTGACCCCAGGGACAGCTTCATCGCTCAGGCAAGGCAGAACAAAAGACGTCATCGTCAACCATGATCGGACGCAGGGCGGAGAAGGTGGCTTTTTTCCTAGGCAGACTTTCTCGTGCAACAGAAATATCTGGTTACATAAACAAATGACAATAACAACGCGCCTTTTCGGCACTGTACAAGTTACTTTCCACCCAACGGCGCGCGTAAAGTTTTCATGACGTAAAAATAAACTTACAAAACATCTGGAAGTGTTCGTTAAATTGCCACGCATGCTGTCAGGATATCTGTACAGCCTGATCGCCTACCCCACCGCAGCGACCTCAGAACATTCTATTTACCAGGTCCACGCCAACTGACTGCTACTTGCTCAACAACAAGCAATAACACAGGCAGTAAAAGTGCAACGATATTTGCCACGCCGCCTTCACGAATCGACTTAGCGAATACACCCTGAACTTCCAAGGAATACCCAATAACTACGTCATCAACAAAACTTGCGCTTACTCAAAAACCATTGCCCCTGCCCATTATGGTGCACCTGTTACTACTTAATAACGCCGAACACCAATAACGACTGGCGCAACAAAAACGACGGAGACAGTACCTTGCTCTTTTCTCGCATGGGCAAAACGCCAGGACTCAAACCCAGGGTACGAACACCTCCCGAGCAAACTTCATCCTCTGCAACAGCCCGTCGATGGAAAATCCTCAGACGCGCAATCAGATCCGTAAAGAAAAATGTACAAGGCAACGAGCCGGAACCGCGAAAAAGCAGGGCGCCCAGCAAGACGTAAAGAAATAATTACAGAAACCTGCTGCCACTAGCCGCCGGCACACCCGGCAGGCCCTGGCTGCAGCCATCTGCCAGGGCCATGCTGCAAGGGACAAGAACAACAGCGCCCCGCAGGAGGCAGCGATGAAGAACACGCAGTACCAGGCCCGAGAGCCGGACGAGAGTGGCTTTATCCACTATCCCGAAAGCGAGCATCGGGTGTGGCATACCCTGATCACCCGCCAGCTCGAGGTGGTCAATGATCGCGCCTGCCAGGAATACCTGGATGGCATCGAACAACTCGGCCTGCCTCTGGAACGCATTCCCCAGCTCGGTGAAATCAACCGCGTGCTCGAGGCCAGCACGGGCTGGCGCGTGGCGCGGGTACCGGCGCTGATCCCCTTCCAGACCTTCTTCGAGCTGCTGGCCAGCAAGCAGTTTCCGGTCGCCACCTTCATCCGCACGCCCGAGGAACTGGATTACCTGCAGGAGCCGGACATATTCCATGAGATATTCGGCCACTGCCCCATGCTGACCAACCCCTGGTTCGCCGAATTCACCCACACCTACGGCAAGCTCGGCCTACGGGCCACGAAAGAGCAGCGCGTCTACCTGGCGCGCCTGTACTGGCTGACCATCGAGTTCGGCCTGCTCGACACGCCAGCCGGCCGGCGCATCTATGGCGGCGGCATCCTCTCCTCCCCACGGGAAACCCTCTACGCCCTGTCCGATGTACCCGAGCACCAGGCCTTCGACCCGCTGGAAGCGATGCGCACGCCCTATCGCATCGACATCCTGCAACCGGTGTATTTCGTCCTGCCGCAACTCAAGCACCTGTTCGAGCTGGCGCAACAGGACATCATGGCGCTGGTGCAGCAGGCCATGCAGCTCGGGTTGCACGCGCCGAAATTTCCGCCGAAGGCCGCGTGAGCGTTTGACGCCCTCGCCTGTCCATGCAAAGGGGGCGAACGCTTCACGCCCCCATGGCCGTGCCGGTGACGACTGCCCAGTGGTCTCACCAGGCGGCGATCCATACCACCCAGAATCCTACTCAGGAGTAGTGCCATGAGCCTTGCCCAAGCCCAATGCGAAGCCTGCCGCGCCGACGCGCCGAAAGTCACCGATGCCGAGCTGGCCGAGCTGATCCGCGAAATTCCCGACTGGAACGTCGAGGTACGCGGCGACCATATGGAGCTGGAGCGCGTCTACTTGTTCAAGAACTTCCGCCACGCCCTGGCCTTCACCAATGCCGTCGGCGCCATCGCCGAGGAAGTTGGCCACCACCCCGCCCTGCTCACCGAATGGGGCAAGGTCACCGTGACCTGGTGGAGCCACGAGATGCGCGGCCTGCACCGTAACGACTTCATCATGGCGGCGCGTACCGACGTACTGGCCGCCAACGCCGAGGGCCGCAAGTGAGCCATTTCGCCAGCGTCGCCCGCGTGCCGGGCGACCCTATCCTCAGCCTGATGCAGGCCTATCTCCTCGACAGCCACCCAGCCCGGCTGGATCTCGGTGTCGGCGTCTACAAGGACGCCCAGGGCCTGACGCCGATCCCAGGCGCGGTGAAGCTGGCCGAGCAGCGCCTGGTCGATAGCGAACTGAGCAAGACCTACATCGGCGGCCATGGCGATGCGCTGTTCGCCGAACGCCTCAGCCAGCTCGTACTGGGCGCCGACTCCCCGCTACTGACCGAGCAACGTGCCGGCACCACGCAGACGCCGGGCGGCACTGGTGCCCTGCGCCTGGCCGCCGACTTCATCCGTCACTGCCTGCCGGGGCGCGGTATCTGGCTCAGTGACCCGACCTGGCCGATCCATGAAACCCTGTTCGCCGAAACCGGGCTGGTGGTCGGTCACTATCCCTATGTCGACGCGAACAATCGCCTCGATGTGGAGGCCATGATCAGCGCCCTCACCCACCTGCCCAAAGGCGACGTGGTGCTGCTGCACGCCTGCTGCCACAACCCCACCGGCTTCGATCTGACCCCGCGTGACTTCAAGCGCGTGCTGGAGGTGGTCAAGGCGCGTGAGCTGCTGCCCTTGATCGACTTCGCCTACCAGGGCTTTGGCGATGGCCTGGAGCAGGACGCCTGGGCCGTACGCCTGTTCGCCGCCGAGTTGCCGGAATTGCTGATCACCAGCTCCTGCTCGAAGAACTTCGGCCTTTATCGCGAACGCACCGGCGCCCTGATCGTCTGCGCCGAAGATGCCGAAAAGCTCGTCGACATTCGCAGCCAGTTAGCCTTCATCGCCCGCAACCTGTGGTCGACGCCACCGGCCCATGGCGCCGCCGTGGTGGCCAGCATTCTCGGTGATGAAGAACTCAAGTGCCTGTGGCAAGAGGAGCTGGAGGGCATGCGCCTGCGCGTCGCCAGCCTGCGCCGCGGCCTGGTCGAAGCCCTGGCGCCGCACGGCCTGAGCCAGCGTTTCGCGCATATCGCCGAACAGCGCGGCATGTTTTCCTACACCGGCCTCTCCCCCCTGCAGGTACTGCGTCTGCGCGAAGCGTTCAGCATCTACCTGGTCGGCAGTGGCCGCGCCAACGTCGCCGGCCTGGATGCCAGCCGCCTGGAATACCTGGCGGCCGCCATCGCCCAGGTCTGCAACTGATCGATTCACAGCAGATGAAACCCGTCCTCGCGACGGGTTTTTACTGCGCCAACGCAGTGGTTTGAGCAAGCCAGCACCCGCCTACAGCAACCACGACAACGAAAATGCCGTTTCGCTCGTTGCATGCATGCAACAGTTAGTTACAAATACAGCGACTTAATTAGCTTGCTAACGAGGCGTATAAAAGAAATGCGACATATCGCCGCATCCGCATTTCGAGGAGACAGGCATGAACGTGATCGTGCATGAGCGTGACAACGAGCATCTTTCCCGCGAGGCCCGCGCCATGGGGATCGAGGTCTGGGATGTGCTTCAGAATGGCGAACTGGTCGGTATCTTCCGCTCTCAGGAAGAAGCCGATGCCTACCGCCAGGCGCTGGAAGAGGCGCAAGAACAAGGATGAACGGAGGCCGTTGCCGTTTCCCTCGAAACGGCAACGGCTTCGCCCAAGAGCACGATGCCGATGGACAGCATCGACATCGATACAGAGGCCTTGACAGGGCCAGCTAGATGATCAGCCCCAACTGGATGACGGCTTAGCAACCAAACGCCCCGATTGATTCGGGGCGTTTGCGTTGAACGCCAAGACCTGCAGGCTGCCTCAGAGCAGCAAACTGCCAATGAAAGCCAGGAGGAAGGCGATGCCACCGAGCAACGTCTCCATCACCGTCCAGGTTTTCAGGGTGGTCTTCTCGTCCATCTGCAGGAAGCGGCTGACCAACCAGAAGCCCGAGTCGTTGACGTGCGAAAGTACGGTCGCGCCACCGGCGATGGCGACCACGATGAAGCACAGGTCGAACTGGCTGAGCCCCGGTGTGACCGCCACGGTGGGCGCCATCAGCGCTGCCGCGGTGGTCAGCGCCACGGTCGCCGAGCCCTGCGCCACACGCAACGCGGCGGAGATGACGAAGGCCGCGACTATCACCGGCAAGCCGGTATCGGCCAGCAGCGACGACAACGCATCACCGATGCCGCTGGTGCGCAGCACGTTACCGAACATGCCGCCAGCGCCGGTCACCAGTACGATCGAGCAGATCGGCCCGAGCGCCCCTTCACAGGCTTTCTCCAGGTGCTTGGCACTGTAGCGACCGCTGAACATTGCCAATGCCAGGAAGGTGGTGAGCAACAGCGCCACGGGCGTCTTGCCCAGCATGCGCAGCAACTGCACCCAAGTATCGCTCGCCTGTACGTGGCCCGTTACCGTCAGGGTGTTGAGCCCGGTATCGAGGAAGATCAACAGCAACGGCAGCAACAGGATCGACAGCACCAGGGCGAAGCTCGGCGGCGCCACCGAGGCATCGCGCTCGACATCGGTGAGGAAGGTGCTCGGCAGCTTCACCTCGAAGCGCTTGCCGGCCCATTGCCCGAACAGATAGGCGCCGATGTACCAGGAAGGCAGCGCGATAAGGCCACCAACGAGCACCAGCAGGCCGATGTTGGCACCGAGCAGATCGGCAGCGGCGACCGGCCCCGGATGCGGCGGCACCAGCGCGTGCATGGCGGCGAAGGCGCCGGCCGCCGGCAAGGCATAGAGCAGGGTCGAGCCACCAAAGCGTTTGGCCACGCTGAAGATGATCGGCAGCATCACCACCAGCCCGGCATCGAAGAAGATGGGGAAGCCGAACAGCAGCGACGCTACCCCCAGTGCCAGCGGGGCGCGCCGCTCACCGAAGGTGCCGATCAGGGTATCGGCCAGTACCTGGGCGCCGCCGGTCATCTCCAGCAGGCGCCCGATCATGGCGCCCAGGCCGACCAGCAGAGCGACGGAAGCCAGGGTATTGCCGAAGCCGGTCAACAGCGTCGGCACCACCTGATCGTAGGGTATGCGCGTGACCAGCGCCGTGACGACGCTGACCAGCACCAGGGCGAGAAAGGCATGCACCTTCAGGCGCATGATCAACAGCAGCAGCAGGGCGACGGCACCTGCAGCGGTGAGCAACAACAGCGTGGCGTCGGGTGTGGAAGCCAGTGAGTTCATGGTCTACCTCATTATTCTTGTCGTAGAGCAATGCAATGGAACGAGGCGTGGTCAGGCTGGCCTCGCGAGAGCGTCCGTCGACCTCCACCAGCGCTCGGCCTCGAGGCTTAGCTGATCGACGGGCAAGGTGGCGTCGATCACCAAAGTCAGTGGCTCGACGTGTGGGGGTTCGAGGGCGGCGAACTGACTGTCGATCAGACTGGCCGGCATGAAGTGATCGGGGCGATTGGCGACCCGCTGCCCGGCCATTTCCCGGCTCAGCTGCAGATAGACGAAGCCCAGCCCGGGCAGCGCCTGGCGCAACTGCTGGCGATAGCTCTGGCGCAGCGCCGAACAGGTCAGCACGGCACGCCGGCCGCCAAGGGTGGCGTTGCGCAGCTCCTCGCCGAGGCGCTGCAGCCAGCCGGCGCGGTCATGGTCGTCGAGGGGGATGCCGGCACTCATCTTGGCGATGTTGGCAGCAGGGTGAAAGGCGTCGCCTTCGATGAACAGGGCATCGGCGCGGCGGGCGATGGCCTGCCCGACACTGCTCTTGCCACAGCCGGCAACACCCATGATCACCAGGGCAGGAATAGGTGGATGCATAAGCACCTCATAGAAGTAGCGCTATCTCAGATAGAGAAACGAAGAAAGCGCTCCATGAAATTGTATTTGTTCTCGCAACGGCCAGTAAATTCAGGATATCTCTGCCTTTCAGGCCTTCATGAGGTGCCAAGTCATTTGTAACACCTCAAAGACAGCGCTATCCTAGAACTGATATTTCACCTTGGCAAGCAGGCCCCGTCCCGGGCCGATGAACGCGCAGGGCTCGCGATTCAGGGCTCGAGTGCCGCAAAATACAAGAAACAGCAAAGGCGATACGCCCCTGATGAGCACGTCCAAGACAGGTAGAAGCACCCGTACCACGGGGCGCCCGACCCTCAACGAGGTGGCCCGCCAAGCCGGCGTCAGCCCGATCACCGCGTCGCGCGCGCTGCGCGGCATTCCCAGCGTTGCCGAAGAGCTGGTGCAGAAGGTACGCGAGGCCGCCAGCAAGCTGGGCTACGTGGCCAACCCGGCCGCCCGTGCCCTCGCCTCCTCGCACAGCCAGAGCATCGCCGTGATCGTGCCCTCGCTGACCAACCAGTTGTTCGTCGAAACCCTGGAAGCCATACACGCGGTGATGCGCCCACGCGGCCTGGAAGTGCTGATCGGCAATTCGCACTATTCACGCGACGAAGAAGAAGACCTGATCCGCAACTACCTGGCTCATCAGCCGCGCGGCATGCTGCTGACCGGCTTCGAGCGCACCGAGAGCGCACGGCGCCTGCTGGAATCCAGCGGCATCCCCTGCGTCTACATGATGGACATCGACCCCGGCGCCGGGCTGCACTGCGTCGGTTTCTCCCAGGTGCAGGCCGGTGCCTGCGCCGCCGAGCACCTGATCGGCCGTGGCCGTCGGCGCCTGGCCTTCGTCGGCGCGCAACTGGATCAACGCACCCTGCTGCGTGGCGAAGGCTTCCGTCGCGTACTGCAACGCGCCGGCCTCTATGACCCAACCCTGGAGGTGCTGACGCCACGGCAATCCACCGTCGGCCTGGGTTGCGAGTTGTTCGCCCGCCTGCTGGCCGAGCACCCGGATCTGGACGCCATCTTCTTCGGCAACGACGACCTGGCCCAGGGCGCCCTGCTCGAGGCCCTGCGCCAGGGCATCCGCATTCCCGAACGGCTCTCGGTGCTGGGCTTCAACGACCTGCAGGCTTCGGCCTTCAGCGTGCCGCGCCTGAGCAGCATTCGCACCCCGCGTGAAGCGATCGGTCGCCGCGCCGCCGAGATGCTGCTCGGCCTGATCGCCGGCGAAACACCGCCTGAGCAGGTGCACGACCTGGGCTTCGAGCTGATGCTGCGCGAAAGCACCTGAACCACAAGGCCATGCCGCCACGCCCTGTTGCGTTGCGGCATGGCAAGCGAAGATAGCGCTACCTCAACCTGGCCGCCACGAGCGTGCCATAGCAATGGAGGCCTGGCCTCCGAGGATTGAAGATGAACCACCCGCAACGCCACCCGCCTCTCGACACCCAGGCACCGCAGATGGGGGATCAGATCGCCCGTATCGACCAGCTTTGCGCGGCTGCGCGCATCCTCCCGGTGATCAGGATCGAACGCGAAGCGGACATTCTGCCCTTGGCCGACGCCCTGGCCGCCGGCGGTCTGCACACCCTGGAAATCACCCTGCGCTCGGCACTCGGTCTGAGCGCCATCGCCCTGCTGCGCAAGCAGCGCCCACAGCTCTGCATCGGCGCCGGCACGGTGCTCGACGAACAGATGTTGCAGCAGGCAGTGGCGGCAGGCGCCGAGTTCATCGTCACGCCCGGCTGCACTCAGGCATTGTTGGAAGCCGGCCTGCAATCGCCTGTTCCCCTGCTGCCCGGCATCAGTAGTGCTTCGGAAATCATGCTCGGCTATAACCTGGGCTATCGCCGCTTCAAGCTGTTCCCTGCCGAACTGGCCGGCGGCGTCGCGGCCCTCAAGGCCTTCGCTGGCCCCTTCGGCAACGTGCGCTTCTGCCCTACGGGTGGCCTCAACCCCGGCAATCTGCAACGCTACATGCAGCAACCCAACGTGATGTGCGTCGGCGGTTCGTGGATGCTCGACGACACCTGGGTGCGCAACGGCGACTGGCAACGCATCACCCAGGCCAGTGCAGAGGCCCTGCAACTGCTGGCCTGAGCGAATGGCCTGCCTCTATTTCTCGCTAGCTGGCCGTTGAAAAACGTAGGCGAGGCAGGCTGGCCTAGGCAAAAACAGCCGAGAAAGCGCAGTTTACGTGTTGTAAATGAGCATTTTGAGGCTGTTTTTAACAACGGCCAGGCAACGCAGATAGTTTTTCAACAGCCTGCTAAATGAAAGGACTGCAAGCATGAACATAGAAACCCGCCTGAACAGCCTCTTCCCCAGCGCCGCCGAAATTCCCGAGCAGTACCGCCTGGACACCCCGATCGAACAGCGCGACTACCTGCTCGATGGCCAGTTGCACACCTGGCAGGGCCCGCTGGCCAGCGTGCGCAGCCCGGTGTGCCTGACCCGCGACGACGGCCAGACCGAACAAGTGGTGCTCGGCAGCGCCCCGCTGATGGACGCCGATGCCGCTCTGGCCGCGCTGGATGCCGCCGTGCGCGCCTACGACAATGGCCAGGGCCTGTGGCCGAACCTGCGGGTGGCCGAGCGCATCCGCCATGTGCAGGACTTCCTCGCGCGCATGCGCCAGCAGCGCGACGCCGTGGTGCGCCTGCTGATGTGGGAAATCGGCAAGAGCCTGAAAGACGCCGAGAAAGAGTTCGACCGCACCTGCGACTACATCGTCGACACCATCGACGAGCTGAAGAAGCTCGACCGTCGCTCCAGTCGCTTCGAGCTGGAACAGGGCACCCTCGGCCAGATCCGCCGCGCGCCGCTGGGCGTGGCGCTGTGCATGGGCCCCTACAACTACCCGCTGAACGAAACCTTCACCACCCTGATCCCGGCGCTGATCATGGGTAACACTGTGGTGTTCAAGCCGGCCAAATTCGGCGTGCTGCTGATCCGCCCGTTGCTCGAAGCCTTCCGCGACAGCTTTCCGCCGGGCGTGATCAACGTCATCTACGGCAAGGGCCGCGACACCGTCAGCGCCCTGATGGCCAGCGGCAAGGTGGACGTGTTCGCCTTCATCGGCACCAACAAGGGCGCCAGCGACCTGAAAAAACTGCACCCGCGCCCGCACCGCCTGCGCGCCGTGCTCGGCCTGGACGCGAAGAACCCCGGCATCGTCCTGCCCCAGGTGGATCTGGACAACGCCGTGGAAGAAGCCGTGACCGGCGCCCTGTCGTTCAATGGGCAGCGCTGCACCGCGCTGAAAATCCTCTTCGTCCACCGCGCCGTGCTGCAACCCTTCCTCGAACGCTTCAGCGCCAAGCTGGCTGCGCTCAAGCCGGGCATGCCCTGGGAGCCAAGCGTGGCGCTGACGCCGCTGCCCGAACCGGGCAAGGTCGACTACCTGAACGGCCTGCTGCAGGACGCCTTGAGCAAGGGCGCCCAGGTGATCAACGAGGGCGGCGGCAGCCAACGCGAAACCTTCTTCTATCCGGCCCTGCTCAGCCCGGTCAGCGCGGACATGCGCCTGTACCACGAAGAGCAGTTCGGCCCGCTGATTCCGGTGGTGCCCTACGACGAGATCGGCGAAGTGATCGACTACGTGCTGCACTCCGACTACGGTCAGCAGCTCAGCCTGTTCGGCAACGACCCGGCGCAGGTCGGCCAGTTGATCGATGCCTTCGCCAACCAGGTTGGCCGCATCAACGTCAACGCCCAGTGCCAGCGCGGCCCGGACAGCTACCCCTTCAACGGGCGCAAGAACTCGGCCGAGGGCACCCTGTCGGTGTATGACGCGCTGCGCGTGTTCTCCATCCGCACCCTGGTGGCCACCCGTGACCAGGAGGCCAACAAGGCGCTGTTCAGCGCCATCATCCAAGGGCGCCACTCGAGCTTCCTGACCACCGACTACATCTTCTGATGCCTCGCCCCGCGTACCAAGGTGATGCTCGGGGCCAGGACTCCCGCCCTGCCATAAGGTCGCAGCCGAAGGCCGCGCATGCCCATCAAGTCTGAACTATCCTCCTTTCAATTGCAGCTTTCGGCCCTTTCTAGATGCCTGAAAACAGATTCGATCCCACGCCGGTCATCCTCATAGTCGACGATCAACCCAGTGACGCCAGGATTCTGCGCGAAGCGGTTGGCGAACTGGCTCAGGTGCATATCGTGCATGACAGTCACCAGGTTCTGGAGGCGGCCCGTTTTTACCGCCCGGACGTGGTGCTGCTGGATATCGAAATGCCCGGCATGAGCGGCTTCGAGCTGTGCAGCCTGATCAAGGCCGATCCCAAGCTGTGCGATGCCGCCATCCTCTTCGTCACGGCCCATACGCATACGGATAACGAAATTCGGGCGCTGGATTTCGGTGGCATCGATTTCATCCAGAAGCCCCTGAGCATCCCGGTGGCCCGCGCCCATATCCGCGCTCACCTCAACCTGCGCGCCGAGGCCAAGCGTCTGGCCTATGTCGATGCCCTGACCGGCCTGCCCAACCGCATGCTGCTGCGCGACCGCGCCGAACAGATGCTGCAGAAGGCCCGACGTAACGGCAGCCAACTCGCCGTGCTGCTGCTGGATCTGGACAACTTCAAGGGCATCAACGACTCCCTGGGGCATTCCACAGGCGATCTGATTCTCCGCGAAGTCGGTCAGCGCCTGAACCAGGCAGCCCGTGACCTGGATACCGTCAGCCGCCAGGGCGGCGATGAATTCGTGATCCTGGTGACCGATATCCAGCGCTCAGAAACCATCAGCGACCATGTGGAACGCCTGCTGAACATCATCGCTCAACCGATGAAGGTGGCCGGCAATCGCTATGACCTCTCCGCCTGCATCGGCATCAGCGTCTTTCCCGACGACGGTGCGGATATCGAAACCCTCTACCGCCAGGCCGACTCGGCGATGTACCAGGCCAAGCAGGAAGGCCGTAACCGCTACCGTTTCTTCTCCAACAGCATCGAAAGCACGGCCCGTGCTCGCCATCTGCTCGAACGCCATATGCGCAATGCCCTGGAATCGGGCGTGTTCGAGGTGTACTACCAACTGCGCGTCGACGTGAGCAGCGGGCAAAGCTGCGGCATGGAGGCGCTGATCCGTTGGCGACACGAAGAAAACGGCATGATCTCCCCGGCGGAATTCATCCCCCTGGCCGAGGAAACCGGCCTGATCGTGCCGATCGGCAAACTGGTGCTGCGCAAGGCCTGCCGCGATGCCAAGCGCCTGCTCGAACTCGGCCAGCGCCTGTGCGTGAGCGTCAACATCTCGGTGATACAGTTTCGCGAAGCCTCCTTCATCGGCATGATCACCGAGGCGCTCAAGGAATCAGGGCTGCCCCCGCAACTGCTCGAGCTGGAAATCACCGAAGGCGTGCTGGCCCGCGATGTGGATGAGGCGCGCAGCCTGCTGGAGAGCCTCAAGCAGATGGGCGTACGCATCGCCATCGACGATTTCGGCACCGGGTACTCCAGCCTCTCCTACCTCAAGAAACTGCCGATCGACGTGCTCAAGATCGACCAGAGCTTCGTCCGCGACATGCTCACCGACCCAAGCGATGCCGCGATCATCGAAGCCATCGTACGCATGGGCCAGGCGCTAGGCATGCAACTGGTGGCAGAGGGCGTGGAGCAACCCGAGCAGTCACAGAAGCTGCTGGCCCTGGGCTGTGAACTGATGCAGGGTTTCCACTACTGCCGCCCCATGCCTTTCGCGCAACTGTGCGACACCCTCGGCCTGCAAACCGATGTGGACAAGCGATGAAGACAGGGACACTCTCGGTGCGGCGTGCCGTCCTGCTCAGCCTCGCTGCGGGCATGGCACTGACCGCACTGGTGACCGGCGTGCTGCAACAAAGCAACCAGCAACGCCTGCAAGACGCCTTGAGCACTGCCACCGAGCGTGCGGCGGACGTGGTCACCAAGCGTATCGAGCTCTACCAGTATGGGTTGCGCGGCGCACGGGGGGCAGTGCTGGCCAGTGGCGAGAATGGCATCAGCCGCGAAGGCTTCATCAACTACAGCAAGACGCGCGATGTCGCTCGGGAATTCCCTGGAGCACGGGGCTTCGGCTTCATTCGCCGCGTACCGGTGCAACAGCAGGAGAGCTTCCTGGCGAGGGCACGGGCCGACGGCATGCCCGACTTCCAGATCCGCCAACTGGCCCCGCATGAGGGTGAGCGCTTCGTCATCCAGTACATCGAGCCCGTCGCGAACAATCGCCAGGCGGTGGGGCTCGATATCGCCTCCGAGCACAACCGTCGCAGCGCCGCCATGGCCGCCATGGCCAGCGGCGAAGTGCGCATTACCGGCCCCATCACCCTGGTGCAGGCCACTGGCAACCCACTGCAATCCTTTTTGATCCTGCTGCCGATCTACCGTGGTGCGGTGACCCCAGATACAGTGGCTGAGCGCATGGAAAAGGGCATCGGCTGGAGCTACGCGCCCCTGCTCTCGGAAGAAGTGCTGCGGGGCCTGAAACTCGACCGTGAAGGCCTGCACCTGCAATTGAGCGACATCACCGATGCCGATCAGCCGGTGAACTTCTTCGATCAGCACCCCACTGCGCATTCTGATGAAGAGGTTGCCAGACATGCAGTATCGCGGCAGGTCTATGGTCGGCAGTGGCAGATCGAACTGCACGCCACCAGCGCCTTCGTCAAACAACTGAACCTGATCCCCACGCAAGTCGCAGCAATGACCGGCGCCCTGCTCAGCCTGTTGCTGGCGGCGTTGACCGGGGTGATCCTGATCAACCGCCAACGCCACCGGCAGATCGTCATCGAGCAGGCCCGCTCGGCGGCCATCGTGGAGAACTCCAGCGATGGCATCATCGGGCAGAACCTCGATGGCACGGTGGTGAGCTGGAACCAAGGCGCCGAGCGCATCTTCGGTTACAGCGCAGCGGAAATCATCGGTCGCCCCCTGGTGGGCCTGACCATTCCCGAGCATCTCGCCGATGAGGAACGCAACGCCTTGCAGCGCATCGCCGCACGCAAGCCGGTGGACAATTTCGACACCCTGCGTCAGCACAAGGACGGCCACCTGCTGGATGTTTCCGTCTCGGTGTCGCCGCTGGTCGATCACACCGGCGCCCTGATCGGCCTGTCCAAGACCGTGCGCGACATCTCGGCGCAGAAAGCGGCGCAAGCGCACATTCTCGAACTCAATGCCAGCCTCGAAGAACAGGTTGGCGAACGTACCGAGGAGCTGCGCGAACTCAACGTGCTGCTCAACACCGTGCTGCAGTCGGCATCTGAAATCTCGATCATCGCCACCGACCTCGATGGCGTGATCACCGTCTTCAACCACGGCGCCGAGCGCCTGCTGGGCTATGCAGCCGAGGACGTGGTAGGCGTAGAGACCCCGGCAATCTTCCACCTCGCCGAGGAGGTTCAAGCCCGCGGCGAAGAACTCAGCGAAGAATACGGCCAGCCCATCAGCGGCTTTCGCGTGTTCGTGCACAAGCCCGAGCGCGGAGAAATCGAAAACCGCGAGTGGACCTACGTGCGCAAGGATGGCTCGCGCCTCTCCGTGAAGCTGCTGGTCACCACCATGCGCGATGCCAGTGGCAACCTGGTCGGCTACCTGGGCATCGGGCTGGATCTGTCCAAGGAGTTGCAACTGCGCCGCGAAGCCCTCGCTGCACGCGACCAGATGGCGCTGGCGGCCAAGGTCGCCGAACTCGGCATCTGGTCCTGGACACCGGCGGACAACCGCCTACAGTGGAACGACCGCATGTTCGAGCTCTACGGCTACCCGCTGCAACTGCGCGAGCAAGGGCTCGGCTATGAGCACTGGCGCGACCGAGTACACCCCGAGGATCTGGCAGCCACCGAAGCCAAGCTGCAGGACGCACTGACTGGCTGGGCGTCCTTCGACCAGGTGTTCCGCGTCGTCAGACCCGACGGCCAGGTGCTGTATATCCAACCTGGCGCCCATGTCGAGCGTGACGAGCGAGGCAACCCCGTCATGATCACCGGGATCAACCGCGACATCACCGCTCAACTGCATCTGGAAGCGGGCCTGCGTAATGCCAAGGAACAGGCCGATGCCGCCAGCGCGGCCAAAAGCGCCTTCCTGGCCAACATGAGCCACGAGATTCGCACGCCGATGAATGCGGTGCTGGGCATGCTGCAACTGGTGCAGGCCACCGAACTCAACCCACGCCAGCTCGACTACGTGCTCAAGGCACAAGGGGCCGCGCACTCCCTGCTCGGCCTGCTCAACGACATTCTCGACTACTCGAAGATCGAGGCCGGCAAGTTGCAACTGGATCCGCACGACTTCGAGCTGGAACCCATGCTGCGTGACCTGGCGGTGGTACTGGCCGGCAACCAGGGCGGCAAGGACATCGAGGTGATGTTCGACATCGACACCGCCCTGCCTGGCGTATTGCGGGGCGACAGCCTGCGCCTGCAGCAGGTGCTGATCAACCTGGCCGGCAATGCCCTCAAGTTCACCGAACAGGGCCAGGTGGTGGTCAGCCTGCAGCAACTGCAACGCGACGCCGAGCAGGTCAGGGTGCGTGTGGCCGTGAGCGATACCGGCATCGGCATCAGCGACTACCAGTTGCAGCGCATCTTCGAGGGCTTCACCCAGGCGGAAGCCTCCACCACCCGCCGCTATGGCGGCACCGGGCTGGGCCTGGTGATCTGCAAGCGCCTGGTGGAACTGATGGGTGGCACGCTGCAGGTGGACAGCCAGATCGGCGCCGGCAGCCGCTTCTGGTTCGACATCGACCTGGGCGCCAGCAACGGCGGCGACCTGCTAGTACAAACCCGCAGCGATTCGGAGCACCTGCGCGTGCTCATCGTCGATGACAACCCGATGGCGCTGCAGTTGCTGCAGCAGACCATCCTCGACCTGGGCTGGCAGGCCGATACCGCCGCCAGCGGCGAAGAAGCGCTGCGCTGCGTGCAGCAGGCGCAGCCGCCCTACGATATCGTTCTGCTGGACTGGCGCATGCCCGAGATGGATGGGCTGGAAGTGGCGCAGCGCATGCGCGCCAGCAGCATGGAGAATCGCCCACCGCCCACGGTCATCATGATCACCGCCCATGGCCGTGAGGTACTGGCCGACCGCCATAGCGAGGCCGATGCGCCGTTCGCCGGTTTTCTCACCAAGCCGGTCACCCCGCGTCAACTGGTCGCCGGCATCCTCCAGGCGCACCATGGCAGCAGCGGCGAGCCACCGGTACCCGGTTACCAACTGGGGCAGCGCCTGCAGGGGCTGCGCCTGCTGGTGGTGGAGGACAACGCGCTGAACCGCCAGGTCGCCCGCGAGCTGCTGGCCGGTGAAGGTGCCGAAGTCAGCCTCGCCGAAGGTGGGCTGGAGGGCGTGCAGATGGCCTTGAACAGCCACCCCGCCTTCGATGCCATTCTCATGGACATCCAGATGCCGGACATCGATGGCCTGGAGGCCACGCGGCGCATCCGCCAGCATGCGGCGCACCAGGCTCGGCCGATCATCGCCATGACCGCCAACGCCTCCAATGCCGACCGCGATCACTGCCTGGCGGCCGGCATGAACGACCATGTCGGCAAGCCGATCGACATCGACAAGCTGGTTGCGGTGATCCGTCAGTGGTGCGGTCTGCAAGCCACGCAGACGACACCGCCCACGGAGCAGGATGCGCCTCTGGAAGACCAGGCCGCCATCCTCAAACGCTTCGGCGGTAACCTCACGCTACTGCGCTCCATGCTGGCGGCCGTTCCCGCCGACCTGCAGCAGCAGCTCGAGCAGTTGCAGGCGCACCTGCAGCAGCGTGACCTGCGAGCCGTGCTCAGAAGCCTGCATACCCTCAAGGGCAGCTCCGGCACCATGGGCGCGCAACGCCTCTCGGCACGCCTCGCCGAGTTGGAACGACAGGTCGCAGAAGATGCCGCCCCGTTCTTCGAGGACAGCGCCTGGCTCGATGATCTGCGCCAGCAACTGGGCGAGAGCTGTGAGCGTTTGCAGGCAATGTTCGGTACCAACGCTGCGCCGGCAGAACCAACGCTCGCCCCTGACCAGACGGGCGAGTGGGAGCAAGCTCTGCAAGCCCTTGACCTGCAACTACAACAGGGCAACCTGGACGCCCTCGAATCGGTACAGGCCCTGGCCGCGCAGATACCCCAGCAGTGGCGTGACCGTGTAGATGCCATTCGTCAGGCCGTGGATGCGCTGGACTTCGCACAGGCGCGGCAACTGCTTCATGCATTACAGCATGCGATACAAGGTGATTGATTTGGAGCGACTGCAAACTTACCTCCATGAGCGCCCGAAACTGCTGGTCGTCGACGACCAGGCGCTGAACATCCGTCTGCTGCACGAACTGTTTCGTGCCGACTGCGAGGTCTACATGGCCACCAGTGGCGAGCAGGCGCTGCAGATGAGCCGCGACCTCGCCCCGGATCTGATCCTGCTCGACGTGATGATGACGGACATTGACGGCCACGAGGTGTGCAGGCGCCTCAAGGCGACGCCCGAAACCCGCGATATTCCGGTGATCTTCGTCACCGGCAAGGATAACGTGGACGACGAAGCCATCGGCTTCGAGCTGGGCGCGGTGGATTACATCCGCAAGCCCTTTCACTCGCTGGTGGTACGCGCCCGGGTGATGAACCACCTGAAGCTGAAACTGCAGAGCGACGTGCTGCGCAAGATGGCCGTGCTCGACGGGCTGACCGGCATCACCAATCGCCGTGGCTTCGACGAACGCTTCGCCGCAGCCCGGGCTCATGCCCTGCGCGAGCAACAGCCGCTGTCGCTGTTGATGATCGATGTCGATTACTTCAAGAAGTACAACGACCTCTACGGCCATCTGCAGGGCGACCAGTGCCTGCGCGAGGTCGCCCAGGCGCTCAACACCACGGTGCGCCGCCCTCACGACCTGGTGGGCCGCTTGGGCGGCGAGGAGTTCGCCGCTCTGCTGCCGGACACCGACGAAGCCGGTGCCCTGACAGTGGCGGAGCAGCTACAAGCGGCGATCCAGCAACTGGATATCGAACATCGCGCCTCCGACGTAGCGGACAGACTGACCCTGTCCATCGGCGCGGCCATCCGCTTGCCGAGTTCGACGGCCAGCCTCGAACAACACCTCAAATGGGCCGACGAGCAGCTCTACCGAGCCAAGAGCGAGGGGCGAAACCGTACCTGTGTCCAGGCCTACGGCACCTGAAACCATCAGAGTTCCAGCTGCAGTGGCTCGCCTGTAGCCGGCACCGCACAACAGATCAGTACGCTGCCATCATCCTGCGGTAACTCGGCCGGCGGATTGGGGTAATGCACCTGGCCCTCCATGCGTTCGGCGACGCCGACCTGTTCCTGCAGTCGTCTTTCACCGGCGCGCCAGGGTGACTGCCGCTGGCTGGGGAGCTGTTGCATGTTGCGCCCTCCTTCAGAAGTGCTGCCGGTGTAGCCGGGCAGCAGTTGCCCGTCAGGCCTGCAGACCAGCGGCCGTAGGCGGCATCGGCACGAACCCAGGCAGCGCCTCGATACGCGCCAGCCAGGCGCGGATGTTCGGATAGGGCTCCAGCGAGACGTTGCCCTCCGGCGCATGGGCGATGTACGAGTAGTTGGCGACGTCGGCGATGCTCGGCTTGTCGCCGGTCAGGAACGGCGTTTCGCTCAGCTCGCCCTCCATCACGGCGAACAGCGCATGGGCGCGGTTGATCACTTCGTCGGTATTGAACGAGGCGCCGAACACGGTGACCAGGCGCGCCGCAGCCGGGCCGAAGGCCACAGGCCCGGCGGCAACCGACAGCCAGCGCTGTACGCGGGCGGCGGCGGCCGGCTCCTGCGGCAGCCAGTCGTCATTGCCATAGCGCTTGGCAAGGTAGACGAGAATGGCGTTGGAATCGCTGACGATGGTGCCGCCATCGTCGATCACCGGCACCTGGCCGAAGGGGTTGAGGGCGAGGAACTGCGGTGTCTTCTGCTCGCCCTTGGCCAGGTCGACGAAGATCAGCTCGCTGGGCAGTTGCAACAGCGAGAGCATCAGCTCGGCGCGGTGGGCATGGCCGGAACGGGGAAAGTTGTACAGCTTGATGGCGGGACGGGACATGGGATGGCTCCTTGGCAAAGTTCGGATGAACTCATCGCGAGACGACGCCAGGCATTCGCGACGATGGAGCCATGTTCACCTCATCCACGCCCGATAAGAATCACCATACCGAGCAATCCACCATTTCAGTTTCTGCAATCTACTCAGACCTGAAAGGCCGGGTGAGCGCGCAAGCGCGGCACGGCGAAGTCGAGGAAACTGCGCACCCGCGCGGCGGCACGGCGCCCTTCGCGGTAATACAGTTGCACGGGTAGGGGCGGCGCGGCGAAGTCCTCCAGCACGCTCGATAGTTGCCCGCTCTGCAACTCCTGGTGGGCCTCGTAGCTCAGGCAGCGAGTCAGACCGAAACCGGCCAGCGCCGCACGGATGGCCGCCTGCGGCGTGTTGCAGATCAGCCGCGGCGTAAACCTCACCACAGAATCGGCGAAACGCCACTCGCCGCCATGGCCGGTCGATGAGGTGGCGATGATGCGGTGGCCCGGCAACTCATCCGGGCTGGCAGGCCAGCCGCAGCGTTCCAGATAGGCCGGCGCCGCACAGACCAGCGGCCGTACCTGCCCCAGCGGTATGGCGAAAGCGGACGAACTGGGCAGATGACCGACCACCACCGCAAGGTCGATGCCCTCCTCCAGCAACCTGGGCAGCTCTTCGCGCGCCAAGGTGGTCAGGCACACCTCGGGGAAAGCCGCCAGGTAGTCGACCGCGATAGGTGTGAGCACCTGGTGCGTCATCAGCAGCGGCAAGGCCAGGGTCAGGTGCCCTGCCGGCCTGGCGTGCAGCCCGGTCACCGAGTGCTCGGCCTCCTCCAGGCGCTGCAGGATGCCTTGGCAACGGCTGGCGAAGTGCGCACCCAGCGGGCTCAACTGGACGCCATGTGGCCCACGTCGCAACAGTCGGCTGCCCAGGCGCTGCTCCAGGGCATTCAGGGTGCGCATCACCGTGGCCTGCGACAGTTGCAGTGCCCTGGCCGCAGCGGCCAGGCTGCCTGCCTCGGCCACGGCGAGAAACACCTGCATCTCCCGGTGCTGGCTCATGCGGCAGGCGCCGCCCCGGCTGCGCGCAGGGCCGGATCGGCGCGAAAGCTCGCCGCGCAGAAATCGACGAAGGTGCGCACCTTGGCCGCTACCTGACGCCCGCCCTGATGAATGATGTGCACCGGCAAGGCCGGAGGCTCGAAGGCTTCGAGCACCAGCTCGATCTCGCCACGGGCCACCGCGGCAGCCACCTGGTAAGACAGCACGCGGGTATAGCCCCAGCCCAGGCGCGCCGCACTGATCGCCGCCTGGTTGGAGCTGACGGTGAAGCGTGGCGCAGGGGTGAAGCCGAAACCGCCATCGGCGCCAACGAAGTTCCAATGCGTCAGCAGACCGCTGGCACTGGACATGACGATGGGCGCATCGCGCAACTCATCCGGATGCTGCGGTCGACCGACCCGGTCGAGAAAAGCGGGCGATGCGCACACCACCGGGCGAATCTGCCCGACCTGCAACGCAGGATGATCACCCTCGGGCAACGAACCGATGCGCACGGCGACGTCGATGCCCTCCTCCATCATGTTCACCACGCGGTCGACCAGCAGCGCGTTGATTTCCACATCCTGATAGGTATCGAGGTACTGGGCGATACGCGGGATCAGGAACAGCTCACCGAACATCACCGGCGCGGTCACGGTGAGCCGACCTCGCGGCCGCACGCTGCCACCGGCGGCCAGCTCCTCGGCCTCTTCCAGCTCCAGCAGGATGCGCCGGCAATCCTCGACATAGCGCTGGCCGGCCTCAGTCAGGCGCAGGCTACGCGTACTGCGCGCCAGCAGCAGCGTACCCAGGCGTGCCTCCAGCGCAGCAACGGCGCGGGTCACGCTGGGCGGCGAAATACCCAGCAGCTTGGCACCGCCGGCGAAGCTCTCGGCTTCGGTGACCGCCAGCAACACCCGCATTTCCTGAAACCTGTCCATCTTCACCGCCTGGTTCGTCGTTACACCGGCACAGAATAAGGCTCTTCGCGGAATATCGAGAACGTCAGTTTTGACAGCGGGCTGGCAAGTTTTTGTGTTTTTTGTGTTTTGGACGCCGCTGCGGTGTTTTCAGATATTCCGGGTTTCGCCCCCTCGGGCGACTCACTTTTCTTTGAAATCGGATTGCCGCCCAGCGCAAAGAAAA
>NZ_JBQLIX010000055.1:0-31490 GCF_052156495.1 Pseudomonas sp. NCHU5216 | reverse complement strand
GCCAGGGCCGGATGAAAGGGCGGAGGTTTTGGTTACTTTTGCCCCAAAAGTGACTCGCCCGGGAGGGCGAAACCAGAGACATCAACAAAAACGCGGCAATCCGGAACAAGCACCCGAACAAGCAACAAGCACCCCCACAAACCTGCCAGTCCGGTGTCAGCCAAGCATTCCCCCAAAATGCCAAGAACCGCAAAAAATCCCTGAACTTTAGGCCTCGGCGCCGCCTCGGAATTTTAGGCCCCGGATTTTCCGGGGCGCTCGTTTTCACCGCGCGAACATGACGTTTGCCAGGCGCAGAGGAGCCAGGATTCATGCTGCCCCCGCACTCCATCGACGATGCCCTCGCCAGGGCCCTGACCCGACCCCGTCTGGCCATCGAGGCCGTGCAACCCGTGCTGGAGGCGGGGCGCTTCGCCGCCAAGTGCCTGTGCGGCCGCGCGCTGCCGGTGAGTGCGGTGATCTTCGCCGACGGCCATGATCAGCTCGCCGCCGATCTGCTTTGGCGCAGCGCCGGGCAGGCCACCTGGCAGCGTGTGGCGCTGCAGCCACAGGGCAACGATCACTGGCAGGCGACATTAGTGGTCGATCAGCCCGGACGCGCCGAGTTCGCCATCGAAGCTTGGCAGGACGTCTACGCCAGCTTTCGCCAGGAGCTGGTGAAGAAGCTCGGCGCTGGCGTGCCGGTGGAGCTGGAACTGCAGGAAGGCGCGCAACTGGTGCGGCGCATCTGCGCCCAGGCCCCGGAACACCTGCGTGGCGAGGTGGCGGCGCTGGTCGAGCGCATGGAGGCTGCGCAGTCGCAGGAAGAGCGCGAGGCGGTGCTGATCGACCCGGCGGTCAACGAGCTGATGCGCCGCGCCGAGTACCGCCCCCATCTGTTGCGCACGGCCAACTACCCGCTGGACGTGGAGCGCCCACTGGCCGAATTCGCCAGTTGGTACGAGCTGTTTCCCCGTTCGCTGGGCGACGAGGGCCGTCATGGCACCTTCGCCGACGTGCAAGCGCGCCTGCCCGAGATCGCTGCCATGGGCTTCGACGTGCTGTATTTTCCGCCCATCCACCCCATCGGCCGCAGCCATCGCAAGGGGCCGAACAACAGCCTCACGGCCGGGCCTGACGACCCCGGCAGCCCCTACGCCATCGGCAGCGAGGCGGGCGGCCACGACGCCGTGCATCCCGAGCTCGGCAGCCTGGAGGACTTTCGCACCCTGGTGCAGCGCGCCCGCGAACATGGCCTGGAAGTGGCGCTGGATTTCGCCGTGCAATGCTCGCCCGACCACCCCTGGCTGCAGGAGCACCCCGGCTGGTTCAGTTGGCGCGCGGACGGCAGCATCCGCCATGCCGAGAACCCGCCGAAGAAGTACGAGGACATCGTCAACGTCGAGTTCTACGCCGAGGCGGCCATCCCCGATCTCTGGCTGGCGCTGCGCGACGTGGTGCTGGGCTGGGTGGAGCAGGGCGTGACGCTGTTTCGCGTGGACAACCCGCACACCAAGCCGATGCCGTTCTGGGAGTGGTTGATCGCCGACGTGCGTGAACGTCACCCGGAGGTGATCTTCCTCGCCGAGGCCTTCACCCGCCCGGCGATGATGGCGCGCCTGGGCAAGCTCGGCTTCAGCCAGAGCTACACCTATTTCACCTGGCGCAACAGCAAGGCCGAGCTGCAGGCCTATTTCGAGCAGCTCAACCAGCCGCCCTGGCGCGACTGCTACCGGCCGAACTTCTTCGTCAACACGCCGGATATCAACCCCTATTTCCTGCAGCGCAGCGGCCGCCCCGGGTTTCTCATCCGCGCCGCGCTGGCCACCATGGGTTCGGGCCTGTGGGGCATGTATTCGGGCTTCGAGCTGTGCGAGGCGGCGCCGGTGCCAGGCAAGGAGGAATACCTCGACTCGGAGAAGTACCAGCTACGCCCGCGCGACTACCAGGCGCCCGGCAACATCAACGCCGAGATCACCCGCCTCAACCAGATCCGCCGCGACAACCCGGCGCTGCACAGCCACCTGGGCTTCGTCGCCTACACCGCCTGGAACGACAACATCCTCTACTTCGGCAAGCGCACCGAGGATCTGCGCAACTTCATCCTGGTGGCCGTCAGCCTCGACCCCTACGAGGCGCAGGAGGCCCACTTCGAGCTGCCGCTGTGGGAGCTGGGCCTGCCCGACGATGCCGCACTGGAAGGCGAAGACCTGATGAACGGCCACCGCTGGACCTGGCACGGCAAGGTGCAGTGGATGCGCATCGAACCCTGGCACCTGCCATTCGGCATCTGGCGCATCCGCGCCCCCCACTGACAAGGAGTGCCGAACATGGCCAGACGCAAAGCCGCCAGAACCTTTCTCAACGACCCGCAGTGGTACAAGGACGCGGTGATCTACCAGGTGCACCTGAAGTCCTTCTTCGATGCTAACAACGATGGCATCGGTGACTTCCAGGGCCTGATCGACAAGCTCGACTACATCGCCGATCTGGGCGTCAACACCCTCTGGCTGCTGCCGTTCTACCCCTCACCACGGCGTGACGACGGCTACGACATCGCCATGTACCGTGGCGTGCACCCGGACTACGGCAGCCTTGCCGACGCCCGCCGCTTCATCGCCGAGGCGCATCGGCGCGGCCTGCGCGTGATCACCGAGCTGGTGATCAACCACACCTCCGACCAGCATCCCTGGTTCCAGCGCGCCCGCCGCGCCAAGAAGAACTCCAAGGCGCGCAACTACTACGTCTGGTCGGACAGCGACGACAAGTACGCCGGCACGCGGATCATCTTCATCGACAGCGAGAAATCCAACTGGACCTGGGACGCCGTGGCCGGGCAGTACTTCTGGCACCGCTTCTACTCGCACCAGCCGGATCTCAACTTCGACAACCCGCGGGTGTTCGACGCTGTGCTCGGGGTGATGCGCTTCTGGCTCGACATGGGCGTCGACGGCCTGCGCCTGGACGCCATCCCCTACCTGATCGAGCGTGACGGCACCAGCAGCGAGAACCTGCCGGAGACCCACGCCGTGCTCAAGCGCATCCGCGCCGAACTGGACGCGCGCTATCCGGATCGCCTGCTGCTGGCCGAAGCCAACCAGTGGCCGGAGGACACCCGGCCGTACTTCGGCGAGGACGATGAATGCCACATGGCCTTCCACTTCCCGCTGATGCCGCGCATGTACATGGCCATCGCCCAGGAGGATCGCTTTCCCATCACCGACATCCTGCGTCAGACCCCGGAGATACCGCCCAACTGCCAATGGGCGATCTTCCTGCGCAACCACGATGAGCTGACCCTGGAGATGGTCACCGACGACGAGCGCGACTACCTGTGGAACTACTACGCCGCCGACAGCCGCGCGCGCCTCAACCTGGGCATTCGGCGACGCCTGGCGCCGCTGGTGGGGCGCGACCGCCGGCGTATCGAGCTGCTCAACAGCCTGCTGCTGTCGATGCCGGGCACGCCGACCCTGTACTACGGCGACGAGATCGGCATGGGCGACAACATCTACCTCGGCGACCGCGATGGCGTGCGCACGCCGATGCAATGGTCGGTGGATCGCAACGGCGGTTTCTCCCGCGCTGACCCGGCCAGCCTGGTGCTGCCGCCGATCATGGATCCGCTGTACGGCTACCAGACCATCAACGTCGAGGCGCAGGCGCGCGACCCGCACTCGCTGCTCAACTGGACGCGGCGCATGCTTGCCATCCGCAACCAGCACAAGGCCTTCGGCCGTGGCAGCCTGGAGATGCTGGCGCCGAGCAACCGGCGCATCCTCGCCTATCTGCGCCTGCATCAGATGGAAGATGGCCAGGAAGAACGCATCCTCTGCGTGGCCAACCTGTCCAGTGCGGCGCAGGCGGTGGAGCTGGAGCTGGCCGACTATTGCGACCGCGTGCCGGTGGAGATGGTCGGCGGCGCCTCCTTTCCGCCCATCGGCCAGTTGCCCTACCTGCTGACGCTGCCGCCCTATGGCTTCTACTGGTTTTACCTGGCCGACGCCTCGCAGATGCCCAGTTGGCACTTGAAGCCGGTGGAACGCATGCCCGAGCTGCAGACCCTGGTGCTCAGCCGCGCCCTCAACGAAGTGCTCGAAGGTCGCGCCCGGCAGATGCTCGAGCGCGAGTCGCTGCCGCTGTACCTGCCCAAGCGGCGCTGGTACGCCGCTGAGCGCGTGTCCCCCGGCAGCGTGCGCCTGCTCTATGCCGTGCCCCTGGGCCAGGACGCCGATGCGCCGCTGCTGGCCGAGGTGGAGGTAAGCGGTGAGCAGGGCGTGGAGCACTATCGCCTGCCGCTGGCCGCCGTGCCCGAACGCAGCAGTGGCAGCGACCTGCCGCAGCAGATGGCCCTGGCCCGTCTGCGCCGTGGCCGGCGCGTGGAGTTGCTGACCGATGCCTTCAGCCTGCCGCACTTCAGCCAGTTGATGCTCGCGCTGCTGCGCCAGGAGCGCGTGCTGCACAGCGCCGCCGGGGAGATTCAGTTCCGCGCCGAGCCGGCGCTGCTGGCCCTGGACGGCCTGGATGAAAACCAGTTCAAACTGCTCTCGGCCGAACAGTCCAACAGCTCGGCGCTGGTGGGCGAGCAGGTATTGCTCAAGCTGCTGCGCCGTGGCTTCGCCGGCATCCACCCGGAGGTGGAGATGAGCCGTTTTCTCGGCGCTCACGGCTTCGCTCACACCGCGCCATTTTTCGGCGAGGTGCTGCGGGTCGACGAGCAGGGCCAGCCGCATACCCTGCTGGTGGTGCAAGGCTACCTGGACAACCAGGGCGATGCCTGGCAATGGACGCTCAACACCCTGGAGCGGGCGCTGCGCGACGCACTGACCGGCGGCATGAGCGAGCCCGAGGTGGATGCCCTGGGTGAGCTGGCCACCTTCTGCGCGGTGCTTGGCAAGCGTGTCGGCGAAATGCATGCGGTGCTGGCCCGGCCGGTGGACGACCCGGCCTTCGGCAGCCAGCTCAGCGCGGCCCAGGACAGCGCCGCCTGGCAAGTCTCGGTGGGTGCGCAACTGCAACAGGCCCTGCAGGCACTGGAGCGTCAGCGTGAGAGCTTGCCGGCAGCCAGCCGCGAACAGGCCGACTGGCTGTTGGCCCACCGTGCGGCCCTGCAACAGGCCGTCGAACGCTTGAGCCAGGCCGTGGCTGGCGGTCTGCGCATCCGCGTGCATGGCGACCTGCACCTGGGCCAGGTGCTGGTGGTGCAGGGCGACGCTTACATCATCGACTTCGAGGGCGAGCCCAACCGCACTCTGGAGGAGCGTCGCCAGCGTCACAGCCCGTTCAAGGACGTGGCCGGCATGCTGCGCTCCTTCGACTACGCCGCCGCCGTGGCGCAGCGCAACGCCGGGGGCCTGGACGGCAACGCCGACTCGCAGCAGGTGGCGCGGCTGCTGGCGCGCTATCGCGAGCAGGCCTGCCAGGCCTTCCTCGACGCCTACCGCCAGGCTGCCGCCGAGTTGCCCCACGAATGGCACGCACGCGACGGCGAGAAGGCCGCCCTGACGCTGTTCTGCCTGGAAAAGGCCGCCTATGAAATCGTCTATGAAAGTGGGCACCGCCCCGACTGGATCGACGTTCCCCTCCATGGCCTGGTACGCCTGGCCCGCCAACTGATCGAGGCAACGCCGTGAACGACCCCGCAATCGAACGTCTGAGACGGGCCGAGGAGGGCGATCCTTTCGCCTTTCTCGGCCCTCATGTGCAGGCCGATGGCACGCTGGTGCGCGTCTGGCTGCCCGGCGCCGAGGCCGTCGAACTGCTCGATGGCGCCGGCCAGATACTGGGCGCCATGACGCGCCGCGACGATGATGGCCTGTTCGAGCTGCTGCTGAGCGAGCCGCAGGCCTATCGCCTGCGCATCCACTGGCCCGGTGCCGTGCAGGAGGTGGAAGACCCCTATGCCTTCGGGCCGCTGCTCGGCGAGCTGGATCTGTACCTGTTCGCCGAGGGCAATCACCGTGCGCTGTGGCGTTGCCTGGGCGCGCGTCCCTGCGAGCACCAGGGCGTGCCCGGAGTGAGCTTCGCGGTGTGGGCGCCTAATGCCCGGCGGGTGTCGGTGGTGGGTGACTTCAACAGCTGGGACGGCCGTCGCCATCCCATGCGCCTGCGCTACCCGGCGGGGGTGTGGGAGCTGTTCATCCCGCGCCTGGTGGCGGGCGAGCGCTACAAGTACGAGATTCTCGGCCCCCACGGTCTGCTGCCACAGAAGGCCGACCCCCTGGCCCAGGCCAGCGAGGCGCCACCAGCGACGGCCTCACGCGTCCCCCGCGCCGAGGCTTTCGCCTGGCAGGACGAGCAGTGGATGAGCGAACGCGGGCAGCGCCACCAACCCGCAGCGCCGCTGGCCATCTACGAGCTGCATGCCAGTTCCTGGCAGTGGCAGGACGAGCGCACGCCGAACTGGGACGAGTTGGCCGAGCGCCTGATCCCCTACGTGCAGCACCTGGGTTTCACCCATATCGAGCTCATGCCGATCATGGAGCACCCCTTTGGCGGCTCCTGGGGCTACCAGCCGTTGTCGATGTTCGCGCCCACCGCACGTCTGGGCGAGCCGGAGCGCTTCGCCGCCTTCGTCGACCGCTGCCACCGCGCCGGCATCGGCGTGATCCTCGACTGGGTGCCGGGGCACTTTCCCAACGACCCCCACGGCCTGGCCGAATTCGACGGCACCGCGCTGTACGAATACGCGCATCCCTTCGAGGGCTTCCACCCGGATTGGAACACCTGCATCTACAACCTCGGCCGCAGCGAGGTGCACGGCTTCATGCTGGCCAGCGCCCTGTACTGGCTGCGCGAGTACCACGTCGACGGCTTGCGTGTGGATGCCGTGGCCTCGATGCTCTACCGCGACTATTCCCGCGAGGAAGGGCAGTGGATTCCCAACCGCCATGGCGGCCGCGAGAACCTGGAGGCCATCGAATTCCTCCAGCACCTCAACGAGGTGGTGCGCAGCGAAGTGCCGGACGCGCTGATGATCGCCGAGGAATCCACCGCCTGGCCCGGCGTCAGCCGCCCGGTCAGCGAGGGCGGCCTGGGTTTCAGCCACAAATGGAACATGGGCTGGATGAACGACACGCTGCGCTACTTCCAGAACGACCCGTTGTATCGCCGCCATCATCACCAGCAGATCACCTTCGGCCTGCACTATGCCTTTTCCGAGCGCTACATCCTGCCGATCTCCCACGACGAGGTGGTGCACGGCAAACACTCGCTGATCGGTCGCATGCCCGGTGATCGCTGGCAGCAGTTCGCCAATCTGCGCCTGTTCCTCGCCCTGATGTGGACGCACCCAGGCAAGAAGCTGCTGTTCATGGGCTGCGAATTCGCTCAGTGGCGCGAGTGGAACCACGACCAGCAACTGGACTGGTACCTGCTGCAATACCCCGAGCACACGGCCGTGCAGGCGCTGGTCGCCGAACTCAATCACCTGTATCGCCAGGAGCCGGCATTGCACCAGTGGGACGAACGACCGGAGGGCTTCCAGTGGCTGATCGGCGACGACGCGCACAACAGCGTGTTCGCCTGGCTGCGCCGGGGCGAACACGGACGGCTGCTGCTGGTGGTGCACAACGGCACGCCGCAGGTGCTCAGCGACTACCGCATCGGCGTGCCGCAGGCGGGGCGCTGGCAGGTGCTGCTCAACAGCGACGAGGGTCGCTGGTGTGGGTCGGGGGCGGGGAGCCAGGGCGAGCTGCACAGCGAGCAGGTGGCCGCCCACGGCCAGGCTGATTCGCTGAATCTGCAATTGCCACCGTTGGGGAGTTTGGTGCTGGGGCTGGGATGAGTTGTGGGGAGGAGTTTGAGCCGCGACCGTCGCCGCTAAAGCGCCTCCCACGGTGTGGGGCATAGGTTGTGGTGCCGGGCCAGGCATGGCCCGGCGGACTGTTCGCTGGCGCTCCTGAGTCCGCCCTACGGCATGCAACCATGCAGCGTCCCGGAGAGTTACCGTTGGTTCAGGCGCGCGAATGTCCCCTTCAGGAGGGTGAGTGGAATCGTTGCGTAGAGGGGCGAGCAGCATGGATGCTGCGAGAGGCGTAATGGGCCAGGGATGGCCCATGTACGCCGACCCTCGGAGCGGCGATGGAGCGAACGCACCCCGGCGAAGCCGGGGCCGGATGATGGGGTGCGTTTTCTTTTGCTTACTTTTCTTTGCGCATTTCAAAGAAAAGTGAGTCGCCCGAGGGGGCGAAACAGGGAGTTCCAGCAAACACCGCAGCGGCGTCCAGAACGCCAAAATTCACAAAACCGCGGCAACTCGGAACAGGCACCGAACAACAGCAAGCCGAAACACAAACTTGCCAGCCCGGTGCCCAAACCGATCACCCCGAGTTCCGGACTTAACGCTCAGAGCCCCGCGGCGGGAAGGGCATGATGAGCCGTCAATGCGCGCTCGACACCCCACGCAACAAGGTGTCATTGGCCTGGCGACTATGCCCGGAGGCGATATTCCCCAGCGACACCACCCCAACCAGACGCTTCTCACGGTTGAGCACCGGCAGGCGCCGTACCTGGATATCGGCCATATTGGCAGCCACATGCTCGACGTCCTCGTCGTCGAAGCAATAACGCACCTGGCCACTCATCACCTGGCGTACCGGCGTGTCGCCGTCCAGCCCGGCGGCCACGGCGCGGATGGCGATGTCGCGGTCGGTGATCATGCCGACCAGGCGATCACCTTCGTTGACCAGCAGTGCGCCGCTGTCGATGTCGGCCATCAGCGTGGCCGCCTCGCGGATGCTGCGTTCAGGTTCCAGGGTTTGCACGTTACGGGTCATGAGTTTGCTGATTTTCATGGTTGCGCTCCTCTAGTGAGTGAAGGGCGAATGCCCAATGACCTGCACCGGCGCTGAGCCGGCTCAGGAATAACGCACTTGATGGTGCGGGTAGTTACCGACGCGCGCGCCGATCACCATTTCGCTGACCCAACTGGTCAACTGCCGCGTATAGGCCTGCTGGTCGTGATCCTGGCTCAGGGCGTGGTCGGCGCCGTCGAGAATGCGGTGGGTGAGCGAGTGCGCGCGCTCGAAGGCGGCGCGGTAGCTCATCAGGGTGGCGTGCGGCACGTAATCGTCATGTTCGGATTCCACCAGCAGCACATCGCCGGTGAACTGCGCACAGGCGGCCAGCGCGCGGTTGTCCCTTGGGCTCAAGGCACGCTGGCGGTACTGGGCCAGGCGCGCCACATCGAGTTGGCGCTTGGGCAGGTGCCATTGCTCGTCCCAGTACAGCGCCGGCACGCGCAGGGCCAGCCAGCGCACGGCGCGGCAGGCGCTGAGCAGGGTGGCCAGGTAGCCGCCGTAACTGCTGCCGATCACCGCCACGCTGGCAGCGTCCACCGCCGGGTGGGTGATCAGCCGGTCGTAGGCGGCGATGAGATCGGCCAGGTTGTCTTCGCGGGTCACGCTTTCGCGCGCGGCGATGGTCTTTTCATGGCCGCGCAAGTCGAAGGTCAGGCAGACGCAACCCAATGCGGCGATGCCCTTGGCCCGCGCCAGATCGCGTTGCTGACTGCCGCCCCAGCCGTGCACGAAGAGCACGCCGGGCACCTTGGCTGCCGGCTCCAGCAGGGTGCCGGCGATGGCTTGGCCATCCACCCTGATCTCGATGCTTTCGCTGACGGCGCTCATGCCTGGCTCACCTTGACGTATTTGCTGATCGGCCCCAGTTCGCTGCCTTCGCCTTCGTACAGGCAGATGGCGCCTGCCGGCGGCAGCCCGGCGCCGTAGAACTCATGGGTGGAGGCCTGCAGTTGTTGCAGTTCGGGCTGCTCGATGAAGGCTTCCAGGGCGAAGATTTCCGCCGCGCTGGCCCCGCCGATGCGCCAGGACTGCTCCAGCACGCCGCTGCGCGGTCGTCCCGCAGCGTTCAGGCCCTGGGCCACGTCGTAATTGCGCCGTGACGCGCGAATGCTCGGGTAGGCGTCCATGGCGGCCAGCTCGAAGAGGCGCGCCTGCTGCACCGCCAGGCGCACATCGCGGGTCAGGTCGAGGCTCATCAGCCTCAGGTAGTCGCCGCGCACTAGGGTCAGGCTGGAGCCGCCGTAGACCGACTGATCGGCGTTGTCGCGGGTCAGTTGCTGGGTGCCGTAGTAGCTCAGGGTGATGCCCGCCACCTGGATCTGGCCGACGCTGTAGGTGGTCGGTTGCTGCAGATTTTCCTCCAGCACCAGGCCCTCTGCCTCCAGAGCTTGCTCGTCGAGGCTGGCCAGCGCCGCTTCCAGCTCACCGAGCGTGCGCACCACCTGTTGCCCTCGGCCAGCCGTAGCATTCACCGGCTTGAGCCGCAGCGGGCCGTCGCGCAGCAGATGCAGCCCGGCTTGCCGAGCGTCCTCGGCGTGGAAGACGGTGAAGCCGGGCAGGGTGACGCTGGCGATCTGTTCGCCCAGGGTCGGCGACCAACCCTCGGGCATGCATCGGGCGCCCTCGGGCAAGGGATGGCTGATGGCCTTGCTGGCCATGAAGGCCTGGCCCACTTGGCCGCCGAAGAAATCCTCCGGCCCGGCGATGCCCAGCGCGGCCTGATCGCCCACCAGGGTGTCTTCGGGGAGGAAGTAGCACTGGCTCGCGGCATGCTCGTCGGCCTGGTAGAGGCCGAGAAAGGGGCAGCCCAGCAGCACTGCCAGTTTTTCGCCGAGCAGGCGTTGCACGGCGCGTTCGTGGGCCATGTGGCGCCCCGTGCCTGGCAGCAGGGCCAGGCCCTGATGTGCACTCATGGTTCCTCCTGCCAGGTGCCGCCGCTGCTCTCGCAATCGATACGCAACTGCTCGAGATTATCGCTGCGGTAGTAGTGGGTGATCACCTTGGCGTCGTTGGGCACTGCCGGGCGTGGTTTGCCGCGATCGTCGTCGAAAGCGCGGTAGTTGCGCAATGTCGCCTGGGTCAGCGCTGCATCGCAACGACCGGCGCTGCCGGTGGCGCAGCTCGCCACGAGTTGCTGGCGACGCTCGATCATCGCGCCGGGCTGGTTGCTGCAGGCCCAGTCGAGGGCATCGTCGTCCATGCCGATGAATTCGTAGCAGAGCTCTTCGGCCACCACCTCGACGGCAGTGCTCGTGGGCTGGGCGATCACATGGCAGGCCTCGGCCAGCGCATCGCTGGCGGCCAGGCAGCCCAGTACGAAGATGGGAATGGCAGCTTGCATGGTGCTCTCCTCGACATTGGCTTTCATGACTAGGGAGGCCATGGTGTCGGGGGAAGTTCAGGGTTTTGGATGACTGGGGTGGGGCCAGGTTGGCGATGGGGTGGTGGTTGGATGTTCTGGACGCCGCCTTGGGTGTTTCAGATATTCCGGGTTTCGCCCCCTCGGGCGACTCACTTTCGGGCTTTTGCGGGGGCGCCCCATTGCTTGCTCCGGATTGCCGCGTTTTGGCTGATGTCTTTGGTTTTCGCCTTCCCGGGCGGGCTCTGCACGCGCCTGAACCTTAGGCCCCTCCTGCCCAGCGGCGTACTGCTACGCGAGTACGCCCTGCGCCACTGCTTGGCAGCCGTAGGGCGGACTCAGGAGCGCCAGCGAACAGTCCGCCGGGCCATGCCCAGTTCGGCACCACGACTCACGCCCAATACTCCCGCCAGTCCATGCCACAGCCCGGTACCCAAGCCCTCCAGAAAAACCCTGAACTCGTACCGCCACCCGGAGCCACAACAAGAGTAGGGCGCCGGCCTCGCCGTGCCGGCCAGAAGGATGAGAAGAGGGAGGCGAGATGAGCGAATCGCAAGCACGAGACGAAGGGGTGGTCGCCGGCTTCAAGGCGGCGATCCTGGCCAAACTGCGTTATGCCGTGGGTAAGGATCCAGCCAATGCCTTTGACCACGACTGGTTCGAGGCCCTGGCCCTGGCTACCCGCGACCACCTGATCGATCACTGGGAAGAGTCCAGCGCTCAGGTCGCGCGCCAGGACAGCAAGCGGGTCTATTACCTGTCGCTGGAGTTTCTCATCGGCCGCCTGCTGATCGACAACCTGAGCAATCTCGGCCTGCTCGATGTGGCGCGCCAGGCCATGGCCGAGCTGGGCGTGACCCTCGAACGCATCCGTGAGGTGGAGCCGGATGCGGCGCTGGGCAACGGCGGCCTCGGTCGCCTGGCCGCCTGTTTCATGGAGAGCATGGCCACCCTCGGGCTGCCGGCCCATGGCTACGGCATCCGCTATGAACATGGCCTGTTCCGTCAGGCCATAGTCGATGGCTGGCAGGCCGAGCAGACCGAAACCTGGCTGGATTTCGGCAACCCCTGGGAGTTCGAGCGCCCTGAGGTGGCCTATCGCATCGGCTTCGGCGGCGGCGTCATCACCCTGGAGGATGAAAACGGCCCTCGCCAGCTCTGGCAACCCCAGGAAAGCGTGCGCGCCATCGCCTACGACACCCCCGTGCTGGGCTGGCGCGCCGCCTCGGTCAATACCTTGCGCCTGTGGCGCGCGCGCGCCGAGGAAAACCTGCAGCTCGACCGCTTCAATGCCGGCGACCACTTCGGCGCGGTGGCCAACGAGGTGCGCGCCGAGAGCATCTCTCGCGTGCTCTATCCGGCCGACGATACCGAGGCCGGGCAGGAGCTGCGCCTGCGCCAGGAATATTTTCTGGTATCGGCCTCGCTGCAGGATCTGCTCGATCGCCACCTACGCCTGCATGGCGACCTGCAAGCGCTGCCGCAGCAGGTGGCGATCCAGCTCAATGACACCCATCCGGCCATCGCCGTGGTGGAGCTGATGCGCCTGCTGGTGGACGAGCACCGCATGCCTTGGGCACAGGCCTGGTCATTGACGGTGGCCTGCACGGCCTACACCAACCACACGCTGTTGCCCGAAGCCCTGGAGTCCTGGCCAGTGGCGCTGATGGAGCGCCTGCTGCCCCGACATCTGCAGATCATCTACCTGCTCAATGCCGAGCATATCGATGCGCTGCGCGCCAAGGACATCCATGACTTCCAACTGCTGCGCGCGGTGTCGCTGATCGACGAGGATCATGGCCGCCGGGTGCGCATGGGCAATCTGGCATTCATCGGTGCGCACAGCATCAACGGCGTCTCGGCGCTGCACACGCGGCTGATGCGCGAGACGGTGTTCCGCGACCTGCATCGGTTGTACCCGGGGCGGGTCAACAACAAGACCAATGGCGTGTCCTTTCGCCGCTGGCTGTTCCAGGTCAACCCGGCGCTTACCCACCTGTTGGTGGATGTGCTGGGCGAGCCGCTGCTGCAGCGCCCCGAGGCATCGCTCGAGGCGCTGCAGCCCTATGCCGAGCAGCAGCCGTTCCGCGACGAATATGCCCTGTGCCGGCAGCGCAGCAAGGAAGCACTGGCCGAACGGGTGCAGCAACAATTGGGCATCACCCTGGATACCACGGCGATCTTCGACGTGCAGGTCAAGCGCATCCACGAGTACAAGCGCCAGTTGCTCAACCTGCTGCACACCGTGGCGCTGTACCAGGCCATCCGCAACGACCCGACCACCGATTGGGTGCCCCGGGTCAAGCTGTTCGCCGGCAAGGCCGCGGCCAGCTACCGCCAGGCCAAGCTGATCATCAAGCTGGCCAATGACATCAGCCGCACCATCAACGACGACCCCACCGTGCGCGGCCTGCTCAAGGTGGTGTTCATGCCCAACTACAACGTCAGCCTGGCCGAGGCGATCATCCCGGCGGCCGATCTGTCCGAGCAGATTTCCACTGCCGGCCTGGAGGCGTCCGGCACCAGCAACATGAAGTTCGCCCTCAATGGTGCGTTGACCATCGGCACCCTCGATGGCGCCAACGTGGAGATGAGCGAGCGGGTTGGCGAGGACAACCTGTTCATTTTCGGTATGACCGCGCAGCAGGTGCAGCGGCGCCTGCGCCAGGGGCAGAACATGGGTGAGGAGATCGCCGCCTCGGAGCGCCTGCGCGCCGCGCTCGAAGCGATTCGTGCCGGGGTGTTCTCACCGGAGGATCCCACGCGCTACACGGATCTGATCGACGCGCTGTACTACCACGACCGCTTCATGGTCTGCGCCGATTTCGACGCCTACTGGCGTGCGCAGCGTGAGGTCGACCATCTCTGGCGGCAACCGCAACGCTGGTGGCGTGCCGCGGTACTGAACACGGCGCGCATGGGCTGGTTCTCTTCCGATCGCACCATCAGCGAGTACGCGCGGGATATCTGGCAGGTGCCGTTGCTCGCGCGCGATTAATTAGGTTCTTCTCGGAAAGTCAGTCTTGACACTGGACTGGTACGTTTGTGTTTTTCTGGTGTTTGTTCCGAATTGCCGCGTTTTTGCTGATGTTTCTGGTTTCGCCCTCCCGGGCGAGTCACTTTGCGGGCAAAGTAACCAAAACCTTCCGCCCGATCATCCGGCCCTGGCTGCGCCAGGGTTCGCTCACTCCATC
Source organism: Pseudomonas sp. NCHU5216 (assembly GCF_052156495.1). Taxonomy (NCBI): domain Bacteria; kingdom Pseudomonadati; phylum Pseudomonadota; class Gammaproteobacteria; order Pseudomonadales; family Pseudomonadaceae; genus Pseudomonas; species Pseudomonas sp. NCHU5216. The sequence goes on along the minus strand of NZ_JBQLIX010000055.1, from coordinate 17,157 downwards.
GCCGTTCCAGAGGCCCGCCGCGGTGGGCCATCCCTGGCCCATCGCGGCTCTCGCGACATCCATGTCGCTCAACCTCTTCCACGACGATTGCGTTCGCCCTCCTGGGCGGGCTCTGCACGCGCCTGAACCTGCGGTAACCCAGAATTAGCATGGAGTGCTTGAACATGAGGTCAGCCGTAGGGCGGATCGGGGCGCCGACCGCTCGTAGCGCCAGCGAACAGTCCGCCGGGCCATGCCGAGTTCGGCACCACGGCTCACGTTCAATGCTCCCACCAACGGCGTACTGCTTCGCGAGTACGCGAATGAAAGTTTTGGTTTAACCCGGCGGCCACGTCGTGGTTCCACTGCTACCAGAACACGCCGCGCATGCCCGGAACCGATGTACGTTCAGGCGCGCGAATGGCCCCTTCAGGAGGGTGAGCGTAATCGTTGCGCAGAGGGGCGAGCGGCATGGATGCCGCGAGAGGCTTAAAGGGCCAGGGATGGCCCTTGTAAGCCGACCCTCGGAGCAGCGATGGAGCGAACGAACCCCGGCGCAGACGGGGCCGGATGGCGGGGCCAAGCCTTTTTGCCTTCTTTTGTGGCGTTTGACAAAAGAAGGTCGCCGGGGGGGCGAAACAAGGGCTAACAGATAAACACCGATAAGCAGCTTGAACACCGAAAACAACACACCCGGTGTCAACCAAGCATTCCCCCAAAAAATGCGAGAAAAAAACCATTAATTAGGGGGGGCGGCTCAGCGCTGCACGCGATGCCCCGGCGTGGTGCCGTGTTTTTTCGGGTGCTGGATGCGCGTGACCTGCACGTCGGTGAATTCGTTCGGCCACTCGAAGGTGTGCAGTGCGCTCAGATAGACGCGTGCCTGTTCGGGCGTGATCTGCTCGCGATTCGACTCCACCTCCACGCTATGAGGTTGGTTGTGCAGGATGTAGCTGATCAGATGCAGGGGCTTGGCCATCTCGTGACTCCAGGTTTCAAGGTTGACGTGAGATAGACCCGTACCGGGCGCTTGCGAGTTCCGACCATCCGCCGGGCGGTAGCGCAGCGAGGCGTTCAGGCCCGGCGACTGACCGGCAGACTTTCCCCAGCTCCGCTCTGCTGCCCCCGTTGGCGCAGCGTGCGGGCGCGCTTTTCCAGTACCAGGTAGCTGATACTGGCCAGCGCCAGTGGCAGCAGGTAATAGAGCACGCGGTAGACGAGTAGGGCGGCGATCAGGCTGGCGTGGCTGTACTGGTGCTGCAGCAGGGCGAGGAACACCGCCTCGAGCACGCCCAGGCCGGCGGGGATGTGCGCCACCACCGCCGCCATGCAACTGATCAGCAGCACACCGAGCACCGAGGCGTAGGTGGCGCCTTCCGGCAGCAGCCAGTGGATCAGCGCCGCCATCAGCGACCAGTTGGCTGCTCCCAGGCATAGCTGCAACAGGGCCATGCCCGGGGCCGGCAGGGCGATGGAGCGTTCGCCCAAATGCCAGACGCGCTGGCGGGCGAAGGCGCAGATGCCGATATAGGCGCTGGCCAGCACCAGCATGGCGAAGCCGAGCAGTTGCAGGCCGCTCACGCCCAGTGCCCAATCCTCCGGCAACTGCACCAGGCGCAGGGCGAACAGGCTGCCGGCCAGCGCCATGTAACCGACCCAGTTGGTCAGCAGGCCGAGGCTGAGGATCCGGGTCACGGTGGAGGCGCTCAGCCCCAGGCGCATGTACAGGCGATAACGCATGGCCATGCCGCCGATCCAGGTGGTGAAGTTGAGGTTGAAGGCGTAACACACCATGGCCACGCCGAGCACCTGTGGCGTGGACAGGCGATGGCGGCTGTAACGCCGCGCCAGCAGGTCGTAGCAGGCGAACACCAGGTAACTGGCGGCCGTCAGCAGCACGCCCACGAGCAGGGTCTGCCCACTGTAGGCTGTCAGCGTCTGACGCACCTCGCCCCAGTCCTGGTTGCGCAGCAGCATGTACAGCAGCACGGCGAGCAGAACCAGGAAAAACAGGGTCAGCAGGCGCTTGCCCCAGCGTAACCAGGGGCCTTGGACGGGAAACTTCATCGTGGCTGTTCCTTTTCGTAGACATCCATCGCATCGTCGGGCTGCAGGGGCTCGAGGTTCTTGCTATGACCCGGCAACCAACCGGCGATGGCCGGAAAGCGTCGGATGAAGTGGTAACAGAGGAAGAACAGCGGCGCTCGCCACCAGTAGCCGCGCACCGCGCGTTCCTGGGTCACCGCCCGGCAATGCTGGGTCGATAGCTGCTGCAGGTGCTCGTGCAGTTGCTGATTGAAATCAGGGTCGCGAATGATCAGGTTGGCTTCCAGATTCAGGGCCAGGCTCAGCGGATCGAGGTTGCTGGAGCCCACCGTGACCCAGTCGTCGTCCACCAGCGCCACCTTGCCGTGCAGCGGGCGCTGGCAGTACTCGCGGATCGCCACGCCTTCGCGCAGCAAGTAGTTGTAGAGCAGGCGCGAGAAGGCCTGGGCCCAACGCATGTCCGGCTGGCCCTGGAGGATCAGCGTTACCGCCACGCCCCGTCGTGCGGCATTGCGCAAGGCGCGCAGCACGCGATAGCCGGGAAAGAAATAGGCATTGGCCACCACCACGCGCTGGCGTGCGGCATCGAAGGCCGCCAGGTGTTCGTCCTCGATATCGGTGGTGTGCCGTTCGTTGTCGCGCTCCACCAGCTTGACCCGCGCCGTGCCGGCTGGCGCCAAGGCTGGGCGCGCGGGGCTGGGATCGCTGATGGCCGGGCTGAAAAAATCCAGCACGGCGGCATGCAGGTCGGCCACCACGGGGCCGCGTACCTCCACGGCATAGTCCTGCTTGGCCATCTTGCCGAAATCGCCGAGATGGTCGGCCGAGTAGTTGATGCCGCCGACGAAGGCGCGTTCACCATCGATCACCAGCAACTTGCGGTGCAGGCGGCGGAACAGATTGGTACGCACCCCCAGGCGCCTGGGGCTGGGGTCGTAGACCTGCACCTGGATGCCTTCACGGGTCAGTGCGGCCACGTAGTCGCGGCCGAGATCAGCGGTGCCGTAACCATCGACCGCCAGCACCACGCGCACGCCGCGCCGAGCGGCGTCCACCAGCACCCGCTGCAGCTCCAGGCCGACCTTGTCCTCGAAGATGATGAAGGTTTCCAGCAACACTTCCACCTGAGCCTGGCGGATGCACTCGAATGCGCGCGTGTAGAAGCCTTCGCCGTTGATCAACAGGCGCAGTTGGTTGCCCTCTCGCCAGGCGCCACTCATAAGTGGATCTCCGCGCTCAGGGGCGCATGGTCGGACAGGTGCGACCAGGGCCGGGTGGACAACACCTGCGGCTTCTGCGCCGTGGCATTGCGGGTGTAGATGCGATCCAGGCGCAGCAACGGGTAGCGCGCGGGGAAGCTGCGCGCCGGCTTGCCGAGGTGTTGGCCGAACGCCTCCACCAGCCCATGCGGGGCGAGCAGGGCATCGGCCCGTTGCCGCCAATCGTTGAAATCCCCGGCGACGATCACCGGCGCCTGCTCGTCGAAGGTGGCCAGCAGGTCGAGCAGCAGGCCGAGCTGCTGCCGCCGGTGCGCTTCGCGCAAGCCCAGGTGCACGCACACGGCATGCACCTCGCGGTTGCCGGGAATCTCCAGCTTGCAGTGCAGCAGGCCGCGCTGCTCGGTGCCGCTGACGCTCACGTCGAGGTTGCGTTGCTCGACGATGGGGAAGCGCGACAGCAGCGCGTTGCCATGGTCACCGGCCGGGTAGGCGGCGTTGCGCCCGTAGGCGAACTGCGGCCACATGCTGTCGGCGAGGAACTCGTACTGCGGCATGCTCGGCCAGTCGCTGAAGCGCTTGGCATGCAGCGCGTGGCTGCCCAGCACCTCCTGCAGGAACACCAGATCGGCGCCAGTGGCCTGCACCGCCTGGCGCAGCTCGGGCAGGATGAAACGCCGGTTGAGCAGGGTGAAGCCCTTGTGGGTGTTGATGGTGAGCATGCGCAGGGACTTGATCGGCGTCACCCGGTCGATGATCACCTCTGGGTTGGGAATGGTCGTGTTCACGCTTGGGTTGCCCTCCATTGCCTTGAAGTCACAGGCTGCCCGGTCGTTTCGAGCGGGCCTCCTTGAGCGGGTCGGCCTCGGCGATCATGCGATCCAGCGCCGCGCCGCCACGCACCCGTTCCTCGCTGCCGCCGTCGCCGGACTGGCGAGCCGGTTGCAGCTCAACCTTGATCCAGCCACTGTCGCGCCGGTCGAAGGCCTTGAACGCCTCGATGGCGTCGCTCATGGGTTTGACCTGGGTAAGGATCTTCGCCGGGTCGATGCGCCCGGCCTGCACCATCTCGATCAGCCGGGGGATGTAGCGGCGGTGGTTGCAGTTGCCCATGTTCACGGTGATGTTCTTGTTCATCGCCTGGCCGATGGGGAATTCGCGCGCCTGCTGCGGATAGACGCCGATGATGGCCAGCGTGCCGGCCTTGGCCAGGGCATCCACGGCCCATTGCAGGGCCTGCTCGGGGCCATCGCCGGGTTGCCATTGCCGGGGCGAGTGCGCATGGCCGTGGGCCGGGCATTGGGCGTCGATGCCCACGGCGTCGATGGCGCGATCCACGCCGATGCCATTGGTCAGGCGGCGCAGGGTGTCGACCGGATCTTCGCGGTCGAAGTTGATCACCTCGGCGCCCTGGCGGCGGGCCATGTCCAGGCGATCATCCAGGTGATCGATGGCGAACACCCGCGCGGCACCGAGCAGCTTGGCACTGGCGATGGCGAACTGGCCGACTGGGCCGCAACCGAACACCGCCACGCTGTCGCCGCTGCAGACCTCGGCCAATTTGGCGCCGAAGTAGCCGGTGGGGAAGATGTCCGAAAGCAGGATGGCCTGGTCGTCGCTGATCTCGCTGGGCAGCTTCACCAGGCCGATATTGGCGAAGGGAATGCGCGCCATCTCGGCCTGCAGGCCGTGGAAGGCACCGGTGATTTCCGGGCCGCCGTAGAAGGAGGTGCCGGCCTCCTTGCCATTGGGGTTGGCCTCGTCGCACTGGGCGTAGTAGCCGGCGCGGCAGTAGGCGCAGTTGCCGCAGGCGATGGTGGAGGGCACCACCACGCGGTCGCCGATGTTCAGGTTGCGCACGTCGCTGCCCAGCGCCTCGACGATGCCCACGGCCTCGTGGCCGAGGATGGTGCCCTTGCGCATGCCACCCACGGTGCCGCGCACGAAGTGCAGGTCGGTGCCGCAGATGGCCGAGGCGGTGATGCGGATAACCGCATCGGTGCTGGCTTCGACCTTGGGTTCGGGGACGTCGTCGAGGCGGATATCGCCGATATCGTGGAAAACCACTGCTTTCATGTTTGCCTCCCGGTGGCCGGCCAGCGGGCCGGCGCGCATGGGTTGTCGCTGGGGACGCTACATGGCCGCAGGCCAGCCCCCAGGCCTTTACTGTTCGAGTGGGTGGGGGAAAACAGGGTTCAGGGTATTTTTTGGGGCAAGTCGTGAACCGCGCCGCCGGATTGACATGACCCACGGGGCTAACGTTCGAGTAGGATCTACCGGGACGCCGGCCGCTCGGAAGCAGTACGCCGTTATGGGGAGTATCGGGCGTGAGTTGTGGTGCCGAACTCGGCATGGCCCGGCGGACTGTTCGCTGGCGCTCCTGAGTCCGCCCTACGGCGCTGAGTCCGCCCTACGACGCTTCCAGGCGTACCGGGAAGCCGGTCGCTCGGAAGCAGTACGCCGTTAATGCAGGGGGTTACCGCAGGTTCAGGCGCGTGCAGAGCCCGCCCAGGAGGGCGAACGCAATCGTCGTGGAAGAGGTTGAGCGACATGGATGTCGCGAGAGCCGCGATGGGCCAGGGATGGCCCACCGCGGCGGGCCTCTGGAGCGGCGATGGAGTGAGCGAACCCTGGCGCAGCCAGGGCCGGATGATCGGGCGGAGGGTTTTGGTTACTTTTGCCCGCAAAAGTGACTCGCCCGGGAGGGCGAAATCAAAAACATCAGCGAAAACGCGGCAATTCGGAACAAGGGCCGTAGGACGTACTACGCCGTTATGGGGAGTATTCGGGCGTGAGTTGTGGTGCCGAACTCGGCATGGCCCGGCGGACTGTTCGCTTCGCTCCTGAGTCCGCCCTACGGCGCTTGGCACACCAGAGTACGCCGTTGGAATGCTGCCTCTCAGCGCTGCAATTCCAACAACTGCAATGATCTCCCTGCCAATTCCACCGCCTCGAACTGCACCGGCGAGGGCCGGGTCTGACCGCTGTGGGTATCGACCAGGCACAACCAATGGCGTCCGCCATTGACCTCAGGGAGCTGAAACTCGCACGGCTCGTGCCCCGCGTTGAGCAACAACAGCAGGGTGGCGTCGGCGCCGCTGCGCTTGAGCCCCGACGGCTGCGCGCGGCCGTCCATGAGCATGCCCATGCAGCGGGCCTCCTCGTCGTGCCAGTGCTGCTCGGTCATCTCCTCGCCGCCGGGGGCCAACCAGGTGACGTCCTTGACGTCCAGCTCCTCGTTGTAGTGGCCCACCAGAAAACGCTGACGACGCAGGATCGGGTAGTTGCGGCGCAGGGCGATCAGGTGCTGAGAGAAGGCCAGCAGACCACGGCCTTCATCGTCGAGGCTCCAGTCCACCCAGCTCAGTTCGTTGTCCTGGCAATAGGCGTTGTTGTTGCCGTGCTGGGTGCGGCCGAACTCGTCACCGGCCAGCAGCATCGGCGTACCCTGGGCGAACATCAGGGTGGCCAGCAGGTTGCGCATCTGCTGCACGCGCAGGCTGCGAATGGCAGGGTCGTCGGTGGCGCCTTCGCAGCCGTGGTTCCACGACAGGTTGCGCTCGGTACCGTCCTGGTTGTTCTCGTCGTTGGCCTCGTTGTGCTTGTGGTCGTAGGACACCACGTCGCGCAGGGTGAAGCCGTCGTGCGCGGTGATGAAGTTGACCGAGGCGAAGGGGCGGCGGCCGCGCTGGTTGTACAGATCGCCGGAGGCGGTGAGGCGGCTGGCCAGTTCCGCCAGTTCGCCACGGTCACCCTTCCAGTAGGCGCGCAGGTTGTCGCGGAACTTGTCGTTCCACTCTGCCCAGCCCGGTGGGAAGCCGCCCACCTGATAACCACCGGGGCCGCAGTCCCAGGGCTCGGCGATCAGCTTGACCTTGCTCAGCACCGGATCCTGGCGGCAGGCGACGAGAAAGCCGTGGCGCTCGTCGAAGCCGTGCGGATGACGCCCGAGAATGCTCGCCAGGTCGAAGCGAAAGCCATCCACGCGCATTTCCGTGGCCCAGTAGCGCAGGGAGTCGGTGACCATGCGCAGCACGCAGGGGTGGCTCAGATCCAGGGTGTTGCCGGTGCCGGAGTCGTTGATGTAGTAACGCCGCTCGTCAGGCATCAGGCGGTAGTAGCTGGCATTGTCGATGCCGCGCATGCTCAGGGTCGGGCCGCGCTCGTTGCCCTCGGCGGTGTGGTTGTAGACCACGTCGAGGATCAGCTCCAGGCCGGCATCATGCAGGTGCGCCACCATCTCCTTGAATTCGCTGATACGGCCACTGGCCAGGTAGGCCGGGTGTGGCGCGAAGAAGCCGATGCTGTTGTAGCCCCAGTAGTTGCTCATGCCCTTTTCCAGCAGGTGCTGGTCATTGACGAAGGCATGCACCGGCAGCAGCTCGACGCTGGAGACGCCCAGCTCGCGGATATGCCGCAGCAGCTCGGGATGGGTCAGCCCGGCGCAGGTACCGCGATGGCGTTCCGCCACGGCCGGATGGCGCATGCTGATGCCGCGCAGATGGGTTTCGTAGAGCACCGTGCGTTCCCAGGGGATGCGGATGCGTGGCTGCTCGCCCCAGGTGAAGGCCGGGTCGATCACCTTGCTCTTGGGCACGAAGGGGGCGCTGTCGCGCTCGTCGAAACTGAGGTCGCCGTCCGGGTCGCCGATGGTGTAGCCGAACAGCGCCTCGGACCATTGCAGCTTGCCCACCAGTTGCTTGGCGTAGGGGTCGATCAGCAGCTTGTTGGGGTTGAAGCGGTGCCCGGCCTCCGGCTCGTAAGGGCCGTACACGCGGTAGCCGTAGACCTGGCCTGGGCGGGCATCGGGCAGGTAGCCATGCCAGATCTCGTCGGTGTATTCGGGCAGCTCGATGCGTTCGATTTCCTTCTCGCCCCGTTCGTCGAACAGGCACAGCTCCACCCGCGTGGCGTGGGCGGAGAACAGGGCGAAATTGACCCCCAGGCCATCCCAACTGGCACCGAGCGGAAAAGGGCTGCCTTCGCTGATGCGTGAGCGCTGCGTCTTGCGCATGTGGGCCACCTCAGGCTTTCGGCGTTTTCGGGGTGCGCGGTGCGCGTGGTTTCTTCAGCAGGGCCGGCTGTTCGGGCTCTTCCAGCGGTACCGTCTTGGGCTTGCTGATGCGCCGTGGCTTGGGCTTGGCCGGCGCAGTGGGGACGGCGGCCGTCTCCGCCTCGGCCAGCTTGCAGGCCATGCGCCAGTGCCGCTCGTGCTGCCCCTCTGGCCGGCCTTCGGATTCCCAGATCTGGAAGGCGAATTCGCGGATGCGCTGTTCATCGATGTTCATGAGGTGACTCCTATGACCGTGGGGTAAGACGAAGCAGATTGACGGGGCACTCGGCCAGCGCGGTGCTCAGGGCGATGCAGCGCCCATCGCCCGCAGCGCATGGGGTCAACAGGCCTTCGACCTGACAGGCCTGCAGATCGCCAGGCAGCACCACGCGGGTGTCGCCCCAGCGCTGCGCGGGGACGTGCGGCAAGGGGTGGTCGCCGAGCAGCCCGGCAGCCAGGCGCGGCACGATCACCAGCAGGTGTTGGTCGCCCAGGCTGCGCAGGAAGGCCAGGGCCTGGCCGGCCTGTTCACCGGCGAGCCCCAGGGGCCGGTAGCGGCCCTCGGCGAAGAGCTGCGGCTGGGCGGCGCGCAGGCCGAGCACGCGCTGGATGAGCCATTGCTTGATGCGCCCGTCCTGCCAGCTCTGCAACTTGCTGGCGGGGGAATCCGTGGCGTGCAGGGCGACCATGCGGCTGGCGAAATCAACCGGGCGGCGGTTGTCCGGGTCGACCAGGCTGAAGTCCCAGAATTCGCAGCCTTGATACAGGTCGGGCACACCCGGCGTGGTCATGCGCAGCAGGCATTGCACCAGGCTGTTCAGCGCACCGGCCGGCGCCACGGCGGCAACGGCGCTGACCAGCTCACGGCGCATGGCCAGCCCGGTGGGTTCGCACAGCAGGCGCCGCAGGAAATCCGCACAGGTGGCCTCGTGCTCATCGTTCGGCGCGCTCCAGGCGCTGTTGAGCTTGGCTTCGCGCAGGGCCTTGCGTTGCCAGTCGAGCAGGCGCTGCAGGTAGGCATCGAGGCCGGCTGCGTCGTCCGCCTCGAGAGACAGCGGCCAACTGCCGAGCAACGCCTGGTAGAGGATGGCCTCTTCGCCGCCGTCTGGCACCGGCCGTATCTGACTCAGGTGCAGCGGCTGGGCGAGTTGCTGCCAGTGGCGCACGCGTTCGGCGTACCAGGAGGCGCGTTCGCTGAGCACCGCCAGGCGCGCGCGGCAGTCCTCGCCACGCTTGTGGTCGTGGGTGGCAGTGGCCAGCAGATTGAGCGGATGACGGGCCGCACGCTCGGCGCAGGCCTGGTGGAACTGCTCGACACTGGCGCTGAAATGCTCGGCATCGAAGCCCACGTCATAGCGCGACAGCAGCACCCCGGCGCGGTACAGGGCGGTGTCCTCGACTGCCTTGGCGGCCACCGGCGAGGTCAGTTGCTGGAAGCGCGTCAGCGCCTGAGCGCGCAGGCGCCGCGCCCGGCCAGGGGGCAACTGGCGCAGACGGGCACCGCCGAGCCAGTCGTCGAGATGCGCGAGCAAGGGCCAGTCGGCTTCGGCCAGGGTCTGCCGGGCGCCTTCCAGGGCCTGCTGGAAGAACTGCTGATCCTGCTGCGAGCGGCCGCAGGCCTGGGCATAGGTGCGGTACACCGGGAAATGCACGATCAGCTCACGCAGCGCCCGGCGGATTCCCCCCAGGGTCAGGTCGCGGGTGGCGATGTCGTGGCGCGCCACCTGCAACAGGCGCTGGGCCACTTCCTCCAGATCACCGGCCAGCGAGCCGTCCAGCACCAGGCGGCGTGCCTGCAACACTTCTTCGGCGAACGCCGCAGGGCGACCGCTGAGCTGCTGCCACAGGGTCGCCAGTGGCAGCTCGCCATGCGGGTCGTGCTGCAGCAGCGACACCTGGTTCATGAATTCGTAGCCCGTGCTGCCATCCACCGGCCAGTCCTGCGGCAGGTGCTCGCCGGCGCCGAGAATCTTCTCCACGAATATTGGCAGGTGCGCGCCGCCGCACAGCCGCGCAATGCGTCGGCGCAGGCGGCTGCAATAGGCCCGAGGGTTGGCCAGGCCGTCGATGTGATCCAGGCGCAACCCGTCGATCAGGCCACGCTCGATCAGCTCGAAGACCTTGGCATGGGTCTGCTCGAACACCTCGCGGTGTTCGACGCGCAGGGCGCCCAGCTCGTTGATGTCGAAGAAACGTCGCCAGTTGATGTCGTCCGCCGCCGTGCGCCAACTGGCGACGCGGTAATGCTGGCGTTCGAGCAACTGATGCAGGCGCTGCTGGCTGGCCTCGTCGCGGCCCTGGAAGCGCGCGAGCAGCGCCGGCACCTGCTGTGCCTGGTTGGCCAGTTCGGCGCACAGGCGGCGGGCCTCGTCGCGACCGGCCTGATCGCTGCTCAGGCGGGCGAAGCGCTGGCCCAGTTCACGCAGGGCCGGATCTTCGCTGGCTTGCAGGATCCAGGCGTAGCTGGGTGGTGTGAGAGGCAGTTGGTGCTCGAAATGGCGGGCGTGGATGCGCCCGCTGTCGGCCTCGAAGACCAGCTCCAGGGTGCCGTCGCGCAGGGCCTCGCCGTAGTCGCTGCGCAGGAAGGGCAGCAGTAACTGGCCGCTGAGCAATGGGTCGTGGGACTGCCACTGGATGTCGAAGAAGCCTGCGTAGGGGCTGGCCTGGCCCCACTCCAGCACGTCCAGCCACCAGGGGTTGCCATCGCCGCCGACGGCCATGTGGTTGGGCACGATATCCAGGATCAGCCCCATGCCGTGCTCACGCAGGCAAGCGACCAGATGCTCCAGCGCCGCTTCGCCGCCCAGCTCGGGGTTGACCTGGGTCGGGTCGATGACGTCGTAGCCGTGCTGTGAGCCGGGGCGGGCGGTGAGAATCGGCGAAGCGTACAGGTGGCTGATGCCCAGCCGCGCCAGGTAAGGCACCTGGGCGGCCGCATCGTGCAGGGTAAAGCCCTTGTGCAATTGCAGGCGCTGAGTGGCGCGTAGTTCAGTCATCGCCGGCCTCCCGGCGTGCCTTGTCCAGGGTTGCCAGGCGCTGGCGGGCGGCGGGCTGCTCCAGCAGTTCGTTCACCGCCTGTGGGTAGCGTCGCCGCCAGTTCGGATGCAGGTCGCCGGGGCCGGGCAGGTTGGGCTGCTGCTCCAGGCCGCAGACATCCTCCAGCGGCAGCAGAGCCAGTGGCGCCGGGGTACGGCCGATGTGCTCGATGCAGGCCAGCAGGCTGGCGTCGTCGTCCAGACCGACAGCCATGCCCTGGTGCTCCAGCAACTGGCGCAGGGCCACGCGCTCGCCGGCCCGTTCGGCATGATCGGCCTCCAGCAAGCTGGCGTCGCGATGCCCGGCGCGCACCCGCCATTCCAGGTCGCGGCCGGCGAGCCAGCCCTTGATGGTCGGCAGGTCGTGGGTGGTGGTGGTGGCCAGGGCGTTGTCCGGCCAGCGCGGCGCGGGCACGAAACCCAGGTCGTCCTGCTCGAACAGCAGCACCCGAGTGCCGAGGACGTTGCGCGCGGCAAGCTTGTCGCGCAGGCCTTCGGGCACGGTGCCGAGATCTTCGCCGATGACCAGCGCACGGTGGCGGTGCGACTCCAGGGCCAGCAGGCGCAGCAGGTCGTCCAGCGGGTAACGCAGGTAGGCGCCTTGCAAGGGTTCGGCGCCCTCGGGGATCACCCACAGGCGCTGCAGGCCCATGACATGGTCGATGCGAATGCCACCGGCATGGGCCAGGTTGGCCTGGAGCATCTCGATGTAGGCGCGAAAACCATGCTGACGCAGCCCCTGCGGCGAGAAGGCGGCCACGCCCCAGTTCTGCCCCTGGCGGCTGAGGATGTCCGGCGGCGCGCCGACGGTGACCGAGGGCAACAGTTCCGCCTGGCGTGACCAGGCCTGGCTGCCGGCGCAATCGGCGCCCACCGCCAGGTCGGCGATCAGGCCGATGCCCATGCCGGCGCCACTGGCGGTGGCCTGGGCGCATTCCAGGCCATGGGCGATCAACCACTGGCAGAAGGCCTGGAAGCGCAGTTCGTCGGCATGCTCCATGCTGAAGCGGATCACCGCGCCCTGGGTGGGGCTGCGCAGGGCCTCGGGCCAGGTGCGCCAGTCGCCGCTGGCGCCCTCGCGCAGGCGCTGGGCATGGATGGCCTCGAAACAGCAATGCTGTTGCAAGGGCTCGCCGGCCTGCTGACAGAAGGCCTCGAAGCGCCCCAGCAGGTCGCCAGGCGCCTCGCGGAAATCCGTATAGAGCTGGCGCAGCAGGCGTTGCCGGGCTGTGGCCACGGCGGGCCAGTCGATCAGTTCCAGGGCTTGCAGGCGCGCCATTTCCGCCGCCAGGCCGGCACGCTGGATGGCGCGGTCGACGCGCTCCTGGCCCAGCAGCATGGCTGGTGCGGCATACAGGCTGTTGAAGAACAGGCGGCTGGAGGGGGAGTAGGGGCCGAAGCGCTGCACCTCGGCGCCGAACGGCGCGTGCACCGGGCTCAGGGCCAGGGCATCGGCACCCTGGTCGGCGGCATGCCGGGCCAGCTCGGCCACGGCCTGGGTGTCGCCCAGGCCACCATCGCCCTCGCGGCGCAGGCCGTAGAGCTGGACGGCGAGCCCCCAGATACGCGGCTTGCCGCACAGCTCCTGCACCGACAGGCAGGCAGCCGGGGCCACGGCCAGGCGGTGCTGGGTGTCGCGGATCTCCAGTTGGTAGTAGCCGGGCTGGTGGTGCGCCGGTAGATGGCCATTGGCGTCCAGCCGGCCTTCGCTGCTATTGCCCTGCTCGTCGGTCAGCCGATAGGGGCTGTCGGCCGGGTACAAGGTCAGGGTCAGCGGCTGGCCCTGATCCTGGAACAACAGCGCGGCGTCTTCCGGCACATGGCGCTGCTGCACCAGGGCGGCCAGGCTGGCGCGCAATTGTTCGGGGCTCTGCGCCGGATAACCGAGCGCCTCCAGCAGGGTGCGTTGCGCTTCGGGGGTGACGCGTTGCGCCTTGCCATGGGCATCGACCCAGTCGATGCTCAGGTCGGCGGCCTGGGCCAGTTCGGCCAGTAATCGATCGCTCATTGGGCGGGCTCCAGGGTGACCAGGGCGCTGTGTGCGGGTAGCTGCTCCTGGCGCAGATCGGCGTCGTCGATACGCCAGGTGTAGAGGCGTTCGGCGCGGGAATCGGAAGCGGGCAGGTGCACAGCGCTGCTGCCCAGGTTGACGGCGATGCTCAACGCCGGGCCGTGCCCCAGGCGCCAGCGGGCCAGCACCGCGCCGTCCCCCAGCACCTCGGCACCGAGGCTACGCGCCTCCTGCAACCCCGGCTGCAGGCGCGTGCGGCGTACCTGCAGCAGGCCACGGTAGAACGCCAGCCAGTCGCGCTGCTCAGGCTCCAGTGCCGGTGCCAGATCCGGCTGCGAACGCTGGAAGCTGGCCAGGGCATTGGGGTCGGCGATGGCCTCGCGGGCATGCCCGGCGCTGAACTGGGAAAACTCGGCGAATTCGTTGCGCCGCCCCTCACGCACGGCATTGGCCAGCTCGTCGTGGTAGTCAGTGAAGAACAGGAAGGGCCGCGTGCAGCCCCATTCCTCACCCATGAACAGCAGGGGCACCATGGGGCACAGCAACAGCAGCACGGTGGCGGCCTTCAGCGCATCGGCATCGGCCAGCAGCGTCAAGCGCTCGCCGAAGGCGCGGTTGCCCACCTGGTCGTGGTTCTGCAGGAACAGCACGAAGGCATGCGGCGGCAGGTCGGCGCTGGGCTCGCCCCGCGCGCGGCCCTGGCGGTTGGCCTGGCCCTGGTAGACGAAACCCTGCTCCAGCAGGGTGGCCAGCTTCTGCGTCGGTGCCTGGGCGTAGTCGGCGTAGTAGCTTTCGTTCTCGCCGGTGAGCAGCACGTGCAGGGTGTTATGGCCGTCGTCGTTCCATTGTCCATCGAAGCCGTCGCGCAACAGGTGCGCGGCGTTGTGCTCGTTCTCCAGCACCAGATGCACCTGGCGCTGCGCGGGCAGTGCCGCATGCACGCGGGCTGCCAGCTCACGGAGAAAACCGCTGTCGTCGATGGCATGCACGGCATCGAAGCGCAGGCCGTCGACGTGGTAGTCCAGCAGCCACATCAGGGCGTTCTCGCAGAAGAAGTCACGCACCTGGGGGCGGTCGAAATCGATGGCCGCGCCCCAGGGGGTGATGCGCTCTTCATGGAAGAACTGCCGCGCATACAGGCCCAGGTAGTTGCCGTCCGGGCCGAAGTGGTTGTAGACCACATCGACGAACACCATCAGGCCCAGGGCGTGGGCGGCGTCGATCAATTGCTTGAGCTGCTCGGGCGTGCCGTAGGCATTGGCCGGGGCGAAGGGCAGCACGCCGTCGTAGCCCCAGTTGCGCATGCCGGAAAAGGCGTTCAGCGGCATCAGTTGCACTGCGCTCACGCCCAGATCCGCCAGGTGCGGCAGGTGTTCGATCACCCCCTGGTAACCGCCGAACAGACCGACATGCAGCTCGTAGAGCACGGTTTCGTGCCAGGGCCGGCCCAGCCATTGGGGATGCGCCCAATTGTAGGCGGCAGGGTCGACCACCAGGCTGAAGCCATGCACATCGGTGAGCTGTTGGCGCGAGGCCGGATCCGGCACCGACCACTGGCCGTCGATGCGGTAGCGGTAGGCCGTGCCTACCGGGCAGTCGAACAGCAGCACGTACCAGCCTTCGCTCTGCGCCACCATGGGCCAGAATTCGCCGCCTTGCAGTTCCAGATCCACCTGCTGCGCGCTCGGTGCCCAGAGGGCGAAGCGCACGCGACCATCGGCCATGGGCCGGGCTCCGTGACTGAACATCAGCGCAGTTCCTGGCGCGCATGGGTGTGGCTCAGCAGGCGTTGGTAAAGGCGGTCATAGGGCTGTACCGCCTGCTGCCAGTACAGCGGGGCCTGCATGGCCCGGCAGCGCATTGCCTCCAGCAGTTCGGGGTGGGCATGCACCTGCAGGGCGCGGTCGATGGCCGCGCGGTAATCCTCCACCTCGGCCTCGTCGAAGAGAAAGCCGTTGACGCCGTCCTCGATGGTGTCGGCCAGGCCGCCAGTGCGTCGGGCGATGGGCAGCGAGGCATAGCGCTGGGCATACATCTGGCTGAGGCCGCACGGCTCGAAGCGCGAGGGCATGAGCAGGAAGTCGCTGCCGGCATAGATACGCCGCGCCGCGCCTTCGGTGAAGCCGATGTGCACGCCGATGCGTCCGGGATGACGGCGGCCGAGGTCGGCCATGGCCGCCTCCAGAGCCGGCTCACCCAGGCCGATGGCGGCGATGCGGCCGCCATGGGCGACGATATGCTCGGCCACCGCCAGGGTCAGGTCGATGCCTTTCTGCTGCACCATGCGCGAGACCACCGCGAACAGCGGCCCATTGCCTTCGAGCCCCAGCCACTGCGCCACATGCTCGGCATTGGCCTGCTTGCCCGCCCAGTCATGGGGGGCGAAGCCCTGCACCAGATGCGGGTCGCTCTGCGACTGCCAGCTTTCGTCGATGCCGTTGACGATACCGCTCAACTGGCCGCTCGCCATCTTGCGGCGCAGCATGCCGTCGAGCCCGCAGCCAAGCCGCTCGCTGGTGATCTCCAGGGCGTAGCGCCGGCTGACCGTGGTGACATGGCTGCAATAGGCGATGCCGGCCTTGAGAAACGACAGCCGGCCATGGAACTCCATGCCGTCCATGCTGCAGGCCTCCTGGGGCAGCGCCAGTTCGCTGCTGCAGGCCATGTCGCAGAGGCCCTGATAGGCCAGGTTGTGCACGGTGAGCAGCGCCGGGGCGTTGACCTGTTGCCAGGCCATGTAGGCCGGCGCCATGGCTGCCGGCCAGTCGTTGGCATGTACCAGTTCCGGGCGCCACTGGATGCCGGCATTGCCGCCGGCGATCTCGGCGGCAGCCAGGCCCAGGCGGGCGAAGCGGATGTGGTTGTCGGCCCAGTCGTTGCTCTGCGGGTCGACGTAGGGGGTACCTTCGCGGTCGTACAGCTCGGCGTTGAGCAGCACGTAGACGATCAAGCCATCCGCCAGATCCATGCGCCCGATCCGGCACGGCGGCAGGGCCGCCAGGCCCGGCATCTGGCCGACGATACGAATCGGCCGACCGCTCTCGAGCACCTGGCGGTAGCCCGGAATGAGGATGCGGATATCGTGCTGTGGCGACAGCGCCCGTGGCAGTGCAGCGGACACATCGCCGAGGCCGCCGCATTTGACCAGATCAGCGAACTCGGAGGTGACGAACAGTACGCGCTTGCGCTGTGGATGCTGGCTCTGCATGCGCAGTGGCGATTTGGCGGCTGCCGGAAGGTGGGGCTCGGGTTGTAGTCGGGCGGGGGCTGCAGCGCTTGCCATGTCTTTCTCCATCGTTCGGGTGTGTAGACGGTCCTTGACCTGCCGATGGCAGGTGCGTGGGATCTCGAAAAGCCCGGAAGAGGGCGCATCCCACACTCTTTTGCTGACGGGGCACGGTGGATAAAGGTTCGACCTTTTTTTGCGTGGGGCGCTGGGGATCGAGGGGGAATGGGCTGGGTGGTGGGCTGGCGAGTTTGGGGGCCTTGTTGGGTTTTCTGAACGCCCCTGCGGTGTATTCAGATATTCCGGGGTTCGCCTCCTCAGGCGAGTCGCTTTCGGGCAGGATGGCCGGCCCGACAAAATTAACCAGAACCCTTGATGCTTGTTCCGAATTGCCGCGTTTTTGTTGATTTCTCCGTGAGCCATGGTGCCGAACTCGGCATGGCCCGGCGGACTGTTCGCTTAGGCTCCTGAGTCCGCCCTACGGCTGCCCCTCAAACACTCCAAGCTACTTCCGGGTTACCTCGGGTTCAGGCGCGTGCAGAGCCCGCCCAGGAGGGCGAACGGAATCGTCGTGGAAGAGGTTGAGCGAC
>NZ_JBQLIX010000054.1:0-33372 GCF_052156495.1 Pseudomonas sp. NCHU5216 | reverse complement strand
GGGTGCGTTTCTTTTGCTTACTTTTCTTTGCGCAGTTCAAAGAAAAGTGAGTCGCCCGAGGGGGCGAAACCCGGAATCTCTGAAGACACCCAAAGCGGCGTCCAAAACACCCAAAGAGCCAATACGAACCAACACACAACCTTGCCAATCCGGTATCAAGACCGATTTCCCCGAGGCGAAGAACCCCAAAACCCGATACCAGAACCTGGCACCGGGTTTTCAAGGAAGTCCCGCTTGGGCTCAAGCGTTCAACAGCGGCATGACGCAGCAACCAGAGCGCATCAGCACTCGATGATATTCACCGCCAGGCCACCGCGAGCGGTTTCCTTGTACTTGGTCAGCATGTCAGCCCCGGTTTCGCGCATGGTCTTGATCACCTTGTCCAGGCTCACGTAGTGCGCGCCGTCGCCGTATAGCGCCATGCGCGCGGCGTTGATGGCCTTCACCGAGGCGATGGCGTTGCGCTCGATGCAGGGGATCTGCACCAAGCCACCGACCGGGTCGCAGGTCAGGCCCAGATGGTGTTCCATGCCGATCTCGGCGGCGTTCTCCACCTGTTCCGGGGTGCCGCCCAGCACCGCGCACAGGGCGCCGGCAGCCATCGAGCAGGCCACGCCCACTTCGCCCTGGCAGCCCACTTCGGCACCGCTGATCGAGGCGTTCTCCTTGTACAGGATGCCGATGGCGCCAGCGGTTAGCAGGAAGTCGATGATGCCGCGCTCGTTGGCACCGGAGATGGCGTTGGCGTAGTAGTGCAGTACCGCCGGGACGATGCCGGCAGCGCCGTTGGTCGGTGCGGTGACCACACGACCACCGGCGGCGTTCTCTTCGTTCACCGCCAGGGCCCAGAGGTTGACCCAGTCGAGCATGCGCAGCGGGTCTTCGATATAGCTGCGCTGGAAGCCGCCCAGCTTGCGCGCCAGGATGGCGGCGCGGCGGCGTACCTTGAAGCCGCCAGCGAGGATGCCCTCGGTGCGGCAGCCACGTTCCACGCAGGCCTGCATCACCTTCCAGATGTTCAGCAGGCCGGCGTCGGTTTCTTCGTCCGTGCGCCAGTGGCGCTCGTTGCGGCGCATCACCTCGGCGATGCCGATGCCATGCTCGCGGGTCAGCTTGAGCAGATCGGCGCCGCTGCGGAAGGGCAGCGGCAGGGAGGTGGCATCCGGGGCGATGATCTTCTGCTTGCTGCCATCGGCCAGCACCGCCTCGCTGACCACGAAGCCGCCGCCCACCGAGTAGTAGGTGGCCTCGTGCAACTGGATGCCGGCGCCATCGAAGGCGGCGAAGCGCAGCCCGTTGGCATGCAGCGGCAGTGCCTTGCGGAACATCTTCAGGTCGGCCTTCTCGTCGAAGGCGACGGCATGCTTGCCAGCCAGAACGATGCGCTTGTCGCGGCGGATGGCGTCGATGTACTCGGGCACCTGATCGACGTTGACGGTATCCGGCTCATGGCCGCTGAGGCCGAGCAGCACCGCCTTGTCACTGCCATGGCCCTTGCCGGTGGCACCCAGCGAGCCGTACAGCTCGGCGACCACGCGGGTCACCTTGGGCATGTGCTCGTGGTTTTCCAGGGCGTGGGTGAACAGCGCGGCGGCGCGCATCGGGCCGACGGTGTGAGAGCTGGACGGGCCGATACCCACTTTGAACAGGTCAAAAACGCTGATAGCCATGGCGGAGATCTTCTTGTCGATTGAATGAACACGCGCCCGGTTACGCGCGTGCGGATGCCCCTATCTAAGAACGGCCATATCATTATGTATACTGATTTATTTTTAACCTATTCGTTAGCGTCGCTTAACCATTGAGATCGCGTCATGGACATCACCCGCCTGCGCACCCTGCGCGAACTGGCTCGCTGCCGCACCATGGCGGCGGCTGCCGAGTCGCTGCACCTGACGCCTTCGGCCGTTTCGCAACAGGTGGCCCAGCTCGAACGCGAAGTGGATGTGGCGCTGATCGAGCGACGGGGACGCGGCGTGGTGCTGACCCCGGCGGGCGAGCGCCTGGTGGCGCATGCCGAGCGCATCCTCATGGTGCTCGATGAGGCCCGTTCGGAGCTGGCACTGCTGCGCGGGGAAATCGCCGGCGAGCTGCGGGTGGCGGCCTTCCCCTCGATCGCCGTGGCGGTGATCGCGGAAACCGTGCGGGCGCTGCGCAGTGCCTATCCGCGGCTGAATGTGGTGGTGCTGGATCTGGAACCACAGGAAAGCCTCAGCGCCCTGGGTTCCTGGCAGATCGACGTGGCGGTGATCGACGACCTGGCGGTGACTCTGGACGAGAACCGCGAGCACTACGCGCTGCTTCCCCTGACCCAGGATCTGCTGCATGTGCTGCTGCCCATCGATCATGCGCTGGCCAGGCGCGACAGCCTGACCGTCGCCGATTTGCGCGACGAAGCCTGGGCGCTGGATTCCACCGGCAGCTCCTTCGGCGAATTCATCACCAACCTGTGTCGCCGCTCGGGCTTTGCGCCGCGCATCAATGCCCACTGCGCCGGCTTCGAGATGGTCGCGGCCATGGTCGCCTCGGGCAACTCCATTTCCATCGTCTCCGGCCTGCGCCTGGTGCGCCCGCTGCCCGGCGTCATCGCCGTGCCCTTGCTGCCGGACATCCAGCGCGGCGTGTTCCTCGCCTACCGCAAGGGCGAGCGCGATCATCCGGCGGTCAACGTGTTTCTCGATGAGGCGGTGTACACCGCCGATAGAGTGCTGGGTTAGCCCGTTCATGTGGGAGGGGCTTTAGCCGCGATGCTATTGCTCCCCTCTCCCATTCGTGGGAGTTGGGGGCTTTTGCTGCTGCCCACGCTCGGCGTGGGTAACGACCGACCTGTCGACTTTTACTCAGCGGGCGTGACGGGCTCTTGAGCCGTTTCAGCCTCCAACTTCGCCCTGTCAGCCTTGCTGATGTACTTGGGTTTGTTGCGTTTGGGCGCAAGCTTGGCATTGGCCTTCTTGGCGTGGGCTTCGAGCAGTTGCTTGATCTTCTTGCGGCGATTCATGGTGTTGGTCTGCGTTGCCCTGGATGAATGGTGCCGACTTGGCCGTAGGATGGGTAGAGCGAGGCGAAACCCATTATGCGTGAGTTCCCGGGTTTCGCGTTGCTCTACCCAGGCTACTTGCTGCGCCTAACCGCCCGCACGGCACCTGCAGCCCATCGGCTCACACCTTGAAGCTATCGACCTGGTTGTTCAGCGCCTGATACAGATCGGTGATCTGCTGAGACTGGCTCCTGACCTGCTCGGACATGTCGCGCACGCCGTCGCTCTCTTCGCGCAGCGCGGTGAGGTTCTCGCTGATGTGCTGGGAGACCGTGGCTTGCTCGTCGGTGGCCAGCGCGGTCTGGCTGGCCATCTCCTGCACCTTGCCGAAGGAGGTGCGCAGGTCGTCGAAGATGCTGACCATCCGGCCGATCTGCTGCACCGTGCTATCGGCATTCTGACGGCTGTTGCGGATGGCCGTGTTGGATTCGGCAACGCTCGCCTTCAGCCGCCCGATCATGGTTTCGATCTCGCGCGTGCTGTCCTGGGTACGGGTCGCCAGGGTGCGCACCTCATCGGCCACCACGGCGAACCCTCGGCCCTGCTCACCGGCGCGCGCCGCCTCGATGGCGGCGTTGAGCGCCAGCAGGTTGGTCTGCTCGGCGATGGTGCGGATCACCTCCAGCACCGAGGTGATGGCCACCGAACTCTGTTCGAGGTCGGCGGAACGGTTCAGCGCCAGCTCGATATCGCTGACCAACTGCTCGATGGCCTGGTTGGACTGGGTCACGGCGTTGGCGCCCTGGTTGGTCAGCTCGCTGGAGTGGCTGGCTTCGTGCGCAGCGCTCTTGGCCAGCTCTGCCATCTGCTGGTTGGACACATTCATTTCAGTGGCGGCACTGACCATGGACTCCGAGGCATTGACCAGACCCTCGCTGATGCGCCCGGCCTGCTCGGAGACGGTGTTGAGTTGCACGGTCATCCCTCCCAGGGTGCCGGACTGTGTCTTGATGACGCTGATGATTCGCTGCAGATGCTCGAGGAAACTGTCGAATTCGTTGGCCAGATCGCCCAGCTCATTGCGCGAGCTGGACTGGATACGCTCAGTGAGGTCGCCGTCGCCTTCGGCTATCTCGCGGATGCGCCGGGCGATATGGCGTACATCGCGGGTCAGTTTCAGGGGCATGTAGTAGCCCACTGCCAAGGCGACGACGAAGGCGACGGCAATGACCATCAGTGCGAGCTTCTGGTAATCGGCGATCCACTCCCTGACAGCTTCTTTCTGCTGGCGGGCATGGGCTTCGACAGCCTCGCCGGCCTTGTCCAGCACGTCGCGCACGGCGTCGAAGTATTCATCCACCTTGGCCTTGGCTTGTGGAATCGAGACCTGGCTCGCGCTCTGGGTCGAATTGATGATGCTCCGACTGCGCTGCAGCCAGGCATTGAACAGCGTATCGAAGCGCTCGTAGGGTTGGGTCAGTTGCGGCTCGCGAATCAGGTAGCTGCGGTAATCATGGAAGCGTTGCAGGGCCTGCTGCGTATTTTCCTCGAAAGCAGCGCGGTTATCCTCGAGGTTGCCGTAGCCTGTGGTGATGCGTTGTAGCGCCAACAGGGCCTGATAGAGGTCGCGGTCAGCGTTGAGAATCACTGACAGGGCCTCGACGTAAAGCTGCAGATCAGCATCGCCCGCCGCCTCGTTCTTGCGCTGCTGGGTATGCTGGCGCAACTGCTCGCCGGCTTCGTCCAGCAATGCGCGCATCGCCTGGAACTCGTCATCCTGCTGCATGGTTGCGGAGGTAGCGGACTCCACGCTGGCATTCAGACTGTTGCTCGCATCCAGCCACTGTTTGTAAAGCTGATCGAAGTCGGCGAAAGGTCGAATGACTTCGGGCTCGTCGGCGAACAGTTCGCGAAACTTGTTGAAGCGATCCCACACCTGCTGGGCATTTTCGTCGAAGTCCTTGGCGTTCTCGCTGGCATCGCCCTTGCCCCCGATCAGGTGCTCCTGGGCGATGAGGGCCTGGTAGATGTCACGATCGGCGTTGAGGATCAAGGCAACGGCCTCGAAGTAATTCTCTGCCTGCCGGCGCATGGCGTCCTGCTGCACCTTGCTCATCAGCAGCATCAGCAGCAGCAAACCGACCAGGATCAGCGCCAGCAGGGCTATGGGCAGAATCATCTGTACGCGAATCGAGTGAAGGCGCATCCCGGGCTCCTTGTCAAAGCACAACTGATGGCAGAACGATACCGACTGAGTCTAGGTAACAGAGCACGAACGTGCTAATCGAGTGTTGGAAGTTCTAGATAGAGGCTTTCACGCCCGGGGCTGCGTGGGCCCAGGGCTGCGTTCCGAGGCGAAGCGCAGGAACGATCGCTCAGCTCCAGACCGCTCCCACCGGCGTATGCTCCGGGTAGTGCGCCGCCACCTGCGCCTGCAGCAACTCGCCGCACGCCAGCGCATCGGTCAGCGCATGGTGTGCCGAGTACAGCGGCAGGCCGTAGCGCAGGCGGCTGTCGGCCAGGCGGATGGAAATGGGCTCGCGGCCGCGCAGGCGATCCCACCAACTGACCGTGCGCTTGGGGTGCAGCCGGGCTTCCAGTTCCATGGTGTCGATGATCGGGAAGATCAGCCCTTCGCCCAGGTGCTGGCGCAAGGCCTGATCGAGGAAGTTGCGTTCGATGTTGCGGTAGTGCGCCACCACCACCTTGCCGGCCAGGGCTTCGAGCAGTTCGTCCAGTACATGGGCCAGGCGCGGCGCATGGCGAATGTCGGAATGGGTGATGTGGTGGAAGGTGACCGACTCGGCGCTCAGCTCGCTGGTGGGTTTGACCACCCAGTAGCGCGACTCACTGCAGCGGATGCGTTGCAGGCTCATCGGCACCAGGCCGAGGCTGACGATGGCGTGCTCGTGTGGATCGAGGCCGGTGGTTTCCACGTCCAGCGCCACCAGTGGCACCTCGTTCAGTGGCGTATCGGCGGCGATGCAGCCGGCGCCATAGTAGGCACGCAGGCGCTGATCCTGGCTGGTGGCGGCGAGTTCGGCGAACAGTTGTGGCCAGTCCTGGTTCTGGTACGCAGTCATTGTGGACGAGTCAGTGGCTGGGCCGGGTAGCGGAAGCGCAGGAATTTCTGTGCATTGCTCACCACCTGGAAGGCTTCCTTGAGGTGATGGCGTTCGCTGGAGCTGAACTTCTCCGGCTCGACGTAGTTGTCTGGCGGGTTGCCGGCTTCCACCTCGCGGGCCTGGTGGCGGATGCGCACTAGGCTGAGGAACTCGAAGGCGTAGCGCAGGTGGTCCAGGGCTTCCTGCGGCAACAGTTTGGTCGCCGCGATGGCGTCGAGGCGCTCCAGCGAGTTCTGCGCCTTGGAGCCGCAGGCCAGGGCATGCACGCGGATCAGGTCGGTCAACGGCGCGGTGCCACGGCCCTTGAGGTTGATGATGTTCTTCTGTCGGCCATCGGTTTCCATCACGAAGGTGCGGAAGAAGCCCAGCGGCGGCGTGCGGTTGAGCGCGTTGCGCGCCAGCGCGGCGAGGAAGGCCGGCGTGGCGCTGGCCTTTTCCGCCAGCATTTCCTTGAGGTTCTCCACCAGCGCGGTCTTGCCATAGACGCCGTCGAGGTCGAAGAAGATGCTGCTGTTGAGCAGGGTTTCCGGGTTGGGCCGTTCGATCCACTCGCTGAAGTACTGCCGCCACACTTTCAGCGGCTGGCGCCATTTCGGGTTGCTGGCCATGATGCCGCCCTTGCAGTAGGCGTAGCCGCAGGCCGACAGGCCATTGCTGACGAACTGCGCCATTTCTGCGAAGTAGGGGTCGTGCAGCTCCGGGTCGAAGCTGTCGTCGAGCACCAGGGCATTGTCCTGGTCGGTGAGCAGCAGTTGTTCGTCACGGGCCATCGAGCCGGCGATCATGAAGCAGTAAGGCACCGGCGGCGGGCCGAGCTTCTCCTCGGCGAGGATCAGCAGGCGACGGGTGAAGGCACGGCCGATGCTGCTCATGGCGCGGCCGACCATGTGCGCGCTGGCGTCGTCGGCGACCATGCGCACGAAGGTGGCATGCAGATCCGGCAACAGGTTCTTGAGGCCTTCCACCGAGTCCTTGTTGAAGATGCTGTTGACCAGATACAGGCTGCTGCGCGACTCGTAGCGAATCACGTCGGCCAGCGAAATCATGCCCACCGGGCGCCGCCGCTGCAGCACGGGCAGGTGGTGGATGTTGTTGCGCAGCATGCACAGCATGGCCTCGAACACCGACTCGTCGGCCTGCACGGTGACCGGGCCGGGCGTCATCACCTGGCTGACCGGGGTGTCGCCTGGCAGCCCTTCGGCGAGCACGCGCACACGCAGGTCGCGGTCGGTGAGGATGCCGGCCATGACCTGGTTCTGCTGGTCGGCCACCTGCACCTGTGCGGGGTTGGGCCAGCGCCGGCCGGGGTTGACGATGATCACCGAGGACACGCTCTGCTCGCTCATCACCTTGGCTACCTGCTGCACGGACATGTCCAGCGGCACGCTGACCGGCGAGCGGCCGATCAGCTTGCGCACCTTGATCTTCATCAGCTCGCTGGCCTTGCCGTGGCTGTCCTCCAGGGCCGACTTGAGGCGCGACTGGCCTTCGGCCTCGACGAAGTCGGCGAAGCTGTCGAACTGGTCGCAAAGCTGCTGGAACAGCGGGCCGGGGATGAAGTAGATCAGGCTGTCTTCCAGTGCCCTGGCGCCCAGACGCACCTTGTTGCCGCGCAGCAGGCCGGCCTGGCCGAAGATGTCGCCTTCGGTCAGGCGGTTGTGTAATTCCCCGCCGCGACGATGGATTTCCACCGCGCCGCTGCGCACATAGTGCAGCTCGTGGATCGGCGCGCCGGCAGCGAGAATCTCGCTGCCGGCCTTGAAATAGCCGACTTGTACCTGGCGGGCGATCTCGTCTAGGGTCTGTTCCGGCAGGTTGTCGAAGGGGGCGAAGCGATTCAGGTGATCGCGAATCTCGATCAGCTCGATCTGCATGGTGGACCTCGCTGGCAGGTTGATATCCAAGGATAAGGGCATAACGATGGGATGTCCTCCTGCAGTGTCGCGATGAGGACAATGTCTGTCAGTACAGACCAAACAAGGAGGGTATATGCAGCATGGGGGCTTCTGGCTGTGCCTGGGGGCGCTGTTGTTGCTTGGTGGCGCCACGGTCTTTTACTACAACCGCCTGGTTTTCAACCGCCATCGCGTGGCCGAGGCGGCCAGTGGCATCGACGTGCAGCTCAAGCGCCGCTCCAGCCTGATCCCGGCACTGGTGGAGTGCGTGCGCCAATACATGAGTTACGAGCAGGGCACACTGCAGGCGCTGGTGCAGGAGCGTTCGCGCGCGCTGCAACTGGCCGACTCGCCGCTGGGCGAGCGCGCGCCAGTCGAGGCGCAACTGACTAACCAGTTGCGCCAGTTGTTCGCCCTGGTCGAGGCCTATCCCGAGCTCCAGGCCGATGAGCAGTTTCGCGAGTTGCAGAGCAACATCAGCGAGGTCGAGAACCATATCCAGATGGCGCGGCGTTATTACAACGGCGCAGTGCGCGAGCTGAACGTGCTGGTCGAGTCGGTGCCGAGCAACCTGGTGGCCCGCCTGTTCACTTTCACTCAGGCCGACTATTTCACGCTGGATGACCCACGTGACGGCCAGTCGCCGAAGCTGGAGTTCTGAGCATGGGTACATGGCTGCGTGCTGCGTTGCTGTTGTGCTGTCTCCTGCCGACCCTGGCGCCGGCACAGGAGGCCATCGAGGATTTCGCCGTGAGCCTGCAGGTCGAGACGGACGGCAATCTGCTGGTGACCGAACGCATCACCGTGCGCGCCGAAGGGCGGGATATCCGCCGCGGCATCTATCGTGATCTGCCGGTCGGCTATGCCCTGCCGCTGGTGCTCAAGCAAAGCAGCCCGATCAACCTGCTGGGCGTGACCCGTGATGGTCGCCCCGAGTCGGTGCGCCGCGAGCGTAACGGCGCCTGGATACGCTTTTATCTCGGCTCGCCGAATGTCCTGCTGGAGCCGGGGCGCCATCGCTACGAGCTGCGCTATCGGGTCGAACGCGCCCTGCTGCACCACGCCGACACGGACGAGCTGTACTGGAACGTCACGGGCAACGGCTGGGTTTTCCCCATCCACCAGGCTTCGGTCGAGGTGCGGCTGCCGAGAGGCGCGCGGATCGGTCGATGGGCCGCCTATACCGGCGCTCAAGGCGCCCAGGGCAAGGATTTCCAGATAGTCGAACAGCGCGATGATTTCCTCCGCCTGGCCACCAGCAAAGCGCTGCCGGCCCATCAGGGCCTGACCGTGGCGGTGGACTGGCAGGCCGGGCTGGTACCACGGCCGGGGCTGCTGCAGAACGCCACGCGGGTGCTGCTGGACAATCTGGGCGTGGGCTTGGGCGCGCTGTTGCTGATCGGCCTGTTGCTGTTCTATCTCAAGGCCTGGAGGCGTGTCGGCCGCGACCCGCGCAAGGGTGTGATCATCCCGCTGTTCGAGGCGCCGCAGGGCATGAGTGCGGTGCAGGCGGGCTACCTCTGGCATCGCGGCCTGAGTGGCGCCTTCGGTGAGGCGCGGGCTTTCAGTGTGTGGCTGACCGACATGGCCATCCGCAAGCACCTGCATATTGAGGACAAAGCGCACGGCGGTGGTTTCAGCCTGGTTCCTGACCAGGGCACGGATGGCGAGATGAGCGAGTTGGATCGCGACCTGCGCAAACGCCTGTTCCCGGCCAGCAAGGCAGGCAGCGTGCTGACCATTGGCAGCGATTACGAGCCGCGTCTGGCGGACGCGGTAGCCGGGCTGAGCAGCCGGTTGAGCAAGCAGGGCAAGGCCTGGTTCGCCAACAATCGCGGCATCTGGGTCTGGGGGCTGGTCTGGGCCGTGCTGTCCTGTGTCGTCAGCGTGATCCTGAGCGGACAGGATGGTGACCATCGGGCCGCAGGGCTGGCCGGGCTGGCATTCAGCCTGGGCTTTGGCGTGCCGACCCTGATCGTCTTGGGCATGGCCCGCCAGCAGCCGAGCTTCGGCAAGCGGATGGGCAGGTACCTGATGGTGCTGATGTTCGGCTGGCCCATGCTGGCCGGGCTGATAATGGTCGCCACGGCGGTGTCCTTGCCTGTGCTGTTGCTCATCGTCGTGTACATGGTGCTGGTGGTGGTCTTCTACTACCTGTTGCCGGCACCGACCCTGAAAGGGCGGCGCCTGCTCGATGCGCTGGAAGGCTATCGCGATTACCTGCAACTGGCGGAGCGCGATGCCCTGGCGCTGGCCGGCGACGCCCCGGCAATGAGCATCGCCCTGTACGAGCGTCACCTGCCGTTCGCCATGGCTCTGGGCGTGGAGGACAAGTGGAGCGCACGCTTCAGCGAAGCCCTGGCCAGCGGCCTGATCGACCCCGCGCAGCGCGACTATCAGCCGAGCTGGTATCACAGTCGCAGCAGCTACAGCTCGCCACAGGCGCTGAGCGGCGCTCTGGCCGCCGGCCTTGCCAGCGCCACGGCCTTGGCCTCTTCGCCGCCATCGAGCAGTTCCTCGAGTGGTGGTGGCTCGTCCGGCGGTGGCTCCTCGGGCGGGGGCGGTGGTGGCGGCGGTGGAGGCGGCTGGTAAGGATTCTCTGACGAATGTCGCGGATGTGCGGCGTTCGCTTTTTCTGTCGAGCCGGCCGGAGTAGGCTGCCGCCTCGATTCGCCCAGGCGGGCGATTGCGAGTGCCAAGGAGAGTGTCATGTCAGGAAGACTGCGGGTTCTGCTGTTGCTGTGCTGCTTCTGTGCCTTCGCTGTGCAGGCCGAAGAGGTCGTTCAGAGCTATGACGTGCGCCTGCAGGTCGAGCCTAGTGGCGAGGTGCTGGTGACCGAGCGCATCGCCGTCATCGCCGAAGGGCAGCAGATATCGCGTGGCATCTATCGCGACATCCCTACACGCTACAGCCTGGGCAATGGCCTGCTGCGCAGCACGCCATTGACGCTGATTTCGGCCACGCGTGACGGTCAGCCGGAAACCGTCACGCAACAGGCCCTGGAGCATGGTGTGCGTCTGCGCCTTGGGCGCGCCGATATCAGGCTGAACCCTGGCGCTTATGTCTACGAACTGACCTACCGCATGGATGCGCAACTGCAGTTTCACGCCCGCGTCGATGAGCTTTACTGGAACGTCACCGGCAACGACTGGCTGCTGCCGATTCGCCGAGCCAGCGTCGAAGTGCTGCTGCCGGAGGGCGCGCAGATCGAGGCCGCCCATGCCTACACCGGCTACCGGGGTTCGCGTGAAGGAGCCTATGAGGTGGTCGAGCAGCAGGGCAATCGCCTGCGCCTGGTGACCACGCGCGAGCTGAAGGTGGGTGAAGGCCTCACCGTCGCCACCGCCTGGCCGGCCGGGTTGGTGAGCAGGCCGGGCTGGTGGCAGAACCTGCTACGGCTGGTCATTGATAACCTGCGCGACATCCTCTCGCTACTGGTGTCCGTTGGCCTGGTCGGGTTCTATCTCTATCTGTGGTGGACGATCGGCAGAGGCCCACGCAAAGGGCTGGTGATTCCATTGTTCGAGTTGCCCCGTGGCATCAGCCCGGCCATGGCCGGCTACGTCTGGCATCGTGGCCTGGCGGGCGACACGCGTGGGGTGCGGGCGCTGAGCATCATGCTCACCGACCTGGCCATTCGTGGCTGGCTGCGTTTGCAGCGCAATGCCGAAGGTCTGCTGCTGACCCGAGCAGAGGCGCCAGGGGATGCCATTCGTGAAGACGAGCGGCGGGTACTCAATGCGCTCATCACCAGCGAGGATGGCTCGTTGACCCTGGGTAACCGCTATGAACCACGGCTGACCACGGCCCTCGACGGCTTGCTGCGGAGCTTCGAGGTGATCGAGCAGAACAATTTCGACCGCCATACCAGCGAATGGCTGATCGGCGTGTGCTTCGCCTGCATCGCCGGTTTCATTTCACTGGTGACCGCATCTGGGGATTCCGCTGCGACGAGCAATGCATTCTGGTTGATGGTGGTAGGGGTAGGGCTGGGCACGTGGGGGGTGTCGTTGCTCCGTTCCGCTCCGGCCGGGGCGGGCGTATTGCTAGTGCTCCTCATGCTGGTTTTGGCGATCTGCGCCGCGAGCCAGGTGGGTGGCCCGGCCGTGCTGCTGTGCCTGATTCTCTTCGTCATCGTTATGGTGGCACGCAAGCTCCTGCGCGCGCCCAGCATCGCCGGGCGGCGTCTGCTCGACGAGCTGGAAGGGTATCGCGAGTACCTGAGCCTGGCCGAACGGGACGTGCTGGATAAAGCCGGCCAGGCGCCGGTCATGAGCATCGCGCACTATGAACGGCATCTGCCTTACGCCATGGCGCTGGGCGTCGAACGGCAGTGGACCGAGCGCTTCACCCACGAGCTGCGCAAGGGCACCCTGGCGCCGGTGGAGGTGGACTATCAGCCCCAGGCCTTCACGCAGATGATGGCCTCAGGCGCGGCGCACAGCCTGGCCTGGAACCTGGATCGGGTGCTGATGAGCTCGTCGACGCCACCGCAGGCGCCGCGCTCCTCCGATGACTTCTCTCATTCGGGTGGCGGTGATTCCGGCTCCAGCTCGTCCGCATCCCATGGCGGCGGCTCGTCGGGCGGCGGAGCAGGTGGCGGCGGTGGAGGCGGCTGGTAAGTCCAGCCCCGCTTCAAGTGCGCCGATAGCGCAGCGGCAAGCCTTGGCAATCATCCTGCACCTGGCCGGCGTGCCAGGCCAGTTGCCCGGAGACGATGGTGCTGCGCACCGCGTGGCGCAAGGCGCGGCCCTGAAACGGCGTCCAGCCGCAGTGGGCGAGGATCGGGTCGGCCGCCACCGGGCGGGGCTCGGCCAGGCGTTCGATCAGGGTCAGGTCGGCCCAGTAGCCTTCGCGCAGGTAACCGCGTTGCTCGATGGCGAAGCGCTCGGCCACGGCATGGCTGGTCTTTTCCACCAGTGTCGGCAGCGGCAGCAGGTCGTCGGCCACCAGCTCCAGCAATGACGGCAGGGCGTGCTGCACCAGTGGCAGGCCGGCTGGCGCCTGCAGGTAGGGGCGCTGCTTCTCGTCCCAGGTGTGCGGTGCGTGGTCGGTGCCGATGATGTCCAGGCGCCCGCAGCGCAGGGCCTGGCGCAGGGCGTCGCGGTCGGCGCGGCTCTTGATCGCCGGGTTGCACTTGATCAGGTGGCCGAGCGCGGCGTAGTCGCCATCATCGAAGTACAGATGGTGAGCGCAGACTTCGGCGGTGATCTGCTTGCCAGCCAGGGGGCCAGGCTGGAACAGGCTCAGCTCGCGTGCCGTGGTGATGTGCAGTACGTGCAGGCGCGTGCCATGGCGCTGCGCCAGGTTCACCGCCAGGCTGGAGGACTGGTAGCAGGCCTCGGCGTCACGGATCGCCGGGTGCTCGCCAGCGGGGATGGCGTCGCCGAAGCGCGCCTGCCACTGCGCCTCGCGCTCGCGGATGCGCGGGGTGTGCTCGCAATGGCTCAGCAGCAGGGTGGGGCAGTCGCGAAACAGGCATTCCAGTGCCGACAGGTCGTCCACCAGCATATTGCCGGTACTGGCGCCCATGAATACCTTCACCGCGGCCACACGGTTGGGGTCGAGCGCGGCGACCGTGTCGAGGTTGTCGTGGCTGACGCCGAAGTGAAAGCCGTAGTTGACCCGTGAGCAACTGGCGGCGCGTTGTTCCTTGGCCGTCAGTGCTTCTAGGGTCAGGGTCGGCGGCTGGGTGTTGGGCATGTCCATCACGCTGGTGATGCCGCCGGCCACCGCCGCCCGCGATTCCGTGGCGAAGCTGCCCTTGTGTGGCGCGCCGGGGTCGCGAAAGTGCACCTGGTCATCGATCATGCCAGGCAGCAGGTACTGCCCGGCGGCATCGAGCAGCGGCTCGCCGGGCAGGTGGCTGAGGCTGTTGGCGATGGCGTCGATGCGGCCGTTGCGGATGCGCAGGTCGGCCTCGAACACGCGGCCTTCATTCACCAGGCGGGCGTTACGGATCAGCATGCTCAGAACTCGTTCTGCAGGGCCTTGTAGCCCCGCACCAGATCGACGTTGGTGCGCGCCACGTCTTCGGAGAACTCACTGGCCGAGACGCTGACGCGGGGCAGGCTGGCCAGGTCGGTCTTCGGCCCGATGCGCTGGGTGGAGGTGACATGGAAGCCCGCCGGCAAATCACAGCCGTCCACCACGGCGTTGTGCCGTACCACGCAGCCATCGCCCACCGAGCAGTTGAACAGCACGCTGTTGAAGCCGATGAACACCCGGTCGCCGACACTGCACGGGCCGTGGATGATGGAGCGGTGGGCGATGGACGTATGCTTGCCGATGGTCACCGCTGCGCCGGATTTGGAGTGGATCACCACGCCGTCCTGGATATTGGAATTGGCGCCGATGACGATGGCTTGCATGTCGCCGCTGGCATCCACTTCGTCGGCGCGGATCACCGCGTAGGGGCCGACGAAGACGTTGTCTTCGATGATCACTTTGCCGCAGATGATGGCGGTCTTGTCGACGTAGGCGGACTCGGCGATGACCGGCAGATGGCCGGAGGGGTTCTTGCGAATCATGGTCGCTCCTTGGGCGAGGGCTCGGGCACCGGGTCGTAGCCGCCCGGATGCCAGGGATGGCAGCGCAGCAGTCGGCGCAGGCTCAGCCACAGGCCGCGCAGCGCTCCGTGCTTTTCCAGCGCCTCGATGGCGTAGTGCGAGCAACTGGGGTGAAAGCGGCAGCGCGGCCCGAGCAGCGGGCTGAGCAGGTATTGGTAGAGACGCACCAAGGCGATGGCCAGGCGCTTCATGACGGCGGGCTCACGGCTACGCGCAGGCGTTCGCCGTCCAGTTCGTTGTAGAAGCAACTGGGTCGCCCGGTATGACAGGCCGGCCCTTGTTGTTCGACCTTGAGCAGCAGGGCGTCGCCGTCGCAGTCCAGGTGCGCGCTGACCAGGCACTGGCGATGGCCGCTGGTTTCGCCCTTGCGCCATAGCTGCTGGCGCGAGCGCGACCAGTAGCAGACCTGGCCGCTGGCAAGGGTTTCCTGCAAGGCGCTGCGATTCATCCAGGCCAGCATCAGCACTTCGCCGTCGTCATGGCGCTGGGCGATGGCGGCGATCAGGCCATCGGCGTTCCAGGGCATGGCATCGAGCACCTCGGCCAGCGGGCGGCGATGGCCACGCCGAGCCTGCTCCAGCTCGTGCCACAGGCTCATGGCTGCAACGCCGCCAGCAGGGTGTCC
The DNA here is from genome assembly GCF_052156495.1 of Pseudomonas sp. NCHU5216. NCBI lineage: Bacteria > Pseudomonadati > Pseudomonadota > Gammaproteobacteria > Pseudomonadales > Pseudomonadaceae > Pseudomonas > Pseudomonas sp. NCHU5216. Next base: position 18,180 of record NZ_JBQLIX010000054.1, on the reverse strand, counting down.
ATGTTGTACTTGAACATCCCCAGGTAGGTGCTGGCCGGGCCTTCGCTGGCCAGGGCATCGGAGTACAGCGTGCCACCCACCTTGGCGCCGGACTCGGCGGCGATCTGCTCGATCAGGCGCGGGTCACGGATGTTCTCGACGAAGATGGCTTTCACCCCGTCAGCGCGGATTTGCCGGATCAGCCCGGCCACGGTGGCGGCGGAAGGCTCGTCTTCGGTGCTCAGGCCCTGGGGCGCGATGAAGTTAATGCCATAGGCCTTGCCCAGGTAGCCGAAGGCATCGTGGCTGGTGATGATGCTGCGCTGTGCTGGCGACAGATTGCCCAGCTTGGCCTTGGCTTCGCTGAGCAGGCTGCGAATCTGCGCCAGGTAGGCATCGCGCCTGGCCTGGTAGTACGCGGCGTTCTGCGGGTCGACCTGGCTCAGCGCGCGGGTGATGTTCTGCACGTAGATTTCGGCATTGGCCAGATTCTGCCAGGCATGCGGGTCGGCCACGCGATGGCCGTCCTCGTCGAGCGTCAGCGGCAGCACGCCGGTGCTGGCGTCGATGCGCGTGCCGGGCGCTTCGCTGCTGGCGATCAGGCGATCGAGCCAGGGCTCGAAGCCCAGGCCGTTGGCGATGATCAGGTCGGCGGCGAGTACGGCCTTGGCGTCCTGCGCGGTGGGCTGGTAGACGTGCGCGTCGGCATCGGTCCCTACCAGGTTGTAAAGCTCCAGCTTGTCAGCACCGATCTGTCGGGTCATGTCGGCCAGGATGCTGAAGCTGGTCACCACCTTGATCTTGTCCTCGGCGCTTGCGCAGAGGGCAAGGCTCAGGGTCAGCAGGGCAAGCAGAATGCGCATGGTCGTTCCTCAATGAGTGGGGGATAAACGGGGGCGGCGGCGCAGCAGGCCATTGCGCGGGCCGAGCAGGACGGAGCCGCTGTAGGCCAGGCCGGCGAGCAGTACGATGCAGGGGCCGCTGGGCAGATTGCTGTAGTACGACAGCAGCAGCCCCAGCCAGACACAGGTGGCGCCGATGAGGACGGTCAGCAGCAGCATGCTTGGCAGGTGGCGGCTCCAGAACTGGGAGGCCGTGGCCGGAAGCATCATCAGACCGACCACCATGAGCGCGCCGATGGCCTGAAAGCCGATCACCAGGTTGAGTACCACCAGGGTCAGGAACAGGCCGTGGGCGACGGCGCCGAAGCGGCTGACGCTGGCGAGAAAGAGCGGGTCGAGGCTATCCATCACCAGCCAGCGGTAGATCAGCGCCAACACGATCAGGCTGACGCTGGACACCAGCAGCATGCCGTCGAGGGTCGGCGGATCCACCGCCAGCACCGAGCCGAACAACAGGTGCAAGAGGTCGAGTTTCTTGCTGGCCAGCCCTAGCAGCAGGACGCCACTGGCCAGCGAGATGGGGTAGATGGCGGCCAGGCTGGCATCCTCGCGCAGGCCGGTACGGCGCGTGACCCAGGCGGCGAGGCCGGCCATGCCGAGCCCGGCGACCAGGCCGCCAAGGGTCAGGGCCGGCAGGCTCAGGCCGAAGAGCCAGAAGCCCAGCGCGGCGCCGGGCAGTATGCCGTGGCCGATCGAGTCGCCTATCAGGCTCAGGCGCCGCAGCACCAGGAACACGCCCAGCGGCCCGGCGCTGGCGGCCAGGGCCACACCACCGATCAGGGCGCGCCGCATGAAGGCGAACTCGACGAAGGGGCTCCACAGCAAGTCCATGGTCAGGCGACCTTGCCCAGGATCGAACGCTGTGCGAGCAATTCGCGGATGGGGGCAAAGATGCAACCGCTACGAGCGACCAGCAGGGCGTTGTCCAACTGCCGGGACAGATTGTCGAGGGCATGACTGACGACCAGCAAGGTACGGCCCTGTTGCTGCCAGCGCTGCATGTGCTGCCAGAGCAGGGCGAGGCCGTGTTCGTCGAGGGCGGATTCCGGCTCGTCGAGCAGTAGAAGCTGGGCATCGGTCAGGCTCAGGCGCGCCAGCAGCGCGCGTTGCAGTTCGCCGCCGGAAAGCGCTTGCAGGCTGTGTTGCTGCAGACCCAGCAAATCCCAGTCTTGCAGCGCCTGCTGCAGACGCTCGCGACGTTGCGGGCGACTGAGCGAGCTGCGCCACAAACCGGCGCTGACCAGATCCTGCAGCTTGATCGGGAACTGTCGATCCAGGGCCTGTTGCTGCACCAGATGAGCGACACCACCGAGGCGTGGAACCGCCAGCTCGATACAACCCTGCAGCGGGTGATCGATACCGGCGATCACCTTGAGCAGGCTGCTTTTGCCGCAGCCGTTGGTGCCGATCACGGCCGTCAGGCTGGCGCGGGGCAGGTGCAGGTTCAGCGGCGGTGTCAGAGGCTGGCCGGCTGGCCCCCATTGCAGGTTCTGGCAAGTGATCATCGCTCAACTCCAATTCCAGCGGCTTTCCGCCACCGCATCGTGGGCGTGCAGGCTCTCGGCATGCGCGACCTTGAGGCGGAAGCCGCTGGCCTGTGGCAGTTGGCGCAGGGCGCGATGTAGGCGCCGTGCGGCGTCTTCGCAGAACATCAGGTTCTGCCCGTTGGCCAGGGCGAAGGCCTGTTCGTCGGCACGTTTCACCGCCGTCTGTACGGGGGTGCCGAGCGCCTGTTCGGCGCTGTCGACCAGCGCCAGCAGCGGTAGCTTGTCGCACTCCGGGTTCAGGCGCAGTTGCAGGGTCGCGGTGCTGCGCTGGCTGTGCGGGGTGGCGACGATGCCCTGGGTCGAGCCGAGCCAGTCGAGCACCTCCAGATAATCCAGCGGCTGCTGCGCGAAGCTTTCGGCGAAACGCTGCTGGATCAACTGACGCGCCAGTGCCGCCGAGCAGGGGCAGGTGGAGGAGTAGGTGACCTCGACCTGCAGCTCGATGCTCATGCCACGGCCGTCCTGGCGCGTACGCAGCTCGAAGGGGTAGGCCTTCCAGCCGTGCAGCGGACTGACCAGGGCCGGACGTTCGAGCGGCACCTCACCGCGCAGGGTCAGCGAGGCACTGTCGGACAACGCCTGGTGGCTGCCCAGGCAGTCGTCCAGCACTTGCAGCAGCGCTGACACCTTCAGTTCCTGATGCACCAGCCGCTGTGCCGCCAGATACAGGCGCGACATGTGGATGCCACGCGCGCCGGCATCGTCGAGGCTGACGCCGATATCCAGGCTGGCCACCACGGACTCGCCGGCCAGGCGAACGGGCAGGGCGATGCCGGCCATGCCGACCCAGTCCAGAGCCAGGTCGTGATGGGTGGGTTGAGCGGCGATATCGGGGAGGGGCAGATCGTTCATCGCAAATCCATGGGTTGTTCTCAGGATTAAATGTTATGTTATAACAATTGAAAAGCGCCAGCCGATTTGCCATGACTCTGATGACCGGGCTTACCCAAGCCGAACTGCTGGCCCAGCCAGCCGATGACTACATGAACGACGCCCAGCAGCGCTTCTTCCGCGAGCTGCTGCTGGCCCAGCGTGCCGAATTGCAGGCGCGCATCGATGACGAGTTCACCCAACTGCGCGAACCCGACACCAGCAGCGATGTGGCCGATATCGGTGCTGCCGAGGAGCAGCGGCAATGGCAACTGCGCCTGCTGGAACGAGAAAAGAAGCTGCTGGACAAGATCGACCAGGCGCTCGAACGCCTGGCGCGTGGCGAATACGGCTGGTGCGCCGAGACCGGTGAACCGATTGGCCTGAAACGCCTCTTGCTGCGCCCCACCGCGACCCTGTGCATCGAAGCCAAGGAGCGCCAGGAGCAGCGGGAAAAACATCAGCGTGACCGTGACTGAAACGAGGAACACCCATGAACCCGCGTCTACCCGTTACCGTGCTTTCCGGCTTTCTTGGTGCCGGCAAGAGCACCCTGCTCAACCATGTGCTGAAGAACCGCCAAGGCCTGAAGGTCGCGGTGATCGTCAACGACATGAGCGAAATCAACATCGACGGCAGCGAAGTGCAGCGTGACGTCAGCCTCAACCGCGCCGAAGAGAAACTGGTGGAGATGAGCAACGGCTGCATCTGCTGCACCCTGCGCGAAGACCTGCTGGAAGAGGTCGCGCGCCTGGCCAGCGATGGCCGTTTCGATTATCTGTTGATCGAATCCACCGGCATCAGCGAGCCGCTGCCGGTGGCCGAAACCTTCACCTTCCGCGACGAGCAGGGCCGCAGCCTGTCCGACCTGGCGCGGCTGGACACCATGGTCACCGTGGTCGACGGGGTGAACTTCCTGCGCGACTTCCATGCCGCCGACAGCCTGGCCAGCAGTGGCGAAACCCTGGGCGAGGAGGACGAGCGCTCGATCACCGACCTGCTGATCGAGCAGGTGGAATTCGCCGACGTCATCCTCATCAGCAAGATCGACCTGATCAGCCAGGCCGAGCGCGAGGAGCTGATGGCCATTCTGCGCGGGCTCAACACCCACGCCGACATCCAGGCCATGAGCATGGGCCAGATCGCCCTGGACAAGATACTCGACACCGGCCGCTTCGACTTCGAGCGTGCCTCGCAGGCGCCCGGTTGGCTCAAGGAACTGCGCGGCGAACACGTGCCGGAAACCGAGGAATACGGCATCGCCTCCAGCGCCTACCGGGCGCGTCGGCCTTTCCATCCGCAGCGCTTCTTCGACTTCCTCTCGCAGGAGTGGACGAACGGTCGCCTGCTGCGCTCCAAGGGCTTCTTCTGGCTGGCCAGCAAATACCAGGAAGCCGGTAGCTGGTCGCAGGCCGGCGGGCTGATGCGCCATGGCCTGGCCGGGCGCTGGTGGCGCTTCGTGCCCAAGCAGCACTGGCCGCAGGACGAGGAAGGCCTGCAGGCGATCATGCAGCACTGGAGCAAAGAGGTCGGCGACTGCCGCCAGGAGCTGGTGTTCATCGGCCAGAACATCGACTTCGCCCGGCTGACCCGCGAGCTGGATGACTGCTTGCTGAGCGATGCGGAGATGGCCGGCGGCCCGGATGCCTGGCGCCTGCTCGCCGACCCCTTCGGCCCCTGGCAGCAGGAGGCCGCTTGATGTATGCGCTGAAGCTGCCGCCAGCGCCGCGCCAGGTGCTGGCCGAGGACATCCAGGTGCTCGGCGAGGTGCTGCAAGACGGTGTCAACCTGGCCGTCTGGCAGCGTCGCCTGCCGGCACAGATCGCCGACTTCGCCGAGGCGCTGCTGGCCCAGGGTGAGCCGCTGGCGCAGTCCATGACCCTGGAACTGGCGCATGCCGACAGCGAGCCGAACCTTGCCGGCCTGGTGGCGCAATACGCCGACCTGCCTGGCCAGGCGGCCTTTCTTGCCGATGTGGCCTGGCTGGTACGCGCCTATGCCTGCCTGCTCGACGCCCGGCGCATCGGCCTGCGCCTGCGCGCACTGGACAAGGCCATGTGCCCGCGTTTCCACGTCGACCATGTGCCACTGCGGCTGATCACCAGCTACGCCGGGGTCGGCAGCGACTGGCTTGAGGAGGGCGGCATGCCCCGTAGCGGGCTTGGCCAGGCGGCTGCCGAGCCGCAGGACGAGGCGCTGATCCAGCGCCTGGACGCCGGCCATGTGGCATTGGCCAAAGGTGAGAAATGGCAGGGTAACGAAGGGCGCGGGCTGATCCATCGCTCGCCGCAGCCGCCGGCGGGCGAGCGGCGTTTGCTGCTGACGCTGGACTGGCTGGCCTGAGCGATATCGCTGTCGGTGGTGCTCCGAGCCACCTAGTCCCGTAGGGTGCGCTGCGCGCACCGAGCAAACGCCATGGTGGTGCGCACGGCGCACCCTACGTCTCGTCCGCAGCTCGGATGCCAGGCAAAAAAAGGCCGGAGCAACTGCCCCGGCCTTAAGCACCAAGAGATCATGCCGACGCGTGACTCGGCACGAGGGTTACATGAGGTACCCGACCGTCATTAGGCGCTTGTTGGATGACACTTTGATGTCAGGGCTCGATCCACTTGCCCTGATACTGGCCGGTACAGGCCGGCTGCAGGTACGCCGCATCGCTGGCCACACCGTAGTAGTGGATGTCCTGCCGGTATAACCCGCTGCCAGCCTGGGCCCCCTGGCAGATGCCGTAGGCCCCGCCGGGGCAATGCTCGACGAATTCCACCTCGACTTTCTGGCCCTGCAACTGCGGCTGGCAGAAGCCTTCGCGAAACAGCGTGGCGGGAATGTTGCGGTTCTCCTGGCAGACCTTCACATCCAGGCGCTCAGCCTGGCTGTGCACCACGCAGGCTTCGGCCAGGGCCAGGCCTGGCAAGAGAGAGAACAGCAACAGCCATGCACGCATCGTATGAGCTTCCTCGAAAATTTCCGGCGAATCTAGCATGCCGTCCCGTTGCAGTCTGTGCATTGAAGCGCCGACCATAGCGGCATGCTCAGCCAGATCCCCACCCACCTGATCGCCGGCCCCCTGGGTGCAGGCAAGACCAGCCTGATCCGTCACCTGCTGGCGCAGAAGCCTGCGGGCGAGCGCTGGGCGGTGCTGATCAACGAGTTCGGTCAGATCGGCCTGGACGCTGCCTTGCTGGCGCAAGGCGATGACGGCATTGCCCTGGCCGAGGTGGCCGGTGGCTGCCTGTGCTGCGTCAATGGTGCGCCGTTTCAGGTTGGCCTCGGCCGGCTGCTGCGCAAGACCAGGCCTGACCGGCTGCTGATCGAGCCCTCCGGCCTGGGCCATCCCGCGCAGTTGCTGGCGCAGTTGCGTCAGCCCCCCTGGCTCGGGGTGCTGGCCGTGCAACCGGCATTGATGGTGCTGGACGCCGTCGCGCTGGCGCTGGGCGAGTCATTGCCCGATGTGCAGCAACAGGCGCTGGGCGAGGCCGGCCTGTTGCTGTTGAACAAGAGCGCTGGCCTGGACGAGGCGACGCGGGCGCGGATCGCTGCGCAACTGCCGCCCGTGCCGCTGTACTGGTGCGAGCACGGCCAACTCGACCTGGCCGCGTTGCCGGGGCTGGCGGCGCAGGCTTCGCCCGTCGAGGTGAAGGCCGAGTTACCCACAGCCGCGCCGGGCCTGGCGCAGATCTGGCGCAACGCCGCCGAGCCGATCTGTCAGGTGCAGGATCAGCCCGAAGGCTGGAGCATCGGCTGGCGCTGGCACCCGAGCCAGCGCTTCGACCTTGGGCAGGTCAGCCAGTGGCTACAGACCCTGCCCTGGCGCCGGGCCAAGGCGGTGCTGCAGGGGGCCGAGGGCTGGCGTTCGCTCAATGCCGTGCAGGGGCAGGCACTGCAGGATTGGAGCCCGAGCGAGTGGCGCAAGGACTCGCGGCTGGAGCTGATCTTCGATCAAGCGCAGGACGCTGCCGGCCTGAGTGCCACCTTCGCTATCTGCCGAATCCCCGTTACCGGCTGATAAACTCGCCGCGCGTTCCTCGCTGTGGATAACTCTCATGCAATTGCTGCCCTGGTCTCACGCCACCTCTGCCGGCTTCACTCTGCGTGGCTGGCATACGCCGCCCTCGGGCAAGCCGCTGCTGCATTTCCTCCATGGCAATGGCTATTGCGGGCGGGTCTACACACCGATGCTGACGCTGCTGGCCGAGGACTTCGACCTCTGGTTGTGCGACGTGCAGGGCCATGGTGACAGCGATCATGGCGGTCGTTTCCACGGCTGGAACCGCAGTGCCGAGCTGGCGGTGGAGGCCTTCGCGGCATTACGCGGGCCGTTCGGCGAGGTGCCGTGTTTCGCTCTGGGCCACAGCTTCGGCGGGGTGCTGACCAGCCTGATCCTGGCGCGCCAGCCCGAGCTGTTCCAGCGCGCCGTACTGCTCGACCCGGTGCTGTTCAGCCCGGCCATGATCGGCGTGATGGCGCTCTCGGACGTAACCGGCCTGGCGCAGCGCACGGGCCTGGCGAAGAAGGCGCGCAAGCGTCGTCGGCAGTGGCCGGATCGGGCCAGCGCGCATGCCGCGTTGCATGGCCGTGGCATGTTCAAGGGCTGGGACGAGGCGGCGTTCGACGCCTATATCGAGCATGCCGTGAAGGAGGTCGACGGCGGCGTCGAGCTCAAGTGCCGACCGAGCCGCGAAGCGGAGATCTTCGGCTCCTTCCCGCGTCGCCTGTGGCCATCGCTGGCCAAGGTGCGTACGCCCACCGAGGTGATTCACGGCTCGCATACCTACCCTTTCGTCGCCCGTTCGGTGGCGCGCTGGTGTGCGAGCAATCCACAGGTGCGCGGACAGGTGGTACCGGGTGGGCATTGCTTCATGCAGGAACGACCGGGCGACAGCGCCGCGCGCGTGGCCAATTTCCTGCTGCAGCGCGGCTGAAGTTCTACTGCGCCTTGCGCCGCCAGTCTTCCAGGCGGATGACGTTGCCCTGGGTCTGCACCGAGACCGGCTCGGGCTGCGGTTGCAGCACCGGGTGCGGTTCCAGCTCGATACGCCCGAGATGCGCGCCGAACATGCTGATCTGCCCACGCAGACGCTGCTCGCCGGTGACGGTGAACTCGAAGTCATAAAGCCGGGCCAGGCGCCGATGCCCCTTGGCATCGCGCTGGATGGCCAGACGGCGCAGCGCCACGGCGCCGTCGAGCAGCTCCACGTCGAGCTTGGCGCAGTGTTGCTTGGCAAAGGCCAGAGCCCGTTCGCGAATGCCATGGCCGCGCCACAACCAGGCGCAGGCAGCGGCGAAGAGCATCAACAGGAAGACATCGAACAGGCTGATCATGGTGACTCCGGCTTCGGGAGGCAGAGCTTAGCCTATCTACCTCGCACTTCTCAGCATAGCCACTTGCCCGGCTGTCGGCTGTGCATTAGCGTTCGCGTACTTCACCCGAAAAGGACGTCGCCATGCATTGCCCCGCCTGCCGTACCACTCGTCTGCAACCGGCCAAACTCGAAGATGGCCTGCTGGCTCATGGTTGCCCACAATGCTCGGGCACCCTCGTCAGCCTGCTGCATTATCGCGACTGGGCCGAGCGTCAGCCCGAGCAGGAAAATTCCTCGGCGCTGGCGGCCGAGGAGGTCGCCAGTGAGACCAGCCACGCCCTGAGTTGCCCCAAGTGCGCCAAGCTGATGAGCAAGTTCCAGATCAGCGGTACCCGCGCCAACCGCCTGGATCTGTGCGGTGCCTGCGACGAAGCCTGGCTGGATCGCGGCGAGTGGCAACTGCTCAAGGCCCTGGAGCTGAGCCAGCGCATGCCGGCGATCTTCACCGATGCCTGGCAGCGCCAGGTGCGTCAGGAGGCCAGCGAACAGGCGCGGCGCGAGCGCTTCAGCCGTATCGCCGGTGCCGAAGCCATCGCCCGCGCCGACGAGATTCGTGAATGGCTCAAGGATCATCCGCAGCGCCGCGAACTGCTGTTCTACATCGGTCACGATTGAACGCTTGCGCCGCACAGCAGCACTCGCTCAGGGCAGGTGCTTCTCCTCGCTGAGGATGCGATAGCGATGCTGCAGCTCTTCACGAATCTGCCGGCGCTGCATGGCCTGGCGCTGGCGGCGCTGGCCCTCGACCGAGTCGGGATTGAGCGGTGGCACCGGTACCGGACGACCCTGGGCGTCCACCGCCACCATGGTGAAGAAGCAACTGTTGGTATGGCGTACCGAGCGCTCGCGAATGTTCTCGGTGATCACCTTGATGCCAATTTCCATCGAGGTGCGCCCGGTGTAGTTGACCGAGGCGAGGAAGGTGACCATTTCGCCGACGTACACCGGCTCACGGAAGATCACCTGATCCACCGACAGGGTCACCGTGTAACAACCGGCATAGCGGCTGGCGCAGGCATAGGCCACTTCGTCGAGGTACTTGAGCAGGGTGCCGCCATGGACATTGCCGGAGAAATTAGCCATGTCCGGTGTCATCAGTACGGTCATCGTCAGTTGTGCGGTTCCGGCTTCCATCGTCGCTCCGAGTGCGGGTGGGCTGCTGAGAGTAAGGCCTGCAGGCCCCGGGGATGCAAGTTTTACACTGCGGGGCGGCTTAAACTCGCCAATTCCTGTTGCAAGGTTGCTATCCATGTCCATCCGCTCGACGTTTCTTCACCTGCCGCTGTGGCTCGCCTTCACCAACGCCGCGCACGCGGATCCGGACTGCGTCACGGCGGTGCAGTGCAACCAGATGGGCAGCGCTGCCTATCAGGCCGGGCACTACCAGCTAGCCATCGACGCCTTCGAGCGCCAGTTGCGCCGTGTCGAGCAGGGCGACTCGGCACAGCTGGAGCTGGCCTTGAACAACCTGATCCTGGCCAACCTGCGTGCAGGCGATGCCGGCATGGCGCGGGCCTGGCTGGGTGTGGCGCTGGCCAATAACCTCAGTGGCTCCTCGACCCGCCTGCATCTGGTCAAGGTCGCCGAGGCGCTGGATTACCAGGCCCTAGGCGCCAGCCCGGCAGGGCGCTATCTGCGCTACGGCGGTCAGGCGGTGTGGAGCGAGCTGCTGATAACGCCTGATCCACGGGGAGGTTATCGCGCCAGCTTCTCGCCACTGCGCGCCAGTGCGCGGATAGAAGAATACGGCCCAGCCGCCCTTGGCGAGCTGGACGGACGCCTGCGCGGCGCTGGCACCGCGATGACGCTGGAGGACGCCCAGCTCGGCAAGGACTGTGCGGTGCAGCTACTGCGCGAGGGCATCGAGCTGCGGGTGCTGGAAGTCTTCGCCGATGGCTGCCAGGACTACGGCGGCATGGGCATCAGCGTGGCGGGTGATTACATCAAGGTACGCTGAGGCCGACCCGGCAGCTTGCGCTGCCGGGGTAGGCTGTCAGGCGTGATTGAGATACCAGCGCCAATCCTGTTCGCCCACTTCCCCCATGAACTGGCGGAACTCGGCCCACTTGATTGCCAGGAACACCTTGAGGAATTCCTCGCCCAGCGCTTCGCGCGCCCAGCTCGAATTTTCCAGGTTGCGCAGCGCGGTGAGCCAGTCGGTGGGCAGGGTTTCACGGGCCTGTTCGTAGCCATTGCCGACGATGGCCTGGCCCGGATCGATCTGCTCGCGGATGCCCTTGTGGATGCCGGCGAGGATGGCAGCCGCTGCCAGGTAGGGGTTGGCGTCGGCGCCGCAGATGCGGTGTTCGACGTGGCGGCTGTTGGCCGGCCCGCCCGGCACGCGGAAGGATACGGTGCGGTTGTTCACCCCCCAGCTCTTGGCCAGCGGCGCGTAGCTGTTGGCCTGGAAGCGGCGGAAGGAGTTGGCATTGGGACAGAAGATCGCCAGGGCGTCGTTGAGCGTGGCCATCATGCCGCCGATGGCGTGGCGCAGCAGCGGCGTGCCCTGCGGGTCTTCGCTGGCCATCAGGTTGTTGCCCTCGGCATCGGCCAGCGACACGTGCATGTGCATGCCGCTGCCGGCCAGGTCACCGAACGGCTTGGCCATGAAGCAGGCCTGCAAGCCGTGCTTGTTGGCCACGCCCTTGACCAGGCGCTTGTAGCGCACGCCTTCGTCTACCGCTTGCAGGGCGTCGAAACGGTGCTCCAGCGTGAGTTCAAGCTGCCCCGGCGCGTATTCGGAAATCGCCGTGCGTACCGGCAGTCCCTGTGCCTCACAGGCGGCGTAGAGATCGTCGAGGAACGGCTGCACCTGCTCCAGCTCGTACACGCCATACACCTGTGGCGCCTGCGGGCGCACGCCATTCATCTGCACTGCCGGCTGTGGCCGTCCGTTGGCATCGCGCTGCTTGTCCAGCAGGTAGAACTCCAGCTCCACCGCCATCACTGAGTGATAGCCATCGGCCTTGAGTGCCTCGATGGCGCGCACCAGCACGTGGCGCGGGTCGCCCGGCGTTGCCGGCAGGCCCTGGGTCGGGTGCATGCTCACCTGCAACTGCCCGGTGGGCACCGCGCGCCAGGGTTGCAGGCACAGGCTGCCGGGCAACGGGTAGGTCCAGCAGTCGGCATCGGCCACTTCCCAGACCAGGCCGCTTGCCTCGACGTCCTCGCCCTGAATGGTCAGCGAGAGGATCGAGCTGGGCAGCGGCCGACCATTCTCGTAGATGGCCAGCAGTTCGTCGCGGTGCAGCAGCTTGCCGCGCGGGATGCCGTTGGCGTCGATCAGCATCAGCTCGATGCTGCGCACCTCGGGGTGGCGTTCGAGGAAATCGCGGGCTTCCTGGGGATTGGCGAATTGCATGGTGGTTCTCGCAAAAGGTCGTGGGGCGCGCCTGTGGGAGGCGCGTAGGGTGGATGACGCTTTATCCATCCACCACGCACGGTGAAACGGTGGATGAAAAGAGCGTCATCCACCCTACGGGTTTGTATTACTCGCGGGCGCCAGGGATGGCCAGCAGCTCGCTGAGGGCCTGATCGAGGGTGGCGATCAGCTTGTCCACGTCATTGGCCGTGGTGCTCGGGCAGCACAGGGTCATGTTGTGGAAGGGGGTGATCAGAATGCCGCGGTTGATCAGGTACAGGTGCAGGGCCATCTGCAGTTCGTCGTGGAAGGCGGCCTCGGCTGCCGCGCCGGTGCGCGGCGGGGTGGCGCAGAACTGGAATTCGCAACGCGCGCCTAGCTCGGTCACCGACCAGTGCAGCCCGTGCTTGCCGATCAGTTGGCGGAAGCCCTCGGCCAGGCGCGCTGCCAGCGACAGCATATGGTCGTAGGCGGCCTGGGTCATCACCTGTTCCAGGTTGGCACGCATGCAGTGCATGGCCAGGGCGTTGGCCGACAGGGTGGTGCCCATGCCGCTGTGGCCATGGCCATGGCTGCCTTCGCTGGCACGCTGGCGCGCGACGTTCATCGCTTCTGCCATCTGCGCGCTGCAACCGAAGATGCCGCAGGGTACGCCGCCGGCGATGGGCTTGCCGACCACGAAGAAGTCCGGGTCGAGATTCCACAGCCTGGTGCAGCCACCGATATCGGTGGAGATGGTGTGCGTCTCGTCGATGATCAGCAGGCTGCCGTACTTGCGCGTCAGCTCGCGGCATTTGTGCATGAAGCCGGGGTCGGGCAGCACCATGCCGATATTGGTCATCGCCGGCTCGCACAGCAGGGCGCAGACGTCGCCCTGGGCCAGGGCGGTTTCCAGCGCCTCGATATCGTTGAAGGGGATGGCGCGGCTGTGCTCGGTCAGGTCATAGGCCTGGCCGACCAGACCGGAGCGGTGCACGGTGCGGCCCTCGCGATGGCGCACCATGACGTCGTCGACGGTGCCGTGGTAGCAGCCGTCGAACACCAGCAGGGTCTTGCGCTGGGTGATGGCGCGCGCCCAGCGCAGCACGTAGCGGTTGGAATCGGTAGCGGTGGCGGTCACCTGCCAGTAGGGCAGGCCGAAGCGCTGGGCCAGCAGCTCGCCGCAGACCACGGCGTCCTCGCCGGGGAGCATGGTGGTCAGGCCGTTGTTCGCCTGCTCGGCCAGGGCGCGGGCTACCGGATCGGGCGAGTGACCGAACATGGTGCCGGTGTCGCCCAGGCAGAAGTCGACGTACTCATGACCGTCCACGTCGAAGAAGCGCGCACCCTTGGCGCGTTCGACGAACAGCGGCACCGGCGTCGACCAGTCGGCCATCCAGTGCATCGGCACGCCGCCATACAGCGAGTGGCGGGCACGCTCGGCCAGGGCCACGGACTTGGGATTACGCTCGAGAAAGCGGGCGCGCTCGCCAGCGGCGAAGGTTTCCACGGCGGTTGGGGCGATACCACTGGCAGTCATGCTGAACACCTCGTTCGATTTTTCGCACATGGTATTTTGTGATCACAAAAATGGCAAGTAATGCTGATATTCGCAATCTGAGTTAGTATTTACCTGGTTATGTGATCACAAAATAGGTCGCGGCTTGCATCCTCGACCTCATCTGATGCCTTGCTCCAAGGAGAACCCATGCGCGACTGCCTGCTTACCCTGTCTCAGCTTCCAGCCCCACCACGGAGGGCACTGCGAGCATGAGCGACAATCTGCAGGAACAGCTTTACCAACGTATTCGCGAAAGCCTGCTGGCTGGGCGTTTCCAGCCTGGCGAGCGGCTGAAGATTCGTGACCTGGCCGCGCAGTGGGGCACCAGCCCGATGCCGGTGCGCGCCGCCTTGCAGCGGCTGGTGGCCGAAGGTGCGCTGGAGGGCGAGCAGCAGCGCTCGGTGCGCGTGCCGGCCATGACCCGCGAGCGCTACGAACATCTCTTTCAGGTGCGCCTGGCCCTGGAGGGCCTTGCCGTCGAGCTGGCCACGCCGCGCATGAGCGCGGACGACCTGGCCTTGCTGCGCGACTGCGTGCAGCGCATGGATGCCGCCATCGAGCGGCGTCAGGTGCAGGACTATCTGGACGCCAACAGCCAGTTCCATCTGCATCTGTATGCGGTCTGTGGCAACCCGGTGCTGCTGCGCAGCATCGAGTCGTTGTGGCTGCAGATCGGCCCTTTCCTCAACCGCCTGTTCACCGAGGCGGATCTGTCGCTGCGCCTCAACGACTTCCATGAAGAAGCCTTCGCCGCCCTCGAAGCCGGTGACGCCAAGGGTGCCCGTCAGGCCCTGGAGCAGGACCTGCTCTATTTCGCCCGCTTTCTGCTCAACCTGCTGGAGCTGGAACAGGCTCGCTGAAGGATGGGTGCTCTCTGTGTGCAGGCCCGCTGCCCTATACTTTCGCCACGGTTCATTCAAGGACAGGATTCATGCTGGATTACAGCGGCAAGCGGTTTCTCATCGTCGACGACTTTTCCGACTTCCGCAGTTCGGTCAAGGCCATGTTGCGCGAGATGGGCGTCAGGGATGTGGACACGGCCGACCGGGGTGAGCAGGCCATCGCCATGTGTCGGCACAAGCGCTACGACATCATCCTTCACGATTACAACCTGGGGGCCGGCAAGAACGGCCTGCAAACCCTGGAGGAGCTGCATGCGGCGCGCCTGATCAGCCACCAGTGCATCTTCGTCATGGTCACCGCCGAGAGCAGCCAGGCCATGGTGCTCAGCCTGCTCGAGCACGAGCCGGACGCCTACCTGACCAAGCCCTTCAACCGTGCCGGCCTGACCCAGCGGCTGGACAAGCTGGTGGAGCGCAAGACCCTGCTCAAGCCGGTGCTGCAGGCGCTGGACAAGCGCAACCCGGCCGAGGTGCTGAGCGCCTGTGAAACCCTGGCCAGCCAGGACAAGCGCCTGCAGCCCCTGTGCCTGAAGTACAAGGCCGGTGCCCTGCGCGAACTGGGCCGGCAGCAGGAACTCGAACGCCTGCTGCAGGCGGTGCTGGCCGACCGCGCCATGCCCTGGGCCTACCAGGCACTGGGCAACCTGCTCAACGAGCGAGGCGACCTGGCGCGCGCCCAGGCCACCTTCGAGCAGGGCCTGAAGGTCTTCCCCATGCAGCCGGGCCTGTATGACGGCTTGGCTGCCGTGCTGGAAAAACAGGGCGATGCCAAGCACGCGCAGCAGGTGCTGGAAGATGCCGTGCGCCTCTCACCGCTGGCGCTGCAGCGACAGATGCACCTCGGCAAGCTGGCCATGCACAACGAAGACTTCGCCGGTGCCACCAAGGCCTATCGCAGCGCCGTGGAGCAGGGCACGAATTCGCGCCTGAAGAGCCCGGAGAACTACCTGGCCCTGAGCCAGGCACTGATGGCCGACACCGGCGAGGAAACCCTGAGCAAGCGCGCCCAGATGGAGATCAGCCAGGTGCTCGGCGAGCTGGGCAGCCAATACGCCGCCGACAAGACCGTGCAGGTGCGCAAGCGCCTGATGCAGGCACGCAGCCTGCAGAAATCCAACGAGCCGGCACGCGCTGCGCAACTGGCCGCCGAAGCGGCCGCCGAGCTGCAGCAGGTCGAGGCCTTCCTGCCGGCCGAGGTGGCGCTGGGCATGGTCGAGCAGTTCCAGCAGCTTGGCCAGCAGGAAGCCGGTGCGAAGTTGCTCAAGGACTGCCTGGAAATTCATGGCGATGACGCCGGGGTGCTGGAAGCGGCGGCTCGCCTGACCGATGACCAGAGCGTATTCGTCATCAGCAAGGAGGCCACCGACCTCAACCGCCAGGGCGTGCAGGCCTACAAGCAGGGCCGCACCGACGAGGCGCTGGCGCTGTTCCGCCGGGCCCTGGGGTTGCAGCCGAAGAACATCAGCATCGCCCTCAACACCGCCCAGTCGCTGCTGCGCCTGGGCCTCGAGCAACCGTCCCAGCCCTGGCTCGAGGAAGCGCGCAGTTGCCTCGACGGGGTCAGCATGATCGCCCCCAGCGATACGCGCTATGCACGTTATCAGCAGCTGCGCAGCCGGGTGTTCGACACATGAGCGGGCTCGATCTCAGCACCATCATCGCCTCCACCGTGCATGACATGAAGAACTCCCTGGCGCACCTGGGCCAGGCCCATGCGCGCTGGCTCGCCAGGCTGCCGGCCGAGCTGCAGAACATGCCCGAGCGCGGGGTGATCGAGTACGAAGCGGCGCGCCTGAACGGCATGCTGGTGCAGTTGCTCGGCCTGTACAAGCTGCAGGTCAACCAGTTGCCTCTGTACCCGGCGCACCATGAGCTGGACGACTTCATCCAGGCGCAGTTGGCGCGTTATCAGGACGTGCTCGACAGCCGAGGTATCCAGGCCCGTGGCGAGGTCAGTGAATTCGACCTGATGGGCTTCTTCGACCAGGAACTGCTGGGTTCGGTGCTGGGCAACGTGATCGCCAACGCCACGCGTTACGCCCGCAGCGCCTTGCTGATCAGCGCCAGCGAGCAGGCGGGTGAGCTGCTGCTCTACGTCAACGACGACGGTGCCGGTTATCCACAGGCGATGCTCGAGCGCCAGGGCGACTACATCCTCGGCCTCAGCCAGAGCAGCGGCAGCACCGGGCTAGGCCTATACTTCGCCGCGCGTATCGCCCAACTGCACCAGCGCGATGGTCGCCAGGGGCGGATCGAGCTGAGCAATGGCGGCCCGCTAGGCGGTGGCGAGTTTCGCATCTACCTGCCGTGAGCCCGGCCGGCTGCGCGGTGGGTTTCAGCTTTCCAGCCAGACGTCGCGGCACCAGTGCCAGACCGAATCCCAGCTCTCGTCGGTCAGCTCGCCTTCGTCGCCGTCCCATAGCCAGACCTGGCCTTCCACGTCCACCGCGTAGTAATCGCGGCCGTCCTGGCACAGCGGCACCAGATCGCGCGGCAGGCCCAGATCCCAGGCCACCGACGCCACCTCCGGCAGGTAGGTGTGCGAGTGTGGATCGCTGGCGGTCACCGGCTCCAGGCGGCCGTAGACCACGTCGCTGACCTTGAGCAGGAACTCGCGCAGCTCGAAGGGCAGGTGAATGAGGATCTGCTCCTGGATTTCCACCAGGGTTTCCTCGTCCGGCAGCTCCAGGGGTACTGGTACCGGCTCGTTGAGTTCGCGTAGCTGTTCGATGACTTCTTCCACGGCGTCGGCTCCTCATGGGGTGGGGTCGGCTTTATACAGTAGCTGGCCGCTGCAATGAAAACATGTCGGCGTCACGGCATACTGGCGCTTTTCTGTGGAACGCTCTCATGACCTCTCTTGCCTGGCACTGTCTGCATCACACTGAACTCGATACGGCCACGCTTTATGAGCTGCTGGCGCTGCGCACCCAGGTGTTCGTGGTGGAGCAGCAATGCCCTTATCTGGAAACCGATGGCCAGGATCTGCTCGGCGATACCTGCCACCTGCTGGTGCGCCAGAACGAAGTGTTGGTCGGTTATCTGCGCCTGCTCGATCCGCAGCGCATGGGCGGTGAGGTGGTGATCGGACGGGTGGTGATCGCCGAATCGGCGCGAGGCACTGGCTTGGGGCACAGGCTGATGGAGCGGGCGCTGGTCGAGTGCCATCAGCGTTGGCCGGGCGTGCCGGTGTATCTGTCGGCGCAGGCGCATCTGCAGGGCTACTACGGGCGTTATGGATTCCAGGCGGTGACCGAGGTGTATCTGGAGGATGACATCCCGCATATCGGCATGCGTCGGGCGGTGTAGTCGGTGGGAGCGGATTTATCCGCGATGGGGCAGGGCGTGGTGTTTCGCCTTGGAAAGGGGTTATACCGGACTGGCAAGTTTGTGTGTGATCTGTTGTCTTGGTTGGTGTTCTGGACGCCGCCTTAGGTATTTTCAGACATTCCGGGTTTCGCCCCCTCGGGCGACTCACTTTTCTTTGAAATCGTATTGCCGCCCAGCGCAAAGAAAAGTAAGTAAAAGAAACGCACCCCCGCCATCCGGAACTAGGCGTCCCCATCATGCTTCGCTCGACTCCCCTCACTTCGGCACTGCTCCGGGGTCGGCTTACAAGGGCCGTCCCTGGCCCTTTAAGCGGGGCCGCCATCGGTATCTCGTGGCATCCATGCCACTCGCCCCCTGCGCAATGCCTGCGTTCGGCCTCCTGAAGG
>NZ_JBQLIX010000053.1:0-35245 GCF_052156495.1 Pseudomonas sp. NCHU5216 | reverse complement strand
CAGCCAGGGCCGGATGAAAGGGCGGAGGTTTTGGTTACTTTTGCCCCAAAAGTGACTCGCCCGGGAGGGCGAAACCAGAAACATCAACAAAAACGCGGCAATCCGGAACAAGCACCCATACAAACTTGCCAGTCCAGTATCAACCAAGCAGTTCCCTATCACTATGGCGAGCCATAAAAAACCCGATGCCAAAACCTGGCATCGGGTTTTCAGGGAGGCTGCGAACCTCAAGCGATGAAGTAAGCAGCCTTACGTCATCAGGCGTGTCGCAACCATGCCAAAGAGGTTATCAGCCCCCGCTGGCCGAGCGCGGTACGACCGGCTGGTTATCGTTGGAGATGGTGACCTCCACCCGGCGGTTCTGCGCCCGGCCGGCCGGAGTGCTGTTGTCCGCCACCGGATACTCCTTGCCATAACCCTGGGCGACTATACGCGACGGGTCGACACCCGCACGCACCAGCGCCATGCGCACCGCGTTGGCGCGGCGTTCGGACAGGCCCAGGTTATAGGTGGCCGAGCCGACGTTATCGGTGTAACCCTCGACTATCACCTTGCGCTCCGGGTTCTCCTGAAGGAATTGCGCCAGTTGGGTGATGCTCGGGTAGGCACTGCTCTTGAGCTCGGCCTTGTTGAAGTCGAACAGCACGTCACCGAAGGTCACCAGGGTGCCGCGCTCGGTCTGCTTGGCGTTGAGCTTGTCCTGCAACTGGCGGATCTGCGCGTCGCGGGCGTCCAGCAGGGCCTGGGCGCGTTGCGCCGAGGTGTTCTGCAGCTCGGCTTCGGCCTCGCGCAGGGCAATGGTCTGCTTGGCCACTTCCACCCGCTGGTTGGTCAGGTAGGCCAATTGGTCGACCTTCTTCTTGTCCGCGTCGTCCAGGTAGGCCTTGTCGGCCTTGTCCAGCCACTCCTTGGCCTCCTTGGTTTCCAGCGCGGCCAGGCGATTGGCCTGCGGATCGCTCTGCAGCGTGGAGAAGTTGCTACGTGCCGACTCCAGATTGGGGTTGGGCTGGTTGGCGCAGGCCACCAAGCCGATGCTCAGGGCCAGCAGGGTGGGAAGCATGATGTGTTTACGCATGGCGTTCATCCTTTGATCAGTCGGTGAATGGAGGTCTGGGCAAGCCCGTTACTGGACGTTGCGCATGCCTTCCTCACGCAGCTCTTGAATCCCTTGACGGGCATCTTGCAGGGCGCGCTCAGCCTTGGCGGCCTGCGCCTTGCGCTCGGCAACGCGGGCATCCCATTCGGCCTGTTCGGCCAGGCGGCGGGCTTTCTCGTAGTCTTCGTCATGCATGGCGAATTCGGCTTCCTTGAGCTTGTCCTGCGCGGCCTTCATCTCCACAGGGGCGAACTCGGTTGCACCGGCGCTGACCGCCGAATTCACCGCCGACTCCGATACGGCGTATTGCTCGCTGGGGGGATTGCCGGCACAACCCGCCAGGAGCAGGCTGCTGCCGAGGAACAGGGCGGCCAGTTTGAAACCACGCAGGGGCGTGGCAGAACCTTTCACATCGAGGGTCTTGGTGATGGTTGAATCCATTTTTCAGCACTCCTGTGAACGATGAAGTTCGAGACGTTCGGCCTGGGCCGCAGTGCGTGAGATTCACGGCAATTCAATGCGGCGACCTGTTTTTACTGACTGAGGCGTTCGCGCGAGAGTTCAAAAAAGATGGCAATGTGATTGGGGATTTCTGTCTGACCGGTTGGTCATTTTTTAGGGCTCGTATCGAGCCCTTCAGGCCCATGGTCACACGGCAAAGCCTTGAAAAGACGGCGATGACTGGGCCACTCTGTGAGGCAATCGTTGCCACTGGCGGGGGAAGGCCTGATGACCGATATCGATCTGCGCTTGCGCAAGGACGTGCACCTGCTGGGCGAACTGCTCGGCGAAACCATCCGACAGCAGCATGGCGATGCCTTCGTCGAGAAGATCGAAGCCATCCGCCACAGTGCCAAGGCCGATCGCAGTGGTGACTCGGAACGCCTGGGGGCGACCCTGGCCGGGCTCGGCGAGGACGAGCTGTTGCCGGTGGCGCGGGCCTTCAACCAGTTCCTTAACCTGGCCAACATCGCCGAGCAGCAACATCAGGTGCGGCGCCGCCGAACGGATGAAGCGGAGCCGTTCGAGGCCGTGGTGCTCGATGAGCTGCTGGCGCGTTTGTGCGGTGCCGGCCAGGACGCCGACGAGCTGGCCCGGCAACTTGCCCGGCTGGACATCGAGCTGGTGCTCACCGCGCACCCCACCGAAGTGGCGCGGCGCACCCTGATCCAGAAATACGATGCCATCGCCGCGCAACTGGCGGCGCTGGATCATGACGACCTGTTGCCACGCGAGCGCGAGGCCGTGGTCGAGCGCCTGCGCCGGCTGATCGCCGAGGCCTGGCACACCGAGGAGATTCGCCGCAGTCGGCCGACCCCGGTGGACGAGGCGAAGTGGGGCTTCGCCGTCATCGAGCATTCGCTGTGGCATGCCGTGCCGCAATTCCTGCGCGGTGTCGATCACAGCCTGCAGACCGCCACCGGCCTGCGCCTGCCGCTGAGCGCGGCGCCGATTCGCTTCGCCTCGTGGATGGGCGGCGACCGCGACGGCAACCCCAACGTCACCGCCAGCGTCACCCGCGAAGTGCTGCTGCTGGCGCGCTGGATGGCGGCCGACCTCTATCTGCGCGATATCGACAGCCTGGCTGCCGAACTGTCCATGCAGCAGGCCAGCACGGCCTTGCAGGAACGGGTCGGCGATGTCGCCGAGCCTTATCGGGCCTTGCTCAAGCAGGTACGCGAGCGCCTGCGCGCCACTCGTCAATGGGCACATGACTCGCTGACCGCCGAGGTGCCGGCGCCGAATGCGGTGCTGCATGACAATCAGGAACTGCTGGAACCCTTGCAGCTCTGCTACCACTCGCTGCACGAGTGCGGCATGGGCGTGATCGCCGATGGCCCCTTGCTCGACTGCCTGCGCCGCGCTGCCACCTTCGGTCTGTTCCTGGTGCGTCTGGACGTGCGCCAGGATGCCGCGCGGCATGCCGCGGCGATGTCCGAGATCACCGAATACCTCGGTTTGGGGCGTTATGCCGAGTGGGACGAGGACACCCGCCTGACCTTCCTGCAGCGCGAACTGGGCAGTCGCCGGCCCTTGCTGCCGAGCGACTATCGACCCAGTGCGGACACCGCCGAAGTGCTCGCCACCTGTCGCGAGGTGGCGGTTGCACCGGCCGCCTCGCTGGGCTCCTACGTGATTTCCATGGCTGGCGCCGCCTCCGATGTGCTGGCGGTGCAACTGCTGCTCAAGGAAGCCGGGTTGCGCCGGCCTATGCGTGTGGTGCCACTGTTCGAGACCCTCACCGACCTGGATCACGCCGGCCCGGTGATCGACCGCCTGCTGCAGTTGCCCGGTTACCGTGCGCGCCTGCAGGGCCCGCAGGAAGTGATGATCGGCTACTCCGACTCGGCCAAGGATGCCGGCACCACGGCGGCGGCCTGGGCGCAGTATCGGGCACAGGAGGAGCTGGTGCGCCTGTGCCGCGAGCATCAGGTCGAGCTGCTGCTGTTCCATGGCCGCGGCGGCACCGTGGGGCGTGGTGGCGGCCCGGCCCACGCGGCGATCCTGTCGCAGCCGCCAGGCTCGGTGGCGGGGCGCTTCCGCACCACCGAACAGGGGGAGATGATCCGCTTCAAGTTCGGCCTGCCGGATATCGCGGTGCATAACCTCAACCTCTATCTGGCTGCCGTGCTGGAGGCGACGCTGCTGCCACCACCGGCGCCGGAACCCGCCTGGCGGGCGATGATGGATCGTCTGGCCGAGGATGGCGTGACGGCTTACCGCAGCGTGGTGCGCGAGCATCCGCAGTTCGTCGACTACTTCCACCAGGCCACGCCGGAGCAGGAACTCGGGCGCTTGCCGCTGGGTAGTCGTCCGGCCAAGCGGCGTGCCGGTGGCGTGGAAAGCCTGCGCGCCATCCCGTGGATCTTCGCCTGGACGCAGACCCGTCTGATGCTGCCGGCCTGGCTCGGCTGGGAGCGTGCCCTGGGGCAGGCGTTGAGCCAGGGCGAGGGCGACTTGTTGAGGGAGATGCGCGAGCGCTGGCCGTTCTTCCGCACCCGCATCGACATGCTGGAAATGGTACTGACCAAGGCTGATCTGGCCATCGCCGAGCTGTATGACCAGCGTTTGGTGGAGGCGAACCTGCGACCGCTGGGCGCGCAATTACGCGACCTATTGTCGCAGGCCTGCTCCGCCGTACTGGAAGTGACCAGCCAGTCCAGGCTACTCGCCCATAGCCCGCAGACCCTGCAGTCGATCAGTGTGCGCAACACCTATCTCGACCCGCTGCATGTCCTGCAGGCCGAGTTGCTGGCCCGTTGCCGACAGCGCGAACAAGCGCCGGAGAGCCCTCTGGAGCAGGCGCTGCTGGTCAGCGTGGCGGGTATCGCCGCCGGCTTGCGCAACACCGGCTGAGGGTGGACGCACCGGCGATGCTCGACGGGAAGTTGCCGCTTGATGCCGCCAGGAGTAGGGGGTTTATCCAACTTTTGGCTGCTTGTGCAGCAGGGGTGCGCTGTGTATCTTGGGCAGCCTTTCGGCCGCTACAGAGCACCTCCAAAAACTACCGCTGACTGCCTCGCCTAGGTTTTTGGAGATGTTTTACGGTTGCCGCAGACCTTTCAAGAGATTGGCCCCACGAGGCGAGTCCGACGATCACTACACAAATCTTGAGGAGCACATCGATGCGCGTGATTCTGCTGGGGGCGCCCGGTGCCGGCAAAGGTACCCAGGCTCGCTACATCACCGAGAAGTTCGGTATTCCGCAAATCTCCACCGGCGACATGCTGCGCGCAGCGGTCAAGGCCGGTACCGAGCTGGGGCTCAAGGCCAAGAGCGTGATGGACGCCGGCGGTCTGGTCTCCGATGACCTGATCATCAATCTGGTGAAGGAGCGCATCGCTCAGCCCGATTGCGCCAATGGCTTCCTCTTCGATGGCTTCCCGCGCACCATTCCGCAGGCTGAAGCCCTGCGTGACGCCGGTGTCGCTCTGGATCACGTGGTGGAAATCGCCGTGGACGACGAAGAGATCGTCAAGCGCCTGTCCGGTCGCCGCGTGCATCCGGCTTCCGGCCGCGTCTACCACACCGAATACAATCCGCCGAAAGTGGCTGGCAAGGACGACGTCACCGGCGAGGAGCTGGTGCAGCGTGAGGACGACAAGGAAGAGACCGTGCGTCATCGTCTGTCCGTCTACCATTCGCAGACCAAACCGCTGGTGGACTTCTACCAGAAGCTCGCTGCCGAAACCGGCACACCCAAGTACACCCACGTTCCGGGTGTCGGCAGCGTCGAGCAGATCACCGAGAAGACCCTCGCCGCTCTGGCCTGAGTCCAGCTCCCAGGGGGAGCAACCTCCCTTGCACAAAGGCCCGTTTCGGGCCTTTGTCGTTTCTGCTGCGTATGCCGGCCTGGCCCGTAGCGCCGAGCCTCGCTACGCTGATCCTTCGACCCTTGGGTATATGGGCCTGGGTCATCTTCCCCCTGAAAGAGGACATTCGATGAGCGAGACATGCAAAGGTCGTCATATCTGGCTGGGATTGGCCGTATCGCTGCTGAGCATGGCCAGCGTGCAGGCCGACGAAGCTGCCAAGCCGGATTGCGCCGTGGCCGAATTCACCATGGGCCTGCGCTTCCAGCAACAGTCGGCGGAGATCCAGGCCTTGCAACTGCAGGCCTACAACATCGCCACCGAGAAGCTGGACAAGGCCGTGGCGGCGGCCAAGGATCCGTCCAAGCTGGCCATCGTCACCGACCTGGACGAAACCGTGATCGACAACAGCGCCCTGCTGGCGCGCGACCTGGCCAACTGTCATCAGTACGACGCCTGGGACACCTGGCTGCCCTGGGAGCGTGACGGCACGCCGGCGCTGATTCCCGGCGCGAAGCAATTCCTCGAGCATGCCGACAAGCTGGGCGTGACCATCCGCTACATCTCCGACCGTTCCGACGAACAGAAGTCCTACACCCTGGCCACCCTGAAGAAACTCGGCTTGCCGCAGGTGTCTGCTGATAGCGTGCTGCTGCTCGGCCCGCCCAAGGTGGAGCGCCGTGCCCTGGTCAGCGCCGATCACCAGATCGTGCTGCTGCTCGGCGACACCCTGCACGACTTCGACGCACGTTTTCGCAAGACGCCGCTCGACGCGCAGCGCAAGACCGTCGCCGAAGAGGCCGGCAAATGGGGCACCGAGTGGATCGTCTTTCCCAACGCGGGCTATGGCACCTGGTCCAAGGCGCCGCTCAAGCCCTGGGACGCCAAGATGGAAATTCAACCTTGGTAACGCCCGGCCGGCAGCCGCCTGCGGCTGCCGCTCGCGCCCTGCGGGCTGGAAAAAAAAGCGCCGAGCCGGTCTAATGCCGGCTCTTTTTTCTGCTGCCATAAGAAGCCGATGACCACTCTCCTGGCCCTGGATACCGCCACCGAAGCCTGTTCCGTCGCTCTGCTGCACCAGGGGCGCGTGCTCAGTCACTACGAAGTGGCGCCGCGCCTGCACGCCCAGCGTCTGTTGCCGATGATTCAGCAGTTGCTGAGCGAGGCCGGTATCGCCGCTGCCGCCCTCGATGCCATCGCCTTTGGCCGTGGCCCGGGGGCCTTCACCGGGGTGCGCATCGCCATTGGCGTGGTGCAGGGACTGGCCTTCGCCCTCGAGCGCCCCGTATTGCCGGTGTCCAACCTGGCCGTGCTGGCGCAGCGCGCTTTTCGTGAGCAGGGCGCGCGGCATGTGGCAGCGGCCATCGATGCGCGTATGGATGAGGTGTACTGGGGCTGCTATGGCGAGGAGGGTGGCGAGATGCGTCTGCTCGGCCAGGAGGCGGTGCTGCCGCCGGAGCAGGCCGAGGCGCCGCGCGGGGTCAGCGCCGAGTGGTTCGGTGCCGGCACCGGCTGGGGCACCCATGCCGCACGTATCGCCCTGCAGCCTTCGGCCCAGGATGGCAGCCTGCTGCCCCATGCCGAAGACCTGTTGAGCCTGGCGCGTTTCGCCTGGGCGCGCGGCGAAGCGTTGCCAGCCGATCAGGCGCAGCCGGTGTACCTGCGTGACCAGGTGGCCACGCCGAAAGCACCGCCGGCATGACAACTGGTCGGATGTCTGGCGTCAAGATCCCCTTGGCATTTGCCAAGGCCGGCACTCACCGCTACATTGCCAGCAGTGCCCACCGTTCAGCCGAGCCCCCGAGCACCTCCTAGATGCGCATCGACGGTTACCTACCTTCCTACTCGCCAGACCGCGGCCCCCGTTCGGGCACCGCGGTCACGCCCTATCGCGAGGCGCAGCGGGAAATCGAGGTTCAGCGTGAGCAACCGGCGGCGCCGTCGAGCAGCCAGGGGCTGGAGCAACAGCCGCAGATTCGTCGGGTGCAGGCCAGCAGCGCCAACAGCGACAGCCTGCCGAGCCGTGAACAGAGCGCCACCTACGCCCAGCCGCGCCTCAGCGATCGGGTCGCTCAGGCGTTGGCCAGCTACAGCACCACCGCCACCTATGCCAACGAATCCGACGCGCAGGAAGTGCTCGGGCTCGACCTCTACGCCTGAGCGTCTGCGATGCGCTCCCGGCTGGCATGACTGCAGCGCTTCCCTATTTTCTCGGCTGTCCGTCCTGGAGTGAGGCCGCCTGGCGCGCCACCCTCTATCCCGCCGACACCCGGCCGGTGGATTTTCTTGCCCGTTACACCCAGGTGTTCAATGCCGTCGAGGGCAACACCACCTTCTATGCCCGCCCCAGCGAGCAGACCGTGGCGCGCTGGGCGCAGGCCATGCCGGCGCACTTTCGCTTCTGCGCCAAGCTGCCGCGCGATATCAGCCACAGCGACGATCTCTGCCTGCAACTCGGAGCCAGCGCGGATTTTCGCCAGTTGCTGGCACCATTGGGCGAGCGGGTGGCGCCTTACTGGTTGCAACTGCCAGCCAGCTTCGGGCCGCCGCGCCTGGCTGAACTGGCGGCATTCATCGAGGCCTGGGGCGATGGCGCTCTGGCCATCGAGGTGCGCCACCCGGAGTTCTTCGCCAAGGGCGAAACCGAGCGAGCACTCAATCGCTTGCTGCAAGCACGCGGTATCGAGCGCATCTGCCTGGATTCACGGGCGCTGTTCAGTTGCACCGAGCAAACGCCCGCGGTGCTGCATGCCCAGGCCAAGAAGCCGCGTCTGCCGACCCGCCCCACGGCCTTCAGCGGCAGCCCGCAGTTGCGCTTCATCGGCCACCCCGAGCTGCTGGCCAATGACCCTTTCATGCAGCCCTGGCTAGACAAGGTGGCCGGCTGGATCGAACAGGGGCTGCGTCCATACGTCTTCGCCCATACTTCGGATAACCGCTTGGCGCCTGAACTGGCGCGGCGCTTTCATGAGCAGTTGAGCCAGCGCCTGCCCGGCCTGCCCGAGCTGCCGACATTGCACACCGAGCCGGAGCTGGAACAGCTCGGGCTGCTATGACGGGAGCGCTCATGCGAACAGGGAAGATCGGTCGTCTGTTTCTGCTGGTACTGCTGTCGAGTGCCCTCGTGCTTTTGGGGTTATGGCGCGGCTGGCTGGAGGTGGCGCCGCGCTTCAATCCCTGGGCGCCGTTGGACGTGCGTGAGGAGCCGAACCTGCTCACCGGCTTCAAGCTCTGGCGCCTGAAAGGGGATCGCGCCCTGTGCGATCAGGCCCTGGCCAGCTCTGATCTGCGCTTCACCCGCCTGGCCGACAGCACGCCGCAGCCGGGTTGCCCGGTGGAAAACGCCGTGCGCATTCAGGGCGCTGGTGTCGGCCTGAGCAGCAGTTTCATGGCCACCTGTCCCCTGGCCGTGAGTTTCGCCCTGTTCGAGCGCCATGGCCTGCAGCCTGCCGCTCGCAAGGTGTTCGGCCAGCCGGTGGCGCGCCTGGAGCATATCGGCAGCTTCGCCTGTCGCAGCATCGCCGGCAGCCAGCGGCCCAGCCAGCACTCCTACGCCAACGCGCTGGATATCGTCGGCTTCCGCTTGCGCGATGGTCGGCGCATCAGTGTGTTGCACGACTGGTCGGGGCAGGGCGACAAGGCGCGCTTTCTGCGCCGGGTTCATGAGGCAGCCTGCGACAGCTTCAACATCACCCTGGGGCCGGATTACAACGCCGCCCACCGTGATCATTTTCATGTGGACATGGGCATATGGCGGATGTGCCGCTAGCGGGCACCTCTAAAAACTGGTTCATCGCATTTTCGGGGGAATGCGTGGTTGATACCGGACTGGCAAGTTTGTGTGTTGTTTCGGTGTTGTGGACGCCGCTTCGGCGTGTTCAGTGATTCCGGGTTTCGCCCCCTCGGGCGACTCACTTTTCTTTGAAATGCGCAAAGAAAAGTAAGCAAAAGAAACGCACCCCCGCCATCCGGGTCTCGCTTCGCTCGACTTCCCTCACTCCGGCATCGCTCCGGGGTCGGCGTACATGGGCCATCCCTGGCCCATTACGCCTCTCGTGGCATCCATGCCACTCGCCCCCTGCGCAATGCCTACGTTCGGCCTCTTGAAGGGGGAGTTAGCGCGCCTGAGCGGACAGGTATGCCAGGTTAGTCCTGTGTGTTCTGGTAGCTATGAAGTAGCGATGTGGCTATCGAGTTAAACCAATACTTTCATGCGCATAGGGACGTAGGGCGTACTCGCGAAGCAGTACGCCGTTGGGAGTATTGGGCGTGAGCCGTGGTGCCGAACTCGGCATGGCCCGGCGGACTGTTCGCTTCGCTCCTGAGTCCGCCCTACGGCTGCCAAGCTGCGGCGCATAGTGCACCGGGCGCGACTAGCGCTTGGCCAGCAGCAGGTCGGCCGCCTGGCCGCTGCGCCCGTCAGCGAACTCGAACTGGCCCAACTGGGCGATCTGATCGTAAGCACCGAGGGCGATATTGACATCGCGTGGACGCAGGTCGATGGCGCTGACCCCGGCCTCGCCCAGTGTCTGCAGTTGTTGTCGACCCTGAGCATCGAAACGCAACAGGCGCAGCCTGTCGAACACGGCATCGGCGGCATCGATACGGCCATCGCCGTTGTCGTCGAAGCGGGACAACTCGGCGAAGCCGTTGGCGGCGCCATGCTGGTCGCCGAACAGCTCACGGCCGTCATCGATGTGCCCGTTGCCATTGCGATCCAGGGCCAGCAAGGCGTCGTCGCTGACAGGGGCGCTGATCGAATCCTGGCGGCCATCGGCGTCCAGGTCGAAGCGTACCGGGCGATCCAGGCCGCTGGTGGAAAATCCGTTGCCCGCCAGATCCAGCACCAGCGGGTCGACCCGTTGCGGGGCCTGATCGACCCTGACCTCGAGCTCCAGGCCACGCTGCTCGACCACGGCCTGGCTGAGCGCCTCGGCAGCGCTGGCCACGGCTGGCGGCTCGTCCTGCTGAGGCAGCTCGCGGATGATATCGCCAGGTGTCTGCTGATCCTCGATACCCAGGGTGCGGCGCAGTATCTGGTAATCCACCGACTCGCGCGTTGCGCTGTCGAGTGCATCGTCCGTTGGGCGCGGGCTGGCAGGGGGGCTGCTGGGGCGTGGGGCGGAGAGAGCGTCGAACATGATCACACTCGATGCGGCTGTCGTTGGCCGGCTCTGGCAGAATGTCACCTCTTCGATATCGGCCGGGTGGCCGGTGTTTTGAGTGATTCTTGAGCAGAACGAGCCAATGACCGACGAGCGGCACAACGCCAGCATCCGCATGCAAGCCTTGCATCCCCAGTACGCCGCAGCGGCCGCGCAATGGGCCACACGCCTGGGCCTGGCGCAGAGCGGTGATAGCGAATACGCCCTGCAACTGGGTGAGGAAGGGTTGCAACTGGTGGAACTCGGCGACAAGGCGCCTGGGCCGGTGCGTGTGGACTTCGTCGAGGGGGCGGCAGCGCATCGCCGTCAGTTCGGCGGTGGCAGCGGGCAGATGATCGCCAAGGCCGTGGGGGTGCAGCCGGGCATTCGCCCGCGCACGCTCGATGCTACGGCCGGGCTCGGCCGCGATGCTTTCGTCCTCGCCAGCCTCGGCTGCGAGATGACCCTGATCGAGCGTCAGCCGCTGGTCGCGGCTTTGCTGGAGGATGGCCTGCAACGCGCGGCGCTGGATCAGGAGGTGGCGCCCATCGTGGCGCGCATGCAATTGCTCAGCGGCAATGCCATCGAACTGATGCAGGCCTGGCAGGGCGAGGCGCCGCAGGTGATCTATCTCGACCCGATGTTCCCGCACCGCGACAAGAGCGCCCTGGTGAAGAAGGAGATGCGCCTGTTCCGTCCCTTCGTCGGCGATGATCTGGATGCCCCGGCATTGCTGCAGGCGGCCCTGGCCCTGGCCAGTCATCGGGTGGTGGTCAAGCGCCCTCGCAAGGCGCCGGCCATCGAGGGAAGCAAGCCGGGCTATGTGCTGGAGGGTAAATCCAGCCGTTATGACATCTACCCGAAGAAGAAGCTGGAAGCCTGAGTCTCGTTACTGCGCGCCGGGGGCTGGTCGATAGGCGCGGAGGAAGAGCTGCACCGCGTCGTTCATGTGCAGCTCGGCGGCCTCGCCCTGCAGCGGTTCGCCACAACCGATCAGCAGGCGGAAATGCGCACCACCCTTGAGCAGGCAGAAGAAATGATCGGCCGCGCGCTGCGGCTCGTCGATGGCCAGCAGGCCGCGCTGTGCGGCTTTGCCCAGCAACAACTCCATCTCTTCCTGAATGCGCAGGGGGCCGGCTTCGTAGAACAGCTGCGCCAGCTTCGAGCCCTGGCTGGCCAGGTTGACCATCATGCGATGCATTTCCACCGACTCGCGGCTGTTGATCAGCGCGAGGAAGCCGCGGCCAATCTCGAGTAGCTGTTTTTCCAGCGGTACGTCATCCGGCAGCTTGAACAACAGCTCGGGCAGTTGCTCTTCGCACTTGGCCTTGATCGCAGCGGAGAACAGCGTCTCCTTGTCGGTGAAGTGGCTGTACACCGTGAGCTTGGAGACCCCGGCTTCGGCAGCGATGGCGTCCATGCTGCTGCCGTCGTAGCCATGGCGCAGGAACAGTGTCTTGGCGGCGTCGAGAATGGCGCGGCGCTTGGCGGGATCCTTGGGGCGGCCTGGGCCGGAAGGCTGTAACAACTTGTCAGGCATTGATGGCTTTTAATACTGGACTGGTGAGTTTGCTATTTCTACTATACTCGGCAGTACAAATATTCCAAACCTTCTTTGAAAGGTCGTCATCATGTCCCGCCATGTCATCGCACTCCTTGCGTCCCTGGGTCTCTCCGTCCTGCTTTCTGCTTGTGGTAACGGCGAGCAGAGCGAACCGTCCATCCGTCCGGCCATGGTAGTACATCCCCAGCCCGCTGCCGCTCTGGTCGACAGCTACCCGGGGGAAGTGCGCGCCCGTCTGGAGCCTGAACTGGCGTTCCGTATCGGCGGCAAGGTGAGCAAGCGCATGGTGGACGTCGGTGATCGGGTCAAGCGCGATCAGCCCCTGGCCGAACTGGATCCACAGGATGTACGGCTACAACTGCAAGCCTCGCGTGCCCAGGTGGCGGCGGCCGAGGCCAATCTGCAGACCCTGCGTGCCGAGCGTGAGCGTTACAAGGCGCTGCTGGCACGCAATCTGGTCAGCCGCTCGCAGTACGACAATCTCGACAACCAGTACCGTTCTGCCGAAGCGCGGCTCAAGCAGGTGCGGGCCGAGTACGATGTGGCGCGCAATCAGACCGACTACGCCGTGCTGCGTGCACCGCAGGACGGGGTGATCGCCCGGCGCATGCTCGAAGTCGGGCAGGTGGTGGCGGCCGGGCAGGGCGTGTTCACCCTGGCTGCCGATGGTGAGCGTGAAGTGGCGATCAGCCTGCCCGAGCAGAATATCGGTCGCTTCCAGATCGGCCAGGCCGTCGAGGTGGAGCTGTGGTCACAGCCTGGGCGGCGCTTTCCCGGGCGCATCCGCGAGATGGCACCGGCGGCCGATCCGCAGTCGCGTACCTTCGCCACGCGCGTGGCCTTCGCCGAAGGCGATACACCGGCCGAACTGGGCCAGAGTGCGCGGGTATTCATCGCCAGTGATGGCGTGGTGCCGCTGGCCGTGCCGCTGTCGGCGCTGAGCGCCGAGCAGGATCAGCCCTTCGTCTGGGTGGTCACGCCTGGCGAGCACAAGGTGGAGCGACGGGCGGTGCGTGTTGGCGCCTATGGCGACAACCAGGTGCCGGTGCTCGAAGGGCTGAGCGGCAGTGACTGGGTCGTGGCTGCCGGCGTGCACATGCTGCGCGAGGGGCAGCAGGTACGCCCGGTCGATCGTGACAATCGCAACGTCGACATGGCCGCCAAGGAGTAAGCCGATGAGCTTCAACCTGTCTGCCTGGGCGCTGCGCCACCGCGAGATCGTGCTCTACATCATGCTGCTGCTGGCCATAGTCGGAGGCATTTCCTACACCAAGCTGGGCCAGAGCGAGGATCCGCCCTTCACCTTCAAGGCCATGGTCATTCGCACCAACTGGCCGGGGGCCAGTGCTGAGGAGGTGGCGCGCCAGGTCACCGAGCGTATCGAGAAGAAACTGATGGAAACCGGCGAATACGACCGCATCGTCAGTTTCTCGCGGCCGGGGGAGTCGCAGGTTACCTTCATGGCCCGCGACTCGATGCGCAGTGCCGAGATTCCCGACCTCTGGTATCAGGTGCGCAAGAAGATCAGCGACATCCGCCACACCCTGCCAGTCGGCATCCAGGGGCCATTCTTCAACGATGAATTCGGCACCACCTTCGGCAACATCTACGCGCTGACCGGCAGTGGTTTCGATTACGCGGTGCTCAAGGATTATGCCGACCGCATCCAGCTGCAACTGCAGCGGGTCAAGGACGTAGGCAAGGTGGAACTGGTCGGGCTGCAGGACGAGAAGATCTGGATCGAACTGTCCAACACCAAGCTGGCCACCCTGGGCCTGCCCCTGGCGGCGGTGCAGCAGGCGCTGGAAGCGCAGAACGCAGTTGCGCCTGCCGGCTTCTTCGAGACCGCCAGCGAGCGCATTCAGCTACGCGTCACCGGGCGCTTCGAGTCGGTGGAGGAGATTCGCAGTTTCCCCATCCGCGTGGCGGATCGTACCTTCCGTATCAGCGACGTGGCGGAGGTCAAACGCGGCTTCAACGACCCGCCTGCACCGCGCATGCGCTTCATGGGTGAGGACGCCATCGGCATTGCCGTATCGATGAAGGACGGCGGTGACATCCTGGCGCTGGGCAAGGCGCTGGAGGGTGAGTTCGCGCGCCTGCAGCAGACCCTGCCGCTGGGCATGGAACTGCGCAAGGTGTCGGATCAGCCGGCTGCGGTGAAGAGTGGTGTCGGTGAGTTCGTCAAGGTGCTGGTGGAGGCCCTGACCATCGTCCTGCTGGTCAGCTTCTTCTCCCTCGGCCTGCGCACCGGTTTGGTGGTGGCGCTGGTGATTCCGCTGGTGCTGGCGATGACCTTCGCCG
Source organism: Pseudomonas sp. NCHU5216 (assembly GCF_052156495.1). NCBI lineage: Bacteria > Pseudomonadati > Pseudomonadota > Gammaproteobacteria > Pseudomonadales > Pseudomonadaceae > Pseudomonas > Pseudomonas sp. NCHU5216. Next base: position 20,824 of record NZ_JBQLIX010000053.1, on the reverse strand, counting down.
CCATGTACTACTTGGGGATCGGCCTGCACAAGATTTCCCTTGGCGCGCTGGTGCTCGGCCTGGGGTTGCTGGTGGACGACGCGATCATTGCGGTGGAGATGATGGCGATCAAGATGGAGCAGGGCTATGACCGCTTCAAGGCGGCCAGTTTCGCCTGGACCAGCACCGCCTTTCCCATGCTCACCGGCACCCTGATCACGGCGGCCGGTTTCCTGCCCATCGCCACGGCTCAATCGGGCACCGGCGAATACACCCGCTCGATCTTCCAGGTGGTGGTGATCTCCCTGGTGGCCTCGTGGATCGCCGCAGTGATGTTCGTGCCCTATCTGGGCGACAAGCTGTTGCCGGATCTGGCCAAGCTGCATGCAGCCAAGCATGGCGGCGATGGCGCGCACGATCCCTATGCCACGCCCTTCTACCGGCGGGTGCGCGGGCTGGTGGAATGGTGCGTGCGCCGTCGCAAGACGGTGATCGTGCTGACCTTGGGTTTGTTCGTGGCCTCCATCCTGCTGTTTCGTTTCGTGCCGCAGCAGTTCTTCCCGGCCTCCGGGCGGCTGGAGCTGATGGTGGACATCAAGCTGGAGGAGGGCGCTTCGCTGAAGGCCACCGAAGCCGAGGTCAAGCGCCTGGAAAAAATGCTGCAGAGCCAATCCGGCATCGACAACTACGTGGCCTACGTGGGCAGTGGTTCGCCGCGCTTCTATCTGCCGCTGGATCAACAATTACCGGCCGCCAGCTTCGCCCAGTTCGTCGTGCTGGCCTCCAGCATCGAAGAGCGTGAGCGCCTGCGCACCTGGCTGATCGACGTGATGCGTGACGAGTTCCCGAGCCTGCGCAGCCGCGTCAGCCGCCTGGAAAATGGCCCTCCGGTGGGCTATCCGGTGCAGTTCCGGGTCAGTGGTGAGCATATCGACGAGGTGCGTGCGCTGGCGCGCCAGGTGGCGGACAAGGTGCGGGAAAATCCGCACGTGGCCAACGTGCACCTGGACTGGCAGGAGCCGAGCAAGGTGGTGATCCTCGATATCGATCAGGATCGCGCCCGGGCACTGGGGGTCAACACCGCGGATCTGTCGCGCTTCCTGCGTGGTTCGCTGTCCGGCACCAGCGTCAGCCAGTACCGCGAGGACAACGAGCTGATCGAGATCCTGCAACGCGGCACGCCGGAGGAGCGCACGGCGCTCAGCCAGTTGCCGAGCCTGGCGGTGCCCACCGACAGCGGCAAGAGTGTGGCGCTGTCGCAGGTGGCGACGCTGGAGTATGGCTTCGAGGAAGGCATCATCTGGCACCGTAATCGTCTGCCGACCGTTACCGTGCGTGCCGATGTCTATGGCAAGGAGCAGCCGGCCAGCCTGACGGCGCAGATACTGCCGACCCTGGAACCGATCCGCGCCGAGCTGCCCAGCGGCTACCTGCTGGAAGTGGGCGGCACGGTGGAAGACTCGGCCCGTGGACAGAAGTCGGTCAACGCCGGTATGCCGCTATTCATCGTGGTGGTGCTGACCCTGTTGATGCTGCAGCTACGCAGCTTCTCGCGCTCGGCCATGGTCTTTCTCACCGCGCCGCTGGGGCTGATCGGGGTGACCCTGTTCCTGCTGATCTTCCGCCAGCCGTTCGGCTTCGTCGCTATGCTCGGTACCATCGCCCTGGCCGGTATGATCATGCGCAACTCGGTGATCCTGGTCGACCAGATCGAACAGGACATCAGTCATGGTCTGGATCGCTGGCACGCCATCATCGAGGCTACGGTAAGGCGTTTTCGCCCCATCGTGTTGACCGCCCTGGCGGCGGTGCTGGCGATGATCCCGCTGTCGCGCAGCGTGTTCTTCGGGCCGATGGCGGTGGCCATCATGGGCGGGCTGATCGTCGCCACGGCGCTGACCCTGCTGTTCCTGCCGGCGCTCTATGCGGCGTGGTTCCGGGTCAAGGAGAGTGAGGCGCATTGATCCGCAGGAGGTGCTTCAGCGCATGGCTGAAGCCTTCCCATGCAATACCTGATAGCAGATAGCGGCAATAAAAAACGGGAGCCATTGGCTCCCGTTTCTCATGTTGCGGATGGGCTTATTCGTCCATCTGCGACTGCAGGTAATTCTGCAGGCCAACCGCTTCGATCAGGCCGAGCTGGGTTTCCAGCCAGTCGATATGCTCTTCCTCGGACTCCAGGATGTCTTCCAGCAGATCACGGCTGGCGTAGTCGCCGGCGCTTTCGCAGTAGGCGATGGCCGCCTTGAGGTCGGCATGGGCCTTGTGCTCGATCTTCAGGTCGCACTCGAGCATTTCCTTGGTGTTTTCACCGATCAGGATCTTGCCCAGATCCTGCAGGTTGGGAATGCCTTCGAGAAAGAGGATGCGCTTGATCAGCTTGTCCGCATGCTTCATCTCGTCGATGGACTCGTGATACTCGTGCTCACCGAGCTTCTTCAGGCCCCAGTCTTCATACATGCGTGCATGCAAGAAGTACTGGTTGATGGCGACCAGCTCATTACCGAGGATCTTGTTCAAATGCTGGATAACTTTCTTGTCACCTTTCATGGGCGCTCCTGCAAGGCATGTCGAGTTGTCGATAGGGCTGAATTTTCAGCCTTGAGCAATCCTCTGTCAAACCTAACTATTTGAATTTTAAACGAAAATTAAACTTAATAAGAATGTTTAGAATCTGCATCGAGACGGCAAGCGCTTGAATTCAAATAATAAAAAAATAAACCACGACAGCCCCACGGCACGGAAATGCCGAGGGGCTATGAAAATATTTTTTAGCAACTTGGCCGCAAGCCTCGGACGAGGCCCGCAGGCGAGCTCAGGCCGCGTAGGCCGAAGGATGGTGTTGCTGCAAGTAATGTTGCAGGCGTAGCTGCTGGGCACCGCTCATGAACAGCCCCAGCTTGCTACGACGCCAGAGGATGTCGCTGGCGCTGCGCGCCCATTCCTCGCGGCACAGGTAGTCCACTTCACGGGTATACAGGCCGGCGCCGAGGTGCTCGCCCAGATCCGTGAGGTTGTTGACCCCCTCGAGCAGGCGCCACGCCCGGCTGCCATAGCTGTTGGCCCAGCGCTGGGCCAGTGACGCGGGCAGCCAGCCATGGCGTTTGCACAACAGTTCGGTGAGGCTGGCGACATCTTCCATGTCCTCGCCGCCGGGCAGGGTGGCATTGGCCGTCCAGCTCGGCCCCATGCGCGGAAAGCTTGGCTGCAGGAGTTTCATCGCCGATTCCGCCAGCTTGCGGTAGGTGGTGAGCTTGCCACCGAATACCGAGAGCAAGGGGGCCTCGCCTGGGACGCCGGCCAGCGACAGGGTGTAGTCGCGGGTGATCGCCGAAGGTTCGTCGGACTCGTCGTCGCACAGTGGGCGCACGCCGGCGAAGCTGTGCAGCACGTCGTCGCGCACCAGTTGCTTGCGGAAGTGGTCGTTGACCACCTTGAGCAGGTAGTCGGTCTCCTCGTCGCTGATCGCCACCTTGGCCGGGTCGCCCTGGTATTCGCGGTCGGTGGTGCCGATCAGGGTGAAGCGCTGCAGATAGGGGATGGCGAAGACGATACGGCGATCCTCGTTCTGCAGGATGTAGGCCTGCTCGCCGTCGAACAGCTTGGGCACCACGATATGGCTGCCCTGGATCAGGCGGATGCCATAGGGTGATTGCTGCTTGAGGTCTTCGCGCAGCAGACGTGCCACCCAGGGGCCGGCGGCATTGACCAGGCCGCGTGCGCGAATCGAGAACAGGCTGCCATCGGCACGCTCCAGATGGATGTGCCACAGGCCCTTGCTGCGGCGGGCGCTGACGCAGCGGGTGCGCGGATGGATGTGCGCGCCTTTTTCCCGTGCGGCCATGGCGTTGAGCACCACCAGACGGGCATCGTCGACCCAGCAGTCGGAATACTCGAAGCCGCGGGTGATATCCGCCTTGAGCGGGCTGCCCGCACCGAAGCGCACGCCGCGCGAGGCCGGCAGGCGCTCACGTTTGCCGAGGTGGTCGTAAAGGAACAGGCCGGCGCGAATCATCCAGGCCGGACGCAGGTGCGGGCGGTGCGGCAGTACGAAACGCATCGGGCTGACGATGTGCGGCGCCTTGGCCAGCAGGACTTCACGCTCGGCCAGGGCCTCGCGCACCAGGCGAAATTCATGATGTTCGAGATAGCGCAGGCCGCCATGGATCAATTTGCTGCTGGCCGAGGAGGTATGGCTGGCCAAGTCGTCCTTTTCGCAAAGGAACACGGACAGGCCGCGTCCGGCGGCATCGGCGGCGATGCCGGCCCCATTGATACCGCCGCCGACGACGGCGAGGTCATAGACTTCGGCAACAGGGCTGGCGAGATGATCATGGGGCATGGCGGTACACTCGGCATGAATTCGACTGGGTTATGTTCGTTTGCGAACATACTCTAGTCGAATGTGAGCATGCGTGCCAGGTGCGCGTGCGTTTTCGCGCCGAGCGGTCGACCTGCTGTCTCAGACCAGGTCGAGGTGCACCTTGTTGGCCTGCAGCAGGCGCAACACCGGGGCAGGGGGCTGGCTGTCGGTGAACACGCGGTCGACCAGGCTGATCGAACCCAGGCGCACCACCGCGTTGCGCCCGAACTTGCTCGAGTCGGCGGCGAGCAAGACCTGGCGGGCGTTATCGATGATGGCCTGGGAGACGCGTACTTCCTGATAATCGAAGTCCAGCAGGCTGCCGTCTTCGTCGATGCCGCTGATGCCGACGATGGCGTAGTCGACCTTGAACTGCTGGATGAAGTCCACCGCCGTCTGGCCGACCACGCCACCATCGGCGCGCACCGTGCCGCCGGCCACCAGCACCTCGAAATCCGCCTTGGCGCTGAGCTGAGCGGCGACGTGCAGGTTGTTGGTGATGATCTTCAGGCCCTTGTGGTTCTGCAGTTCGCGGGCGATGGCCTCGGTGGTGGTGCCGATATTGATGAACAGCGAGGCATGGTCGGGAATCTGCGCGGCGACGGCTTCGGCGATGCGTTGTTTCTCGTCGCGCATCTGCCCGGCGCGCATGCCATAGGCGGTGTTCTGGATGCTCGAGGCTTCGCAGGCGGCGCCGCCATGGGTGCGGCGCAGCAGGCCCTGTTCGGCCAGCTGGTTGATGTCGCGGCGGATGGTCTGCGGCGTCACGGCGAAGGCCTGGGCCAGTTCGTCGATGCTGACGTAGCCGCGTTCGCGGGCGAGGTTGAGGATGTCGTGTTGGCGGGGAGCGAGGTTCATGGGCGCTTCCTGTGAGGTTTCCTCATTATAGGGTGTAGCGATGAGCGTTTTCGGCCTGCTACTGTAAGGCATCTTTCTTTGTATTTTCACATCCGAACATGACTCCTGCGATCGATCTGTTGAAGAAGGCCAAGGCCGAGCACCGTGTGCTCAGTTATCAGCATGACCCCAAGGCCCCGTCCTATGGGCTGGAGGCGGCGGAAAAGCTGGGGCTGGCGCCGGAGCGGGTGTTCAAGACGCTGTTGGCGGTGACCGAGAAAGCTGAGTTGCTGGTCGCCGTGGTGCCGGTGACCGGCAGCCTCGACCTCAAGGCGCTGGCCAGCGCTGCCGGGGCGAAGAAGGCCGATATGGCCGACCCGGCCGCCGCGCAGCGGGCGACCGGTTACCTGGTGGGCGGCATCAGCCCGCTTGGCCAGAAGAAGCGCCTGCGCACCTTCATCGACGTGTCGGCCCGCCAGCATGCCAGTATTCATGTCAGCGCAGGGCGGCGTGGGCTGGAGCTGGAGCTGGCTGCCGAGACGCTGGCGCAGCACACTCAGGGGAGTTTTGCCGCCATCGGCAAGGTCTGATAACCGTCTGCGTGCAGTCACCCGTCAGTTCGATGGGTATGCTGCAAGCGAAATGCTGCGTTCTGCGCGCAAGAATGAATAACAACAAGGAAAAGCCATGTCTCAGTACCTGTTAGCCATCGACCAGGGCACCACCAGCTCACGCGCCATCGTCTTCGACACCGAGGGCCGCCCCGTGGCCCGTGCGCAGCAGGAGTTCCGTCAGTTTTTCCCCCGTGATGGCTGGGTCGAGCACGATGCCGAGGAAATCTGGTCGTCCACCCTGGCGGTCTGCCGGGAGGCCATCGCCAACAGCGGCCTGGCTGTCGAGGCGATTGCCGCCATCGGCATCACCAACCAGCGCGAAACCACCCTGGTGTGGGATGCCGCCAGTGGCGAAGCGATCCATCCGGCCATCGTCTGGCAGGATCGGCGCACCGCGGATTACTGTGCGCGGCTCAAGGCCGAAGGCCACGAGGCGTTGGTGTCGGCCAACAGCGGCCTGCTGATCGATCCCTACTTCTCCGCCACCAAGTTGCGCTGGATCCTGGAGAGCGTGCCCGGCGCCCGTGACCGCGCCGAGCGCGGCGAGCTGCGTTTCGGCACCGTCGACAGCTTCCTGCTGTGGCGCTTGACCGGCGGCAAGGTGCACCGCACCGACGCCAGCAATGCCTCGCGCACGCTGATGTTCAACATCCACGAGCAGCGCTGGGACGAGGAGCTGCTGAAGCTGTTCGAGATTCCCGCCAGCCTGCTGCCCGAGGTGCTCGATTGCGCCGCCGAGTTCGGCCACACCGACGCCGAGCTGTTCGGCGCCAGCATTCCGGTGCTGGGCATGGCCGGTGACCAGCAGGCCGCGCTGATCGGCCAGGCCTGCTTCCAGCCGGGCATGGTCAAGAGCACCTACGGCACCGGCTGCTTCATGATCCAGAACACCGGCAGCGAGCCGGTCAGCTCGAAGAATCGTCTGCTCACCACCGTCGGCTATCGCCTCGGCGGCAAGGTCACCTACGCGGTGGAAGGCAGCATCTTCGTCGCCGGGGCTGCCGTGCAGTGGCTGCGTGACGGTATCAAGCTGATCAGTCATGCCCGCGACAGCGAAGCGCTGGCCGAGCAGACCGGCCAGGCCTGCGGTGTGTATCTGGTGCCGGCGTTCACCGGGCTGGGGGCGCCTTATTGGGATCCCAAGGCGCGCGGCGCGATCTTCGGCCTGACCCGCGATACCGGCATCAAGGAGATAGTCACCGCCGGCCTGCAATCGGTGTGCTACCAGACTCGTGACCTGCTCGAAGCCATGCGCCAGGACGGTGCCGCCGCCCCCAGCGCCCTGCGCGTGGATGGCGGCATGGTGGAGAACAACTGGGTCATGCAGTTTCTCGCCGACATCCTCGGCGTCAGCGTCGAGCGCCCCGAGGTCACCGAGACCACGGCCCTCGGTGTGGCCTATCTGGCCGGCCTGCAGTTGGGTCTGTATGCCGACCTGGATGCCATCGCCAGTCATTGGCATCGCCAGCAGCGCTTCGAGCCGCAGATGGACGAGGCCACGCGGGGCAGTCTCTACGAGGGTTGGCTGGATGCCGTGAAGCGGGTACGTAGCGAAGCCTGAGGCAACTGTTCGATTGCAACTGTGTCTGGTGGCGGAGGATTCGGGCCGGCATGCTCGGCCTGTATCCAAGCAGCCAGGACATCCGCCATGCCCCTCGAATTCCATCAGGTCGACGCCTTCACCGCACAGCCTTTCGCCGGCAACCCGGCCATGGTCTATCGCCTCGACGCCTGGCTCGACGAGGCGTTGATGCAGCGCATCGCCGCCGAACACAACCTGGCGGAAACCGCTTTCGTGGTGAAGGAGGAGGGTGTCTGGCATATCCGCTGGTTCACCCCCGGCAGCGAGGTGCCATTGTGCGGCCACGCCACGCTGGCTACCGCCAAGGTGCTGTTCGATCTCTATGACGAGCCGGGCGAGGTACTGGAGTTCACCTGCCTGTCCGGGCCGTTGCGCGTGACCCGCCAGGGCGAGCGCCTGGAGCTGGATTTCCCGGTACGGCCCACGGTGCTGGTGACGCCTGAGTTGCGGGGCGAGGTCGAGGCGGCATTGGGGCAAGCGGTGGAAGAGGTACGGGCGTTGCTCAACCCCGACGGCAGCGTGCAGGAGCTGATGGCCGTGTTGAGTGGCGAGGGCGAGGTGCGCGCCTTCGTGCCTAATCTGCCGGCAATCGCCGCGTTACCTGGGCTGGGGCTGTTGATCAGCGCGCCGGGGGAGCGGCACGATTTCGTCTCGCGCTATTTCGCCCCGGCCATCGGCATCGATGAAGACCCGGTGACCGGCTCGACCCACTGCATGCTGGTGCCTTACTGGGCAGAACGGCTCGGACGTGATCGCTTCAACGCTTTCCAGTGCTCGGCGCGTGGTGGCGAGCTGCACTGCCAACTGCAAGGGGATCGGGTGAAAATCGCCGGGCAGGCCCGGCATGTCGCCAGCGGTCAGCTATTCGTCTGAGGCTCAGCAGGCTGTTGAAAAACTACCTGCGTTGCCATTGCTGCGTTAAAAACAGCCTCGCGTGCGAGCCCAGTCAAAATGCTCATTTACAACACGTAAACCCGAGTGCGGGCCCAGTGCTTTTTTCGGCTGTTTTTGCGGGGCCGCCATCGGTATTGCACTGGCTGCCTCGCCTACGTTTTTCAACGGCCTGTTAGTCGCTGCTGACCCGGCGCACGCCGCTGGATTCGCCAAGGCTGATCTGGGCGGCGACGCTGCCCTGGGCCGGGAAGGCCACCAGGTGGTCGGCGGCGACGCGGATGCCCACTTCGTCCCCCGGCAGATGGTCGGCATGGCTGGGGAAGATCGATTCCAGCTGAGTGCCGGTGGGCAGTTGCAGGCGGTAGAGGGTCGCGGCGCCGAGGAAGGTCTTGCCGACGATGCGTGCCTGCAGCGCGCTATCTGCATCCGCCACGATATCGTCCGGGCGCAGCAGCACGTCCACCGCGCTGCCCTGTGCCCAGGTGTAGGCGCGGTTGCCGCGGATCTCGCCCAGCTCGGTCTGCACCCTGTCCGGGGCGAGCAACTGGCCGCGAATGAAGTAGCCCTGGCCGATGAAGCTGGCGACGAAGGGTGTCAGCGGCTCGTGGTAGAGGTTGAACGGCGTGTCCCATTGTTCCAGATGGCCGCTCTTGAACACGCCGACGTGATCGCTGACGGCGAAGGCTTCTTCCTGGTCGTGGGTGACCAGGATGGCGCTGGTGCCGCGTGCCTTGAGAATCTCGCGCACCTCATGGCTGAGGCGCCGGCGCAGTTCGCCATCGAGATTGGAGAACGGCTCGTCGAGCAGCAGCAGTTGTGGCGAAGGCGCCAGGGCACGGGCCAGGGCGACGCGCTGTTGCTGGCCACCGGACAGCTCGTGCGGGTAGCGCTTGGCCAGGTGGCCGAGCTTGACCAGTTCGAGCAATTCATCCGTGAGGCGCTGGGCGTCGGGCTGCTGGCGAATGCCGAAGGCGACGTTCTGCGCCACGTTCAGATGGGGGAACAGGGCATAGTCCTGAAACACCATGCCGATACGGCGTTTTTCCGGTGCCAGGGTAAAGCCGGGGCGGGAGATGACCTCGCCACCCAGCTCGATCTCACCGCTGAGAATCGGCTCGAAACCGGCGATGGCGCGCAGGGTTGTGGTCTTGCCGCAGCCTGAAGGGCCGAGCAGGCAGCCGATGTCACCGGCGTTGAGGTGCAGGTCGAGTGCCTGCACCACCTTGTGCGCCTGGTAGCCACAGCTCAGCCCGCGTAGCTGCAGCAGCGCGCTCATGCGTGGTGGTACGCCGGCTCGACCAGCAGTTCCAGCAGCGCCTTCTGCGCGTGCAGGCGGTTCTCGGCCTGATCCCAGGCCACCGAGCGTGGGTCATCGAGCATGTCCATGCTGATTTCTTCGCCGCGGTGTGCCGGCAGGCAGTGCATGAACAGCACGTTGTCGGCGGCGAGGTCGAGCAGTTGCGGAGTGACCTGATAGGGGCGGAAGCGCGCCAGGCGCTGCTCGGCCTCTTCTTCCTGGCCCATGGAGGCCCACACGTCGGTGCTGACCAGATGGGCGCCGGCCACGGCCTCGCGCGGATCACGCAGCACCTGCACGCGCTCGCCGGCCAGGGCGAGGAAGCGTGCATCGGGCTCGTAACCTTCGGGGCAGGCGACGCGCAACTGGAAGTCGAACTGCATCGCCGCCTCGATGTAGGAATTGCACATGTTGTTGCCGTCGCCGATCCAGGCCACCGTCTTGCCGGCGATGCTGCCGCGATGCTCGAGGAAGGTCTGCATGTCGGCCAGCAACTGGCAGGGGTGCAGATCATCGGACAGGCCGTTGATTACCGGCACCTTGGACTTGGCGGCGAACTCGGTGAGGTTGCTGTGAGCGAAGGTGCGGATCATCACCGCATCGAGCATGCTCGACATGACGATAGCGGCGTCGCCGATCGGTTCGCCACGGCCCAGCTGGGTATCGCGCGGCGAGAGGAAGATGGCCTGGCCGCCGAGCTGGATCATGCCGGCCTCGAACGACAGGCGGGTGCGGGTCGAGGCCTTCTCGAAGATCATGCCCAGCACGCGGTTCTTCAGCGGCTCGAACAGCACGCCGCGATTGCGCAGATCCTTCAGCTCGATGCCTCGGCGGATCAACCCCACCAGTTCGTCCGGTGTGTAATCCATCATCGAGAGAAAATGTCTGACGCTCATCGTTAACTACCTTTATCACTACAGTTCGCAAGCCGGTGCCGCTGCATAAGTGCTGAAAACGGCGAAGCTTGCGGCAGGAGGCCGCAGGATGCGACGAAACAGGGGGAAGGCGCGATCTTATAAGGAAATGACGAGGCGGCGCAAATTGCCGTCCCATAACGGACAAATCGCTGTTTTGTAAGCTATTTCCTAAACCCTTGTGCGACCTGTCACAAAAATGACATTGAGGCTTGCGCCGCTCTAGATCGGCCTTCTAGGATGCCGCCGCCTTTCCAAGGCAATGCATTGCCCCCGTAACGGGGTTCCCATGGAAAATATTGTGCAAAGGAGTTTTGCATGAAACACGTAGCCTACGCCGCCGCTTTCTCCGCTCTCGCCCTGCTGACTGGCTGTGCCAGCCAGAACGTTAGCCAACCGACCGCTCCGCTGACTGGCGCTGTCGAGACTAACCTCAAGGCAGACGTGAAAGTGGGCGAGCCCATCTCCGGTCAATCTTCGGTGAACATCCTGTTCGGTGTGTTCAAGCTGGGTGGTGATACCCAGTTCGCCGACGGCGTGACCTACGGTGGTGGCGAGGGTGGTTTCGCGCTGGGTCTCGACCCGGTTGCTTCCGCCAAGTCCGCAGCTGCCTACAAGGCAGTCAAGGCCTCGGGTGCCGACCTGATCGTCGCCCCGCGTTACGAAGTGAACGTTCAGGATTACTTCGTGTACAAGACCGTTAACGTCAACGTTACCGGCAAGAAAGGCACCGTGACCTCCATCCGTTAATTCGGATAGTCAAGGTAGCTGCCTGAATCGGCAGGCTTGATGCCTGCCGATTCATGAGACGAACGCTGCTGGCGTCATCGTCTCGCCCGGCCCATAGTTCCAGACCTGCGACCACCATGGTCGACATGGATCAGAACAAGAGGCCCGGCCATGACCCAGTCCCTCCATTACCGTGCATGCCACCTGTGCGAAGCCATCTGCGGCCTCGCCATCGAAACCGCGACCCAGCCTGACGGCAGCACGCAGATTCGCTCGATCAAGGGCGACGCCCAGGACAGCTTCAGCCGTGGCCATATCTGCCCCAAGGCCGTGGCGCTGCAAGACATCCAGAACGACCCCGACCGCATTCGCCAGCCCATGCGCCGTATCGGCAACGATTGGCAGGCCATTGCTTGGGAGGACGCCTTCGCTCTGGTCGCCGAGCGTCTGAGCGCGATCCAGACCGCCCATGGGCAGAACGCCGTGGCCGTGTACCAGGGCAACCCCAGCGTGCACAACTATGGGCTGATGACCCATAGCAACTACTTCCTCGGCCTGCTGAAGACCCGCAACCGTTTCTCCGCCACCTCGGTCGACCAGCTTCCGCACCACCTCACCAGCCACCTGATGTACGGCCACGGTCTGCTGATCCCGGTGCCCGACATCGACCACACCGACTTCATGCTGATCCTCGGCGGCAACCCGCTGGCCTCCAACGGCAGCATCATGACCGTGCCGGACGTGGAGAAACGCCTGAAAGCCATCCAGGCCCGTGGCGGCAAGCTGGTGGTGGTCGACCCGCGGCGCAGCGAGACCGCGGCCATCGCCGACCAACATCTGTTCGTGCGCCCCGGCAGCGATGCCGCCTTGCTGTTGGGCATGCTCAACACCCTGTTCGACGAGGGTCTGACCCGCCTCAGTCACCTGCCGGTCGAAGGGCTGCAGCAGGTGCGCGAGGCCATCGCAGCCTTCGATGCCGAGGCCATGAGCCTGCGTTGCGGCGTGCCGGCTGAAGCCATCCGCCAACTGGCGCGGGACTTCGCCGCCGCCGACAAGGCGGTGTGCTATGGGCGCATGGGGGTTTCCACCCAGGCCTTCGGTACCCTGTGCCAGTGGCTGGTGCAGGTGATCAACCTGGTCAGCGGCAACCTCGACCGCGCGGGCGGCGTCCTCTGCACCCTGCCGGCGGTGGATCTGGTGGCGAGCACTTCGGGCGGGCATTTCAACCGCTGGCAGAGTCGCGTTTCCGGACTGCCGGAATACGGCGGCGAGCTGCCGGTCGCAGCGTTGGCCGAGGAGATGCTCACCCCCGGCGAGGGGCAGGTGCGTGCCTTGATCACCGTGGCCGGCAATCCGTTGCTGTCCACACCCAACGGGCGGCAGCTGGAGCAGGCGCTGGAGGGGCTGGACTTCATGCTGGCGGTGGATTTCTACATCAACGAAACCACGCGCCATGCCGACCTGATCCTGCCGCCGACCGCGCCGCTGGAGCACGACCACTACGACACCACCTTCAACCTGCTGGCCGTGCGCAACGTCACCCGCTTCAACGAGGCAGTACTGGCCAAGCCGGAGGGCGCCCTGCACGACTGGGAGATCTTCGTCGGCCTGGCCCAGGCCTTCGCCAAGCACAACGGCCTGGAGCTGAAACCGACCATGGCCCCGGAGCAGATGATCGACATGGGCCTGCGCTTCGGCCCCTATGGCGATCGCAGCGGGCGCAAGCTCAGCCTGGCCAGCTTGCGCGAGCAGCCGCATGGTATCGACCTGGGGCCGCTGCAGGCGAACCTGGCGGCACGTCTGAAGACCCCGAGCAAGGCGGTGCAGGCTGCTCCCGAGCTGCTGTTGGCCGATCTCGCGCGTTTTGCCGAGCAGGCCGTGCCGGCTGCCGATGAGCTATTGCTGATCGGCCGTCGCCATGTGCGCAGCAACAATTCCTGGATGCACAACTATCACCGCCTGGTGAAGGGCAAGCCGCGCCATCAGTTGTTGATGAACCCGGCGGATCTGGCCAGCCGTGGCCTGGCCGACGGCCAGCGTGTGCAGGTGCGTTCGCGGGTCGGCAGCATCGAGGTGGAGGTGGCGGCCAGCGACGAGGTGATGGCCGGTGTGGTCAGCCTGCCCCATGGCTGGGGGCATGCCCGGCCAGGCGTGCAACTGGACATCGCCCGTGCGCAGCCCGGCGCCAGTGCCAACGACCTGACCGACGAGCGTCGGCTCGATGCGCTGTCCGGCAATGCCGTGCTCAATGGTGTGCCGGTTGAGGTGGTGGCTGCTTAGGGGCGTATTAAGGTTCTTCGCACTTTCAGGGGGGAGTTGGTTGACACCGGACTGGCAAGTTTGTGTGATGTTTCCGGTCATTTTCGGTGTTCAAGCTGCTTATCGGCGTTTAGTTGATAGCTCCTGTTTCGCCCCCCGGCGACCTTCTTTTGTCAAACGCCACAAAAGAAGGCAAAAAGGCTTGGCCCCGCCATCCGGCCCCGGCTTCGCCGGGGTTCGTTCGCTCCATCGTCGCTTCGAGGGTCGGCTTACAAGGGCCATCCCTGGCCCTTTAAGCCTCTCGCGGCATCCATGCCGCTCGCCCCTCTACGCAACGACTCCGCTCACCCTCCTGAAGGGGCCATTCGCGCGCCTGAACGAACAGGTATACCAGGTCAGTCCTGCATGCTCTGGCGGCTGTGAAGTCACGATGTAGCTGCCGAATTAAACCGATAGTTTCATTCGCGTAGTTTCATCTTGCCGGCCTGCAGCCGGCATTCTGATCAGCCCTAAGGCTGACCTCATGTTCAAGTACGCAGAGTCCCAAAGAGTTACCAGAGGTTCAGGCGCGTGCAGAGCCCGCCCAGGAGGGTGAGCGGAATCGTCGTGGAAGAGGTTGAGCGACATGGATGTCGCGAGAGCCGCGATGGGCCAGGGATGGCCCACCGCGGCGGGCCTCTGGAACGGCGATGGAGTGAGCGAACCCTGGCGCAGCCAGGGCCGGATGATCGGGCGGAAGGTTTTGGTTACTTTGCCCGCAAAGTGACTCGCCCGGGAGGGCGAAACCAAAAACATCAGCAAAAACGCGGCAATTCGGAACAGGCCCCCGAGCAAGCAACAAGCACACAAACTTGCCAGTCCGGTGTCAACCAGGCATTCCCCCTGAAAATGCGATGGATCGAATTTATTCGCGATCTTGTTCTAGCTCGCCAGGTCGTAAACAGCTCCAGGGATGACGGCAAGGCCGAGCATTATGCTCGGCTTTTCGCTACAATCGCGCCACCGTGCCGGCCGAATGGCCGGGAAGTCTATGCCGAGGTGCCCCATGGATATCATCGAAACTATCAAAGAGCAGATCGCCAACAACACCGTTCTGCTGTACATGAAAGGCTCGCCCAACGCTCCGCAGTGCGGCTTCTCCGCCCGTGCTGCGCAGGCGGTGATGGGCTGCGGCGAGAAGTTTGCCTACGTCGACATCCTGCAGAATCCGGAAATCCGCGCCAACCTGCCCAAGTACGCCAACTGGCCGACCTTCCCGCAGCTCTGGGTGGCCGGTGAGCTGGTCGGCGGCAGCGACATCCTCAGCGAAATGTACGAGAAGGGCGAGCTGCAGACCTTGATCAAGGATGCCGTGAGCAAGGCCAGCGCCTGATCGTCAGCCGTGCATAACGAAGAACCCGCCTCGGCGGGTTCTTTGCTTTCTGCCATCTGCTTTCTATTTCTGCAGCCACTGGCCATTCAACTGGATGTACTGGCCGGGTGGCGTGCGGTCGATGGCCTTCTTGCCGGCGATGGCCTCCACATCGCTGAGGCTGACGCCGTTGTCCTTGGCCACTTTCTGGTATTCGGCGCGGCGCGCCTGGTTGATCAGCCGGGCGATCTCCTCGGCCTGGCCGCCGGGCCTGACCACGCCGAGATAGCCATTGGGCTGCTCGCCCAGTTGGCCGCTGGTCTTGGCTTCGCTCAGGGCGCTCATGGCCTGGTTGAGGCTCATGGCATAGGCCGGCAGGCTCAGGGTCAGTGCCAGCAGCAGGGTCGAGAGGTATCGAATCATCGTCTTTCTCCGTGGAACCGGTCGGGCAAGGGGCTCAGAACAGGCCGCTGTCTTCGTTGAAGACCTCGTCAAGCGCCTTGTCCACCTTGATGTAGATTTCATGCTCGACCTTGACGTTGAGGTTGATGTTGATCGGCTCGTTGGGCATGGCCAGTTGCACTGTCGGGGTGCAGGCCTGGCACAGCAGCCCGAGACTCAGGGCGGCGAGGAGGCGATACGGGCGCATGGCGCTACTCCTTGGGTGCTTGGGGGACGCGCTGGCGCATCCATTGCTGAATCCGTCGCTGGATGATGTCGTTGACCTTGCCGGTCAGTTGCAGGCTGGCCAGCAGGGCTGGAATGTCCTCTTCCAGATTGATGTTGAAGTGAATGGGGCGGCCCTGCTCGATGGCCGGATTCTGCCCGTGCAGGCGTATGCCAAGGCGCAGTGTGCCGGAGCTGTCGTAGTCGAGGCTACTGCTGAGTAGATCGTAGTGGAAGTCTTGCAGCGCGTCGGTGACCAGCTTCATGCCGGGGTTGGCTTGGCCCATGGCGCGTATGCGCGGCGAGTCGAAGCGCAGGCGCCCGCCGGGCGGGCGCGCCTGGATCTGCCCGCCTTCGATGCTCAGGCCCGTGCCCAGGTGCACGGGCAGGGTGCCATCGATCAGGCCGCTGCCGGCCAGCCCCTCGGTGGGATAGACACGAAACAGGGTCTGCAGATTCAGGCCGCGTAGCTGCAAGGGCAACACCTGTTCGGGCTGTGCCAGATCCCAACGGGTGGCATCCAGGCTGAGCTGGCCATCGAGCACGCCCAGTTGCGCCTGTTGCAGGTGCACCTGGCCGGCTCCGGGCTCGTCCATGCGAGCCTGGTAAGACCCCTGTAGCTTCAGGGGCCCGAGCATGACACCGGGATCGATTTCGGCGGCCTGCAGCTCGGCGAGCTGCAGGTTCAGGCGATCACCGTCGAGAGCCAGGCGCAACGTGCCGTCGACCCCGCTCAGGCTGCTGCGGTCGTAAATACCGGCCAGGCCCTTGCCGCTCAGCTCGGCATTCAGGCGCAGGGGCTGGCCAACGGGTAGCGCCAGGTGGGCCTGGCCGTGCAGGTGGCCGTTGTTCAGCGTCAGCAGCGGCGGCCAGTGGCGCAGGGTGGTCGGCAAGGGGTTGCCGGCGCGCAGGAACAGCTCGTCCAGGCGGGCGTCCAGGCGCATGCCGCCTGCCGCATCACGTTGCAGTTGCAGGCCCAGTTGCAGGCCGGAGTCGGCCGCCAGCGAACCCGTGGCGGACTGCTGGTCGAGATTGGCCTGCACCTCACCTTGCCATCGCCAGCCTTGCGGGTTCAGCACCGCCTGCCGCAGTTCGCCCAGTTCCAGCTTGAGCGGGCCGCTCAATTGCGGCGACTGGGGTGAGCCTGTCAGTTTCAGAGCGGCCAGTTCGGCATGCAGTCGCCTGGCTTGCACCTCTGCTTGTTGCAGGCGATCCAGGGTTAGCTGCGAGCCGGGTTCGAGCTGCAGCTCCACATGCTGTTCAGCGAGTGTGCCGGCAAGTTGCAGTTTCAGCTCGACGCCTCCGAGCTGGCTACCGGCCAGTTGCAGACGTTCGCTGTGGGCATGCAGGTGCGCCTGTCTGACCTGGAGTTGCCAGGCTGGCCACTGCCCCAGGGCCAGCTCGGCCTCGGCCTCCAGGCGCAGCGGGCCCTGGCTACTCAGGGCCAGGTGCAGGGCGATGTCGGCATCGGCCTGCTTGGCTGCCGGGCTCAGGCGCAGCGTCAGTGGGCCGCTGTCCAGGCCCTCGGGGAGCTCGGCCTGCCAGGGCGCGGCGCCTGGGTTGAGCAGCAGCTCGCCTTGCAGTTGCCGGGCCTGCCAGCGCGTGGCCGGGTTCTCCAGGTGCAGCGCCAGCGTGCCGCTGAGCAGGCCGACCCCTGGCACTGGCCAGGGATCGGGCAGTTGCGCGTCCAGTCGTAGCCAACCGGGGCTTTGCAGCAGGTGTGACAAGGCTTCCGTGTCGTCCACTTGCACCTGCCACTGGGCATTGAGTGCCATCTGTTGCGGCATCCGGGGCAGGGCGGAGCCATCGCGCAACAGCCATTCGCCCAGCCAGTCGACGACCCAGGCCAGATCCCCGCTACCCGGGGTGCCCAGTTCGCCCTGCCAGCGTAGGCCGTCAGCCTGTGATTGCAGGCGAGTATCCAGAAGCATCTGCAACTGTTCATCGAGCAGCAGGCTGGCGGTCAGGTGCCGCGGCGTGTCGCGCGCTGGCGCCAGGCCTTCGAGCATTGCCTGCAGTTCGGCGTGGTGTTCGCCGCGCAGCAGTTGCGCGCTCAGTTGCAGGGCGTCGTCCTGCTGGCGCAGCTCGAAGTCGCCTGCCAATGTGCAGTGGCCGCTGGCGCAGGGCAGGCGGGCTTCGATGGCCTGCAAGCGAAGCTGCGTAGGCAGCCAGGGCAGGGTTGCGGCCAACTGGCCGAGGTCGAGAGGTTCGCCGCGACTTTCGCCGGAGCTGGCCTGCACCTCCACCTGCAGGCCATGCAGCAACAGGCTGGAGTGCGGCCACAGGCGCAGCCGTACTTGCTCGGCATGCAGGCGCAGGGAGCCATCGTCACGCTGCAGGCTGAGATCCTCGGCGTGCAGGCCCTGCCAGGTGGGGCCGAGGCTGCGCCAGTCGAGCTGCAGGCCTTGTGCCTCCAGCAGGCCATGCACGCGGTAAGCGGCGTAGCCGGCGAGCACCAGCAGCAGTACCAGCAAGGCTGCCAGGCTTTTCAGCCAGAATCGCCGGCTGCCCATGCTTTATCCTCGTTCGCGCATCAGTCGGCGACGGTAACCCAAGGTGTCGAAGGTGCCAAGCCAGGGCGAACGAGTACTGCTGTTGATCCGCCTGTACCGCGCAGTTGCCGCTGTTCAGCGAGTACCAGGCCTTGCTGGCCCACCCCGGCGATTAGCGGGCGACTCAGGCGCTGGGCGCGGCGCAGGTGCAGGCTTTCCAGTTCCGCTCGGCGCGTTGTCCGGCAGGCGGTCACAATGTGGCCCTTTACGCACCCGAGGCCCTTGCCGAGAACAAGCCACCTAGCCTCCGGCTCTGGCTGTGCGAAACCACAGCCGACTACGTGGCCTTCAAACAGGCGCAGACGCCCGTTCAACCGCGGGTGTTCCGCCGGGGGCAATTTCTGCAGCAGGGGCAGTTGCCGCAGCTGGCCTGAAATCCTCGATAAACTGCGGGCAATGCCCCGAAATAGAGCGCTGCGCGGATTTGCCGCATGGAATTGTGCACAATGACGGCGCAGCTTGTCATGTCACTGTCAAAAAGCGCCGTAAGCGTTTGATTTTTCGTAGCGCTTTATTAAGTCAATGAAAAATATGAATTTTTTACGCTGGTGAAAAAATCGACAGTTTGACTCGAAGCCCCAATTCATAGGCATTCAAGCCCCTTTCGCGCAACTTGTTCACTGAGTTATCCACAGGTTCTGTGGATTGTGTCCAGACATTACGCCGAACCCGATTTCACCTCGTCTGGCAAGTCTTTACCTTGGCGAAAAAAAGAGTAGAGTGGCGCGCCCCGGCAGTAACCCCCTGTTGATTTATGCCTCGCGTACTCCCCACAGCAGTCCCTGTCACTTCCTCTGGCCGCAGCCGTTTGCCCATGCGTGTCGCGCTCTGGCTCCTCGACCGTCCGCGTCTGGGGCAAGCGCCCAGCGTCAAGCGCATCGCCGGCAATCTGCTCAAGCAACCGGCACGTAGAGGCTGCGTGCAGGCGCAAAGCCGTCTGGGCCAATTGCTCTGCCGCGACTGCGGCAATACCCGTGATCGCCGTATCGGCTACGAACTGCTGCGTCAGGCGGCCCGTGCCGGTGATCGTGGCGCCCAACAGGAGCTGCAGCGCCTGTCACGCTGATGCTGGGTGCTGGCCCTGTGTAGGTCGCCGTCTGGGTATACTGCCCGGCACTCGCACCTGGAGTGTCTATGCCCATCGATCCTCTTTCTGTCGCCATCGGCGCCACACTCGCCCTGATCCCGTTGCTGGCCGGCCTCTGGTCGTTGCAACGGCGTGTCGCCCAGGCCCAGGCCGAACAGGCGCTGCTGCAGGAGCGTCTGGAGCACGCGCAACTGAGCCAGGCAGGCCTGCATGCCCAGCTCGATGCCTGCCGCACCGAGCTGGCCGAGATCAGCGAGATCAAGGTCGAGCAGCAGACCGAGCTGGCCGGCCTGCGCCGTGAGAACGAGCTGCTGCAGCAGGAGCGGCAGATCGCTCGTGAGGCGGCGCAGAGCTGGAACCTGCAGCGTGAGCGCAACGAGAGCGAAGTGCGGCGGCTGACCGCCGAATGTGCGGCGCTATCGGCGGAGCTGCAGGAGAACCGAGACAATCAGCAGCAACGCCTGGACGACCTGCAAGGCGCCCGTGACGAATTGCGCGCCCAGTTCTCCGAACTGGCGACGAAGATCTTCGACGAACGCGAGCAGCGTTTCGCCGAGAGCAGCCAGCAGCGCCTCGGGCAACTGCTCGACCCGCTCAAGGAGCGCATTCAGGCCTTCGAGAAGCGTGTCGACGAGAGCTATCAGCAAGAGGCACGCGAGCGTTTTTCCTTGGGCAAGGAGTTGGAGCGCCTGCAACAGCTCAACCAGCGCCTGGGTGACGAAGCCACCAACCTGACCCGTGCCCTGAAAGGGCAGAAGACCCAGGGCAACTGGGGCGAGCTGGTGCTCGAACGGGTGCTGGAGCACGCCGGCCTGGAAAAGGGCCGCGAGTATCGCACCCAGGTCAGCCTCAAGAGCGCCAGTGGCGAGCGTTACCAGCCCGACGTGCTGGTCGAGTTGCCGGGCGAGCGCCAGGTGATAGTCGATGCCAAGGTCAGCCTCAGCGCCTACCAGCAATTCATCGCCGCCGAAGACGAGACCAGCCGTCAGCAAGCGCTCAAGCAGCATCTGCTGTCCTTGCGCAGCCACCTCAAGGGTTTGTCCGGCAAGGATTATCAGCGTCTGGAGGGCTTGCACAGCCTGGATTTCGTCCTGCTCTTCGTGCCTATCGAGGCAGCCTTCGCTGCTGCCTTGCAGGCCGAGCCGAACCTGTTCCAGGAGGCCTTCGAGCAGCAGGTGGTGATCGTCAGCCCGACCACCCTGCTGGCCACCTTGCGGGTGATCGACAGCCTCTGGCGGCAGGAACGCCAGGGCCAGAACGCGCGGGAGATCGCCGAGCGTGCCGGCCAGCTCTATGACAAGTTCGTGGCTTTCATCGCCGATCTGGACGAGATGGGCAGCCGCCTGCAGCAACTGGACAAGGCCTACGCCGCTGCACGCAACAAGCTGGTCGAGGGCCGGGGTAACCTGGTCGGGCGGGTGGAGAACCTGCGTTTGCTTGGCGCGCGGGCGAGCAAGAGCCTGCCGGCTGACCTGCTCGAACGTTCGGCTGACCTGCCGGCGTTGGATGAGCGGTAAGTGAGCATTTAGAGATATCAGAAAAGGCAGTCTTGATACCGGACTGGCAAGTTTGTGTGTGATCTTGTCGGCTCGCGTTGGTGTTCTGGACGCCGCTTTGGGTGTCTTCAGATATTCCGGGTTTCGCCCCCTCGGGCGACTCACTTTTCTTTGAAATGCGCAAAGAAAAGTAAGCAAAAGAAA
>NZ_JBQLIX010000052.1:0-36025 GCF_052156495.1 Pseudomonas sp. NCHU5216 | reverse complement strand
ACCCCGGCGCAGCCGGGGCCGGATGGCGGGGGTGCGTTTCTTTTGCTTACTTTTCTTTGCGCATTTCAAAGAAAAGTGAGTCGCCCGAGGGGGCGAAACAAGGAGTTTCCGAACACACCGAAGCGGCGTCCAGAACACCCACCAGCACACAAACTTGCCAGTCCGGTGCCAACAAACATTCCTCCCGCCAAAATGCGAAGCCCCTTTCTTGGTGCGCTATTTCTTCACGCAGCCAGACGCGTCGAAATTGACCTGCTGGCGGTTGCCGCGCTTGTCATCGTAGTGATAACGCTGCCTGCCATTATGGCGGGTGATCCTGTCCGGCTTGCCCAGGCTGCTTTCCACGTCGGCCAGACTCATGCCTGGGCGAACCTCCTTACGGATGATCGCCTGGCGTCTTTCACGGCTTGTCAGCAGGTTGCCGCAGCCGTCGTCCTGCTGGCCGACTGTCACCACTTCCGCTGAATCGGCATGTTTGCGCCCGGAGTGACGAGAGGGATCTGCCAGTGGGATCGCCTTGCCGCTGCTGGGGGTGAGGTTTTGCGCCTCCTGCAGCTGCTGTTGCTGGTCGCTCTCGCAGCCATGGAGGGTGAAGGTGACATGGCCGTCGGCATCCATGCAGCGGAACACGCTGGTCGCCGAGCTGTCTTGAATAGGGGAGAGAAGCGCAGCGGCCAGTAGCGCTGCAAGGTGCGATCCGCGCATGAGTCGTCCTCCGTGACGTTTGCCTGTTTCAGCCTAAACCGTTTTTTCGCACTTACCAAGGTGTCCTGGCGGAGGTGGCCGGCGTCGCATAGCCTGAGTTTTCATGCGAGATCGAAGTTTGTAGCGCAAGCAATTGTTCTTGCCGCGCTTTTGTCACGTACAAAGCTGTTTTGCGGTGTTATCATTCGCCGTGTCAGCCCCGCCGGGGCTTGTGGAATACCACCATGGACTTACCCAGTAGTTACTCAATACTCCCCTCGAACAATCGTGTAAGACCTGATTGATCCCCTTTGGCGTGCCCGCCAACTGGGGGTGGAGCGCGCCATGACCGAAGTAGAAGCCAAGAAGCCGCAAGAGAGCCTGCAGGATCGCCTGGCCCAGGTGATCGAACTGCTGCATCGGCACAAGCTGGTGGAGGACCTGACTCACCGTCAGGAAGGCCAGCACAGAGACCGGGTCGAGAGCCTGGTACACCGGCAGAATCTCGCTGAGCTGCAGCGCAAGCTTGATGACGTGCACCCCGCTGACATCGCTCATATCCTCGAAGCCTTGCCTCTGGAAGACCGTCTGACCGTCTGGCAACTGGTCAAGGCCGAGCGCGACGGCGACATCCTGCTGGAAGTGTCCGACGCGGTGCGCGAAACCCTGATCGCCGACATGGACGATCACGAGATTCTCGCCGCCGCCAAGGATCTCGACGCCGACGAACTGGCTGACCTGGCGCCGGAACTGCCGCGCGACGTCGTCCACGAGCTGATGGAAACGCTCGATGCCCAGCAGCGCGAGCGCGTGCGTTCGGCCCTGTCCTACGAGGAGGATCAGGTCGGTGCGCTGATGGACTTCGAGATGGTTACCATCCGTGAGGACGTCAGCCTGGAAGTGGTGCTGCGCTACCTGCGCCGCTTGAAGGAGCTGCCGGGGCATACCGACAAGCTGTTCGTGGTCGACTACGACGGCGTGCTCAAGGGCGTGCTGCCGATCAAGCGCCTGCTGGTCAACGATCCGGAGAAGCAGGTCGGCGAGGTGATGGCCGACGATCCGGTGAGCTTCCATCCCGACGAGGACGGCTACGACGCCGCTCAGGCCTTCGAGCGTTATGACCTGATTTCCGCTCCTGTGGTGGACAAGAACGGCAAGCTGATCGGCCGTCTGACCATCGACGAGATGGTCGACCTGATCCGTGAGGAAAGCGAAAGCGAAGTGCTGAACATGGCCGGTCTGCGCGAGGAGGAAGACATCTTCGCCTCGGTGTGGAAGTCGGTACGCAACCGTTGGGCCTGGCTGGCGATTAACCTGGTCACGGCTTTCGTCGCTTCGCGGGTGATCGGCCTGTTCGAGGGTTCCATCGAGAAGCTGGTGGCGCTGGCGGCGCTGATGCCCATCGTCGCCGGCATTGGCGGCAACTCCGGCAACCAGACCATCACCATGATCGTGCGCGCCATGGCGCTGGATCAGGTCAGCACCGGCAATACCAAGCGCCTGCTGCGCAAGGAGCTGGGGGTGTCCCTGATCAACGGCATTCTCTGGGGCGGGGTGATCGGCGCCGTTGCCTATGGCCTCTACGGTAGCTGGTCGCTGGGTGTGGTGATGACCGCGGCGATGACCCTCAACCTGCTGCTGGCAGCGCTGATGGGGGTGCTGATCCCCATGACTCTGGCGCGCCTGGGGCGCGACCCGGCCATGGGCGCCAGCGTGATGATCACTGCCATGACCGACAGCGGTGGCTTCTTCATCTTCCTCGGCTTGGCCACGATCTTCCTGTTGTAATCAGTTCATCAGCTCGACCAGCCGCCAGGTATCGAGAAAGGCCGTGACCCGTGTGATTCGGCCGTTCTCCAGCTGCATGTGCCAGGAGTAACTGTTCTCGTAGCGACTGCCGTCCTTGGCGGTCGCTTGGCCATCCCAGTGCACGACCACGTAAGGCCCTTGCGCCACGATCTGGTGGACGGTGGGCACGATGGGCGTGGCCAGTTTGTCAGTGATGGGTTTGACTGCATCTTCCATGAACGCCTCTCGCGTGGTGTAAGTCCCGGAGTAAGGGCTGCTGCCGGCCACGACCCAGACGGCATCATCGGCCAGCAACTGGAAGATGCCGCCTTGACCTGCGCGCCAATCATCGAAGGCTTTCTGAATCAGGGCCTGATTGGCCGCGGTGTTGTCACTTGCCCATGCCGGGAGGCAGAGGGATGCGCTCAGTAGCAATGCGGCGATGATCTTGTGCATGTTCATGTGCATTTTTCCTTGGCTGATGGATAGTGCTATTCGTCTATTGGATTGCTTTTGCGGCGCAGTACCATGCCGCCGTGGTAGAGCACGTCGTTGATGAATTCACCATCGGCGGTAAAGCCGGTGTCGTCGACGTAGTCGATGTGGTTACCGGTGACGCGGTAGTTGCCCTGGTAGGCGCTTTCGCGATTGCCGCGTGCCTCGTCATAACGACCGTTGGCCAATAGCTCATGGCGGACATGGCCGTCGTCCGTTACCCACATGCCTACGTAAGGATGCGGGTTTTCGGATTGCGCCAGTGCCGCGCCGGGTAGCAAGGTGCCGCTGATCAGCAGTATCGCGACGGTGTTCTTCGCTGACATGGTGGTTTCCATCAATGCGGGCTGGCGGTAGGGCGCACGATGACTTCGCTGACGTCGACGTCTTCGGGCTGTTCGACTGCATAGGCCACCGCGCGGGCAATGGCGTCCGGGGTGATGGCGATACGGCGGAAAGCCTTCATCGCATCGCGGGCACTGGCGTCGGTGATGCTGTCGGCCAGCTCGGACTCGACCACGCCGGGGCAGATGGTGGTGACGCGGATGCGCTCGCTCTCCTGGCGCAGGCCCTCGGATATGGCCCAGACCGCATACTTGGTGGCGCAGTACACCGCCGCAGTGGGGGAAACGGCATGTGCGCCGATGGAGGCAATGTTGATCACCTGGCCGCGCCCACGTGCTTCCATGCCCGGCAGCACGGCGGCGATGCCATGCAGCACGCCCCGTACATTGACGTCGAGCATGCGGTTCCACTCGTCCACCTTCAGCGCGTTGAGCGGTGATAGCGGCATGACCCCGGCGTTGTTGACGATGACGTCGACAACGCCGTGGTGGGCCTCGGCATATTCGACGAAGGCCTGCATGTCATCCAATTGGCTGACGTCGAGAGCGCGGCAGGATGCGCTCAGACCTTGTGCCTGCAGCTCTTGTGCGAGTATCTGCAAGCGTTCGATGCGGCGGGCGCCGAGTACCACCTGATGGCCCAGGCTGGCGAGGTGTCTGGCGATGGCTTCGCCGATGCCGCTGCTGGCGCCGGTGATGAGGATGACTTTGCTCATGTCGGTCTCCGTTGCGTTATGGAGCCTTCATGCTAGGCAGGGGTAGGGCGTCTGCTAAGTCTCGTTACTCTTTCGATATTGCCTATTTCTATTGAGCACTCTCTACAATGTGCCGGTATTCATCACGAGCGAGTGCCTGAGGCATGAATGCGAGTTCCGAGAGCATGAAGCAGCGCATGGTCGAGTTGATGCTGCGCCTGGCCCCGGAAGAGGGCTATACCGCGGCGCAGCTCGACGGCGTCACCTACATGCGTTCCGACCGGCCGCTACCGGTGACGCCGGCGCTGTACGAGCCGAGCATCGTGATCGTGATTCAGGGGCGCAAGCGCGGGCTGCACGACGGCAATCTCTACATCTACGATGCGCAGCACTATCTGGTGCTGGCGCTGCCTTTGCCGTTCTCCATCGAAACCGAGGCGACTGCCGAGGAGCCCATGCTGGGGGTGGCGCTACGGGTCGATCCGCTGCTGGTGGCCGAACTGGTGATGGATCTGGACGAGCCCCCGGCCAATGCGCCGGCAATGCTTTATTCAAGCCCGATGGATGCACGCCTGAGCGATGCGACACTGCGCCTGCTGGAGGCGTTGGCCGACCCGGACGAGGTGCGTCTGCTCGGGCCATCGATCGTGCGCGAGATCGTCTTTCGCGTGCTGCAGGGTGAGCAGGGGAGCGGTTTGCGCGCGACCTTGGCACAGAACAGCCATTTCGGTCGCATCGCGCGCGTTCTGCAGCGCATTCACCGCGATTATCAGGAATCGCTCGATGTGCCTGCGCTGGCCGAAATCGCCAGCATGAGCGTGCCGGCCTTTCATGTGCACTTCAAGGCGATGACCAGTCGCTCGCCGCTGCAGTACCTCAAGGCCATACGCTTGCATCAGGCGCGCCTGCTGATGATTCGCAGCGACATGAGCGCGATCAGTGCAGCTCAGCGCGTTGGCTATGAGAGCCCGTCGCAGTTCAGTCGTGAGTTCAAGCGTCTGTTCGGGCGCACGCCTGGCGATGAAACGCGCCATTTCAAGCAGCTTCTCGCTCTGGCGCCAGCGGTCGATACCACCGTGCGCTCGGTCTCCTGAGCGCTGCCGTAGAGCCTGCCTCCTTCTTTGGTAGTGGTCACTACGTAGATGGCCTGTCCGACCTCTCTGGCGTTTGCTTCAAACGCTCGTTTCAGGCTAAGGTTCGGCAGCTTTGCCCAGGCGCTGACCCTGGGCGCTCCTGATCAATAATGAATGCAGCCACCAAGCTGCTGGCCAAAGGAGCCAAGATGACCCCCAGTGAACTGTTGCTCGAGGGTGTCGAACTCATGCTGTTCGGCATGGGTTCCGTGTTCGTCTTTCTGATCATGCTGGTCGTGGTGGTCAGCCTGATGTCACGCCTTATCGCGACCTTCGCGTCGCCCGCCGCCAATCCCATCGTTACTTCCGCAGTGCCCAGTGCTCGGCCGGCCAACCCTGTGCCGGACGCGGACACGCTGGCCGCCATCCAATCCGCCATTGCCCAGCACCGCGCCCGTCGCGGTTGATTCAGGTACAGAGGGAGCACCTGTATGACTGCCGTAAAACAAGCACTCGGCATTACCGATGTGGTGTTACGTGACGCCCATCAATCGATCCTGGCGACGCGTCTGCGTCTGGAGGACATGCTGCCGATCGCGCCCAAGCTCGATCAGGTCGGCTTCTGGTCGGTGGAGTCCTGGGGTGGCGCCACCTTCGATGCCTGCATCCGTTACCTGGGTGAAGACCCCTGGCAGCGCATCCGCGAACTGAAGAAGGCCATGCCCAACACCCGCCAGCAGATGCTGCTGCGCGGGCAGAATCTGCTGGGCTACCGCCACTATGCCGATGATGTGGTGGAAAAATTCGTCGAGCGCGCGGCCATCAATGGCGTTGACGTGTTCCGCGTGTTCGATGCGATGAACGATCCGCGCAACCTGCAAACCGCGCTCAAGGCCGTCAAACAGCAGGGCAAGCATGCCCAGGGCACCATCTCTTACACCACCAGCCCGGTGCATACCCTCGAAATGTGGGTCGACCTGGCCAAGCAGATCGAGGACATGGGCGCCGATTCGGTGGCGATCAAGGACATGGCCGGCATCCTCACCCCCTACACCGCGTTCGAGCTGGTGTCGCGCCTGAAAGCCAGCCTGGCCATTCCGATCCACATGCAGTGCCACGCCACGGCGGGACTGTCCTCGGTGGCCATTCTCAAGGCGGTGGAGGCCGGTATCGACAATGTCGACACCGCCATCTCCTCGTTGTCGATGACCTACGGCCACTCGCCGACCGAGTCGGTGGTGGCCATGTTCCAGGGCAGTGAGCGCGACACCGGGCTCAATCTGGAGCTGCTGGAAGAGATCGCCGCTTACTTCCGCGAGGTGCGCAAGAAGTATGCGAAGTTCGAGGGCAACCTCAAGGGCGTCGATTCGCGCATTCTGGTGGCTCAGGTGCCGGGCGGCATGCTCACCAACATGGAAAGCCAGCTCAAGGAGCAGGGCGCCCAGGACAAGTTCGACCAGGTGCTGGCCGAGATTCCGCGCGTGCGCGAAGACCTGGGGTTCATCCCGCTGGTGACGCCCACCTCGCAGATTGTCGGTACCCAGGCGGTGATCAACGTGCTCACCGGCGAGCGCTACAAGTCCATCACCAAGGAAACCGCCGGCGTGCTCAAGGGCGAATACGGTGCGGCACCTGCTGCCTTCAACGCCGAACTGCAGGCGCGCGTGCTCGATGGCGCCGAGGCCATCACCTGCCGCCCGGCCGACCTGCTGGACGCCGAGATGGACAAGCTGACCGCCGAGCTCAGGGGTATTGCCCGGGAGAAGGGCATCAAGCTCGCCGCTGACGAGATCGACGATGTGCTGACCTACGCACTGTTCCCGCAGATCGGTTTGAAATTCCTGGAGAACCGTGGCAACCCGGCGGCCTTCGAGCCGGCGCCCACCGGCCAGGAAGCACCTGCCCGCGAGGCTGGCAAGCCGGAGGTCTATACCGTCGAGGTCAGTGGCAAGTCCTTCGTCGTGCAGGTCAATGAAGGTGGCGATATCGAGGGCATCAAGCCTATCGGTGCTGCTTCGAGCGCCGCGCCCGCGGCGGCCCAGGTCGCGGCCGGTGGCGGTGAGCCGCAGGCGGCGCCGCTAGCCGGCAATATCTTCAAGGTGTTGGTGCAGCCAGGCCAGGCCGTGGAGGAGGGGCAACTGGTGATCATCCTCGAAGCGATGAAGATGGAAACCGAGATCCGTGCCTTCAAGGCCGGCACCGTCGGCGCGGTCAACGTCAAGGTGGGTGATGCGGTGGCGGTGGGCGACAGCCTGCTGACCATCGGCTGAGGGGCGCGCCATGGACAAGCTGCTCAAGCTCTGGCAGAGCACCGGCCTGTATCACTTGGAGCCGGGTCAGGCCTTCATGATCGCGGTGTGCATGCTGCTGATCTACCTGGCCATCCGGAAGGGCTTCGAGCCTCTGCTGTTGATCCCCATCGGTTTCGGCGGCCTGCTGTCGAACATCCCGGTGGCCAATATGGCCGAAGGGGCGGGTTTCCTGCATCTGATCTACGAAGTGGGGCTGCCCACCAGCATCTTCCCGCTGCTGATCTTCCTCGGCGTTGGCGCCATGACCGATTTCGGTCCGATGCTGGCCAACCCCAAGACCCTGCTGCTGGGGGCCGCCGCGCAGTTCGGTATCTTCGGCACCCTGATGGGGGCGTTGGCGATCACCGCTCTGGGCATTCCGGGCATGGAATTCACCCTCAAGGAGGCGGCGTCCATCGCCATCATCGGCGGGGCGGACGGGCCGACCTCGATCTTCGTCACCTCCAAGTTGGCGCCACACCTGCTCGGCCCCATCGCCGTTGCCGCCTATGCCTACATGGCGCTGGTGCCACTGCTGCAACCGCCGATCATGCGGGCGCTGACCACCAAGGAGGAACGCGCCATCGTCATGCAGCAACTGCGTCCGGTGGGGCAGACCGAGAAGATCGTCTTCCCCATCGTGCTGTGCATCCTCATCGGCCTGCTGCTGCCCGATGCCGCACCGCTGATCGGCATGTTCGCCCTCGGCAACCTGTTGCGCGAGGCCGGGGTGGTCGAACGTCTGGCCGATACCTCGCGCAACGCGCTGATCAATATCGTCACCATCTTCCTCGGCCTGACCGTGGGCTCGAAGCTGTCGGCAGAAGCCTTCCTGCAGCTCAAGACCCTGGGCATCCTGCTGTTGGGCATGCTGGCGTTCTGCGCCGGTACGGCGGCTGGGGTGCTGATGGCCAAGCTGATGAACCTGTTCAGCAGCAACAAGGTCAACCCGCTGATAGGTTCGGCAGGCGTGTCGGCGGTGCCGATGGCAGCGCGGGTGTCGAACAAGGTGGGGCTGGAGGCCAATCCGCAGAACTTCCTGCTGATGCACGCCATGGGGCCGAACGTGGCCGGGGTGATCGGCTCGGCGGTGGCGGCGGGGGTGCTGCTCAGTTTTGTCGGCTGACAGGCTTCTTGCAGGCAATAAAAAACCGGCTTTGAAAGCCGGTTTTTTCATGGCTCGTCCGCTTCAGGCTTCCTCGGCGGCCATCTCCGCGTCATGAGCGATCAGGGCGACCAGGGCGGTCTGCTGGCGGCGCGACAACTGACGGAAACGCTGTAACAGCTCGCGTTCGTGCAGCGACAGTTCTGGGCTGTCGATGCTCAGGTTGAGGTCATCACTCAAAGCCCCTTCCTGCAGCATGCTCTGCTCCAGGCGGGCAATGATTTCCGAGTTCATGCTGCGGTGATGATTGCGTGCTACGTCAGCGATGCGCTCACGCATACCATCAGGCAAGCGAACGACGAATTTGTCAGCCGTGCGGCTGGAGTAGGTAGCCTGTTTCATAGGGCGCTTACATTACCGGTTAGTTCAAGAAGCGATACTGGTAGTCAGTGTCGAGATTGTCACCGGATTCGACCCTCTTTGACACTAGCCGTTCAACCAATATCGCGTTGTGCGTCTTTATGACCCGATGGTCACATGAACAGTTCCTTGACGCCAATTGCATGACGATTGTGGTCCAGGTAAAGGCTTTATGCCAGCACCGATTGTCAGAAATGAGCACTGCTCAGCATAACCTTGTCGCTTCGACGCGCTGCAAAGCAAAACGTTCAAACCTCTCGTCATTCAATGGTCATCTTCGGTTCACTGGTCTGACATAGCTTACGCCTACCTTGGTCTACACCAGTGGGCGGTCGAGTGCTGCCCGTCACATTTATCGGTGATTGTGAGGCCAGGGCACATGAGCGCAGCGATTCGAGTCGAGCATCTGAACAAGACCTTCGGGCGCAAACAGGCCTTGTTCGATCTGGCCCTGTCGGTACAGCCGGGGGAGATGGTGGCACTGATCGGTGCATCCGGCTCGGGCAAGTCGACCCTGCTGCGGCATCTGGCTGGCCTGGCGCGCGGTGATGCTGGGCGCATCGAGGTGCTCGGGCGCCCGGTGCAGAGCGAGGGGCACCTGAGCGGGGACGTGCGCCGTCAGCGTGCCGACATCGGTTACATCTTTCAGCAGTTCAATCTGGTCGGGCGCCTCAGCGTGCTGCAGAACGTGCTGCTCGGCGGCCTCGGCCGTATGCCGCGCTGGCGCGGCAGCCTGAGCCTGTTCAACCCGCAGGAGAAGCAGCGCGCCATGCAGGCGCTGGAACGGGTCGGCCTGGCCCAGTTCGCCGCCCAGCGCGCCTCGACCCTGTCCGGTGGCCAGCAGCAGCGGGTGGCCATCGCCCGTGCGCTGTGCCAGCAGGCCGAGGTGATCCTCGCCGATGAGCCCATCGCCTCGCTCGACCCGGAGTCGGCGCGCAAGGTCATGGAGATTCTCGCCGACATCAACCGCCGTGACGGCAAGACCGTGGTGGTGACACTGCATCAGGTGGATTACGCCGTGCGCTATTGCCCACGTGCAGTGGCGCTCAAGGATGGTCGCATCCATTTCGATGGTTCCACCGCCGATTTCAACCCCGAGTTCCTCAACGACCTCTACGGCGGCGATCTCGATATCGACCTGCTGCTGCCGCAAGGGCAGCGCCCTCGTGCCGCGGTGCGCCAGCTAGTGCTGGCCAAGGTTTGACGCCGCTACCTAATCCGAACCACCCCCCGCCAACCCGCAACAGGAGTGTGCTCCATGTTCAAACGCATCGGCCAGGTGCTGGCTGCCTCTGCGCTCGTCACCGGTTCCCTGCTGGGCTCGGCCCAGGCCGCCGAGGAACTCAACTTCGGCATCATCTCCACCGAGTCCTCGCAGAACCTCAAGACCATGTGGGATCCCTTCCTGGCCGACATGAGCAAGCAGACCGGGATCAAGATCAACGCCTTCTTCGCCCCCGACTATGCCGGGATCATCCAGGGCATGCGTTTCGACAAGGTGGACGTGGCCTGGTACGGCAACAAGGCGGCGATGGAAGCGGTGGATCGCGCCGGCGGCGAGATCTTCGCCCAGACCGTGGCGGCCAACGGCGCCCCGGGCTACTACAGCCTGCTGGTGGCGCACAAGGACAGCCCGATCGACTCGGTGCAGGACATGCTCAAGAACGCCTCCAGCCTGACCTTCGCCAACGGCGACCCGAACTCCACCTCCGGCTATCTGGTGCCGGGCTATTACGTCTTCGCCAAGAACAACGTCGACGCCAACAAGATCTTCAAGCGTTCGCTCAACGGCAGCCACGAGGTCAATGCGCTGTCGGTGGCCAACAAGCAGGTCGACGTCGGCACCTTCAACAGCGAAGGCATGGAGCGTCTGGAAGTGACCGCGCCGGACAAGGCCGCACAGCTCAAGGTGATCTGGAAATCGCCGCTGATTCCGTCCGACCCCATCGTCTGGCGCAAGAACCTGCCGCAGGAAACCCGCGACAAGCTGCGCAACTTCTTCATGACCTACGGCGCCACGCCGGAACAGAAGAAGGTGCTGGCAGACCTGCAGTGGGGCCAGTTCAGGGCTTCGGACAACGACCAGTTGCTGCCGATCCGCCAGCTCGAGCTGTTCAAGAAGCGTACCGAAGTGGCCAACAGCACCACGCTCAAGGACGCCGACAAGCAGGCCCAGCTCAAGGAGCTGGATGCCGAGCTGGCCAAGTTGCAGCAGCGCATGGCCGAGCTTGAGCAGCAAAACGGCGCCAGCGCCGGTTGAGCTTCGCAGCCGCCCCGCGAGAGTGGGGCGGCTCTCGAAAAGCTCGCCGCTGAAGCGCCTCCCACAGGATCGAGACTTACCCATGACCACTCTGACTACCTCCACCTCGGTGGAAGGCGGCAAGCGTAGCTGGCTGCAACTGATCGGCTGGGGGCTGTTTTTCGCCGTGCTCGCCTGGTCCTGGCAGGGCGCGGAAATGAACCCGCTGGCCCTGCTGCGTGACGGCGGCAACATGGCCACCTTCGCTGCCGACTTCTTCCCGCCGGATTTCAGCGACTGGCGGCTCTATCTCAAGGAGATGGTGACCACCGTGCAGATCGCCCTGTGGGGCACGGTGCTGGCCATCCTCTGCGCCATCCCGCTGGGCATTCTCTGCTCCGAAAACATCGTGCCCTGGTGGGTGTACCAACCGGTGCGGCGGGTGATGGATGCCTGCCGTTCGATCAACGAAATGGTCTTCGCCATGCTCTTCGTCGTCGCGGTCGGGCTGGGGCCCTTCGCCGGCGTGCTGGCGCTGTTCATCAGCACCACCGGGGTGCTGGCCAAGCTCTTCGCCGAAGCGGTGGAGGCCATCGATCCGGGGCCGGTGGAAGGGGTGCGCGCCACCGGCGCCAGCGCCCTGCAGGAGGTGATCTTCGGCGTCATCCCACAGGTGCTGCCGCTGTGGATCTCCTACTCGCTGTACCGCTTCGAGTCCAACGTGCGTTCGGCCACTGTGGTCGGCATGGTCGGCGCAGGCGGCATCGGGGTGATCCTCTGGGAGGCCATTCGCGGCTTCCAGTTCGGCCAGACCTGCGCCTTGCTGATCGTGATCATCCTGGTGGTGAGCGCCATCGACATCCTGTCACAACGGTTGCGCAAACTCTTTATCTGAAAGGACGGGAGGGCGCCTGCGCACATCATGTGAAAACGTAGCGAGCGAAGGTCAGGCAAGGCAAAAAGCGGCGAAGAAGCGCAGTTTACGAGCTGTAAATGAGCATTTTGAGCCGTTTTTTAACGCAGCATGGCCGAGCGCAGCAGTTTTCACACACTGTGCGAGCGCCCTTTTCAGAGCATTAACATGTCTAGACAAGATCAGCCCCTGTACCGCGAACTGGCCGCAGTGCTGCGCGAAGAGCTGCAGTGCCTGAGCCCAGGCGATTACCTGCCGGGTGAAGTGCAACTGGCCGCGCGTTTTGCCGTCAACCGTCATACCCTGCGCCGCGCGGTGGACGAGCTGGTGCTCGAGGGGCGCCTGTTGCGACGCCAGGGCAAGGGCACCCAGGTGCTGGCCAAGCCCTTGGTGTATCCGGTCGAGGCGGGCAGTGCCTTCAGTCAGTCGCTGTCGGCGCTGGGCTACCGCGTCGAGGCGCAGTTGCTTGAGCGCCTGAAACGCATGGCCAGCAGCGAGGAGTGCCGCCACCTGCAACTGCCCGATGGCAGCGAGCTGATCGAGCTTGCCACCCTGCGCCTGCTCGATGGCCAGCCGCTGAGCCTGATCCGCCATCGTTTCTGCGCCAGCCTGGCGCCCTTGCTGGCTGATTACCAGGGCGGCTCGCTGCGCCAGTATCTGGCCGCGCGCGACCTGCCCCTGGTGCGCACCTTCAGCCTGATCGGCGCGCGCCTGCCCAGCCGCGACGAGGCCGCGCACCTGCTGATGCCGCGCCATGCGCCGCTGCTCAGCGTGCTGACCCTGTCCCGTGATTCCCATGGCCGGGCGGTGGAGCTGGCGCAGTCCAGCAGCCGCGCCGACCGCTTCCAGTACCAGGTTGCCACCTGATGGAGACCCGCATGAAGCAATCCGACCCGAACATCGCCGCGCGCCAGCGCTGGATGGGCGTGCTGGCCCGCGCCGGCGCCGCCCTGGATGCCCACGAGGCGGCGCTCAAGGACAGTGCCTACCAACTGATCCGCGCGCCCGAGGTGGGCATGACCCTGGTGCGCGGACGTATGGGCGGCACCGGTAGCGCCTTCAACCTCGGCGAGATGACCGTGACCCGCTGCGTGGTGCGCCTGGCCGATGGCCGTACCGGCTACAGCTACCTGGCCGGCCGCGACAAGCGCCGCGCCGAACTGGCCGCCCTGGCCGACGCCCATCTGCAGGGTAGCGACCAGGCGCGCTGGCTGGATGATCTGATCGAACCCCTGGCCCGCCAGCAGCGTGAACGACGCCTGGCTCGGGCCGCCCGCAGCGCCACCACCCAGGTGGAGTTCTTCACCCTGGTCAGAGGAGAGGATTGATGACTACGCCGCACGGCTCGCACTGGCTGCAACCGGCTTTCGACGACCCGGTGCTGGATGCCCAGGTCAGCTTCCGCGCTGCCCTCGGAGCCCTGGCCGAACCGGGTCTACCCCGCGCCATGGATCGCGCCCACGCCCTGGGTGAGCTGGCTCCGGCCACCTATGGCCTGTGCCTGGCCTTTCTCGACAGCGACACGCCGCTGTGGCTGGCGCCGCGTTTCGATACGCCGCTGATCCGCGCCAACCTGGCCTTCCACTGTGGTTGCCCGATCGTCGCCGAGCGCGAGATCGCTCTGTTCGCGCTGCTCGACGAAACCGAGCTGGCCGACCTGTCGGACTTCGACAACGGCAGCGAGCGCTACCCGGATCAGTCCTGCACGCTGCTGATTCAGCTGCACGACCTGCGTGCCGGCCCGGCGCTGCGCTGGCGTGGCCCTGGGATCAAGGACGTGCGCAGCGTCAACCTGCCGTTGCCCGCCACCTTCTGGCGCCAGCGCGAGATGCGCAGCGCCTTTCCCCGTGGCCTGGATTGCTTCTTCGCCGCCGCTGGCGAAGTGATCGGCCTGCCGCGCAGCACCCGAGTGCTGCTGGAAACCGAGGAGGCTGCCTGATGTATGTTGCCGTCAAGGGTGGCGAACGCGCCATCGACAACGCTCATCGCTTGCTGGCTAGCCGTCGCCGGGGTGATACCGCCATCGCCGAGCTGGAAGTGGAGCAGGTGCGTCAGCAACTGCCGCTGGCCGTGGCCCGGGTGATGAGCGAGGGCTCGCTGTACGACGAGCAACTGGCCGCGCTGGCCATCAAGCAGGCCGCTGGCGACCTGATGGAGGCCATCTTCCTCCTGCGTGCCTACCGCACCACGCTGCCGCGCTTCGGCGCTAGCGAACCGCTGGACAGCACGAACATGCAGGTGGAACGACGCATCTCCGCCACCTTCAAGGACTTGCCAGGTGGCCAGGTGCTCGGCCCGACCTTCGACTACACCCACCGCCTGCTGGACTTCGCCCTGCTGGCCGAGGGTGATTACCCGGCACCGGAAACCTCAGTCGGCGATGAGCCCAAGCCCTGCCCACGGGTGCTGGATTTTCTTGCCGACGAAGGCCTGATGGCCCGCGAGATGGATGACGGCGCACCGGTGCCGGATATCACCCGCGAACCATTGGCCTTTCCCGCCAGCCGCGCCGAGCGTCTGCAGGCATTGGCCCGTGGCGACGAGGGCTTCCTCCTGGCCCTGGGCTATTCCACCCAGCGCGGCTACGGGCGCAACCACCCCTTTGCCGGGGAAATCCGCATCGGCGATGTCGAGGTATGGATGACGCCCGCCGAACTGGGCTTCGCCGTGCCGCTGGGCGACATCGAAATCACCGAGTGCGAGATGGTCAACCAGTTCGTCGGTGAGACTGCCGAGCAGGCGCAGTTCACCCGTGGCTACGGCCTGGCCTTCGGCTATGCCGAGCGCAAGGCCATGGGCATGGCCCTGGTCGACCGCGCCCTGCGTGCCGGTGAATACGGCGAAGAGGTACAGGGCCCGGCGCAGGAAGAGGAATTCGTGCTGATGCACTGCGACAACGTCGAGGCGGCGGGCTTCGTCTCGCACCTCAAGCTGCCGCACTACGTCGACTTCCAGGCCGAACTGGAACTGATCCGCAAGCTGCGCCGCCAGGCGCCGGCAGAGGAGAACCGCTGATGAATCTGTCTACCGCAAGCGGCGCCCGTGAGGCGTCGGCCTACAACTTCGCCTATCTGGACGAGCAGACCAAACGCATGATCCGTCGCGGCCTGCTCAAGGCCGTGGCCATCCCCGGTTACCAGGTGCCCTTCGGTGGCCGCGAGATGCCGCTGCCCTATGGCTGGGGCACTGGCGGCATGCAACTGACCGCCGCCATCCTCGGTGCGGACGACGTGCTCAAGGTGATCGACCAGGGCGCCGACGACACCACCAACGCCGTGTCGATCCGCCGCTTCTTCGCCCGTACCGCCGGTGTCGCCACCACCGAGCGCACGGTGGAGGCCAGCGTCATCCAGACCCGCCACCGCATCCCGGAAACGCCGCTTTCGGCCGGGCAGATCATGGTCTACCAGGTGCCGATCCCCGAGCCGCTGCGCTTCATCGAACCGAGCGAGCAGGAGACGCGCACCATGCATGCGCTGGAGGACTACGGCGTGATGCACGTCAAGCTGTACGAGGACATCGCCACCTTCGGCCATATCGCCACCGCCTATGCCTACCCGGTGACGGTGGACGAGCGCTACGTGATGGATCCGTCGCCGATCCCCAAGTTCGACAACCCCAAGCTGGACATGAGCCCGGCGCTGATGCTGTTCGGCGCCGGCCGCGAGAAGCGTCTGTACGCCGTGCCGCCCTATACCCAGGTGGTCAGCCTGGACTTCGAGGATCACCCCTTCGCCGTGCAGCAGTGGGACGAGTGCTGCGCCTTCTGCGGCAGCACGGAATCTTTCCTCGACGAGCTGATCGTCGACGACGCCGGCAGCAAGCGCTACGTCTGCTCTGACACCGACTACTGCCGCCAGCGCAGCGAGCGCCTCAAGGAGAACCTGCAATGAGCGCCGCCGAACGTCTGCAAGCTGCCGAGCAAACGCCTGAGCCGCTGTTCTCGGTAAGCGACCTGACCCGCCTGTACGGCCCGGACAAGGGCTGCCAGGGGGTGAGCTTCGACCTCTATCCCGGCGAGGTGCTGGGCATCGTCGGCGAGTCCGGTTCGGGCAAGTCCACCTTGCTCGGCCTGCTCTCCGGGCGCTGCCCGCCGGATCGCGGCACGGTGAACTACCGTAGCCGCGACGGCCGGTGGCTCGACCTGTACAGCGCCAGCGAGGCCGAGCGACGCACCTTGCTGCGTACCGAGTGGGGCTTCGTCGAGCAGAACCCGCGTGATGGCCTGCGCATGGCGGTATCGGCCGGCGCCAACATCGGCGAACGGCTGATGGCCCAGGGCGTGCGCCATTACGGCGAGCTGCGCGCCGCCGGGCTGCACTGGCTGGATCAGGTGGAGATCGACCTGGCGCGTATCGACGACCTGCCGCGCACCTTTTCCGGCGGCATGCAACAGCGCCTGCAGATCGCCCGCAACCTGGTCTCCGCGCCGCGTCTGGTGTTCATGGACGAGCCGACCGGGGGGCTGGATGTCTCCGTGCAGGCGCGCCTGCTCGACCTGCTGCGCGGCCTGGTACGCGAGCTGGATCTGGCGGTGGTGATCGTCACCCATGACCTGGCGGTGGCTCGCCTGTTGGCCGACCGGCTGATGGTAATGCGCCGCTCGCGCGTGGTGGAGGCGGGGCTGACCGACCAGATTCTCGACGACCCGCAGCATCCCTATTCGCAACTGCTGGTGTCGTCGGTGTTGCAACCCTGATGACGCACCGCAATCGCCAACCCGTAGCCCGGATGCAATCCGCGCAAGCCGTGCCAGCCATCCCCGGATTGCATCCGGGCTACGACCAATAGCAACAGCTCGCTCCTACGAGGCAGAGAGGATCGAATGAACAACCTGATCGAGGTCAGCGGCCTCAGCAAGACCTTCACCCTGCATCAACAGAACGGCGTCGTCCTGCAGGTGCTGCGCGACCTGAACTTCGCCGTGCGCGGCGGTGAGTGCCTGGTGCTGGCCGGCCAGTCCGGTGCCGGCAAGTCGACCCTGCTGCGCACGCTGTACGGCAACTACCTGGCCAGCAGCGGCAGCATCCGCATCCTGCATGAGGGGCGCCCGGTGGAACTGGTCGGCGCCCAGCCGCGTCGTGTACTGGAGGTGCGCCGGCAGAGTCTGGGTTATGTCAGCCAGTTCCTGCGGGTGATCCCGCGCGTCTCCACTCTCGACGTGGTGATGGAGCCGGCGCTGGCGCGTGGCTGGCCGCGCAGCGACGCCGAGGCACGGGCCAAGGCGCTGCTGACGCGGCTGAACATTCCCGAGGCGTTGTGGCAACTGGCGCCGGGCACCTTCTCCGGTGGCGAGCAACAGCGCGTCAACATCGCCCGCGGCTTTATGGTGGAGTGGCCGGTGCTGCTGCTCGACGAGCCCACCGCCTCGCTGGACGAGGCCAACCGCCAGGTGGTGCTGGAGCTGATCGACGAGGCCAAGGTGGCCGGCAGCGCGCTGATCGGCATTTTTCACGATCGTACGGCCCGCGAGGCGGTGGCCGACCGTTACCTCGACATGAGCGCTTTTGCAGCGCAACCGGAGTATGTCTATGTCGTCTGAACAGATTCTCGGCAATGCCCGTATCGTCACCGCCGAGCGTGAATTCCTTGGCACCCTGTTGTTGCGCGATGGCCTGATCGCAGCGGTGGATGAAGGCACCAGCCGTCTGCCGCAGGCTCAGGATCTCGCTGGCGACTACCTGCTGCCGGGTCTGGTGGAGCTGCACACCGACAACCTGGAAAAGCACATGAGCCCCAGACCGGGTGTGGACTGGCCATCGGCCTCGGCGGTGCTGACCCATGATGCGCAGATCGTCGCCGCCGGCATCACCACGGTGTTCGATGCGCTGGCCATCGGTGACATCAACCCACGCGGCAAGCGCATGCAGCAACTGCCGGCCATGATCGAGGCCATCGCCGCCAGCGAGGCAGCCGGGCAGACCCGCGCCGAGCACCGCCTGCACCTGCGCTGCGAGCTGTGCCACCCCGATGCCCTGGCCGTTTACCGTGACCTGGTGGAGCACCCGCTGGTGGCGCTGGTGTCGGTGATGGATCACTCGCCCGGCCAGCGCCAGTTCGCCAAGCTGGAGAAGTACCGCGAGTACTACATGGGCAAGTACCACCTGAGCCCGGCGGAGATGGAGGTGTTCATCCAGGAGCAGATCGCCAACTCGCGCCAGTACAGCGACCGCCAGCGCCAGGCCATAGTCGAAGACTGCCACGCCCGTGGCATATCGGTGGCCAGCCACGACGACGCGACCCTGGCCCACGTACAGGAGTCGGCCGGTTTCGGCATGGCCATCGCCGAATTCCCGACTACTCTGGAAGCCGCCCAAGCCAGCCACGAGCTGGGCCTGAAGGTGCTGATGGGCGCGCCGAACCTTGTGCGCGGCGGCTCGCACTCGGGCAATATCGCCGCCGCCGAGCTGGCCCGGTATGGTGTGCTGGACATCCTCTCCAGCGATTACTACCCGGCCAGCCTGCTGCATGCTGCCTGGCTGCTCGCCGGCCAGGACAACGACTATGATTTACCAGCGGCCATCGCCACCGTGAGCCGCGCACCGGCCAGGGCGGCCGGTATGGATGATCGCGGCGAGATCCGCGTCGGCCTGCGTGCCGACCTGGTTCAGGCCAGGGTGCATGGCGCGCAGCCGGTGATTCAGCAGGTGTGGCGGCAAGCACGAAGGGTGTTCTGATGCGGGGCAGGTTGATCTATCTGATGGGGCCTTCGGGCTCGGGCAAGGACAGCCTGTTGCAGGCGGCGCGGGCGCCGCTGGAGGCGCGTGGCTGCCGTTTCGCCCGGCGGGTGATCACCCGCAGCCCCGAGGCGGTGGGCGAGGATGCCGTGGGGGTGACCCCGGCCGAATTCCAGCGCCTGGAGGGCGAGGGCGCCTTCGCCCTGAGCTGGCAGGCCAACGGCCTGGCCTACGGTATCCCCCGTGAGATCGACGACTGGCTGGACGCCGGGCAGGATGTATTGATCAATGGCTCGCGCGGTCATCTCGACGCCGCCCGTCGGCGCTACCCGAAGCTGCTGGCCATCGTGCTGCAAGTCGACGAGGCGGTACTGCGCCAGCGTTTGCTGGCCCGTGGCCGGGAAACCCCGGAACAGATCGAGGCACGCCTGGCGCGCAGCCGCAGCTTTGCTTCTGTGGGAGGCGCTTCAGCGGCGACTGTCGCGCAGGAGCACCTTTGCGTTCTAGACAACTCCGGCCCCCTCGAGGACACCCTCAGCCGCCTGCTGCACCTGCTCGACGAGCATCGTCAATGCGCCTGACCCTGCTCGGCACCGGCGATGCCCGCCAGGTGCCCGTTTACAACTGCGACTGCCCGGCCTGCGCGGCGGCCCGCACGCAACCGGCGCGACGCCGTGGCCCCTGCTGC
The DNA here is from genome assembly GCF_052156495.1 of Pseudomonas sp. NCHU5216. Taxonomy (NCBI): domain Bacteria; kingdom Pseudomonadati; phylum Pseudomonadota; class Gammaproteobacteria; order Pseudomonadales; family Pseudomonadaceae; genus Pseudomonas; species Pseudomonas sp. NCHU5216. Next base: position 16,613 of record NZ_JBQLIX010000052.1, on the reverse strand, counting down.
GCGCTGATCGAATGTGGCGCACAGCGCTGGCTGATCGACAGCGGCCTGAGCGATCTGACCGAGCGCTTCGCGCCGCACAGCCTCAGCGGCATCCTGCAGACCCACTATCACGCCGACCATGCCCAGGGCCTGCTACATCTGCGCTGGGGCCAGGGCCTTGTGATTCCGGTGCATGGCCCGGATGACCCGGAAGGCCTGGCCGATCTGTACAAGCACCCCGGTATTCTCGATTTCAGCCAGCCCTTCGCCGCCTTCGAGTGCCGCCAGTTGGGCGAATTGAGCGTCACCGCATTGCCGCTGAACCATTCCAAACCGACTTTCGGCTATCTGCTGGAGAGCGAGGGCAGGCGCATCGCCTACCTCACCGATACGGTCGGCGTGCCCGAGGCCAGTTGCCTGATACTGGAACGCGCGCCGCTGGATCTGCTGGTGCTCGATTGCTCCACCGCGCCGCAGCCGGTGGCACCGCGCAACCACAACGACCTGACCCGCGCACTGGAAATCATCCAGCGCTTGCAGCCGAAACAGGCCGTATTGACCCATATCGGTCATAGTTTCGATGCCTGGCTGCTGGCGCATCCCGACGCCCTGCCAGCAGGCGTAAGCCTGGCCCGCGACGGTTTGCTGCTGTAGCCCGGATGCAATCCGGGGCCGTCCGAGGAAGCATTCCCGGATTGCATCCGGCCTACGCCTTGCTGCCCAGCGCTTCGGCCTTGCGCAACCAGGCCTGGCGCTGCTCCTCGCTGGCCGGGCGCACTGGGGCGAACTCAGCCAGGCGCCGCGTCCTGATGCCGCAGAAACCGAGAATGGTGCGCACCATTTGCCGGTGCGCCGGGGCGCCGTAGATCCAGCGGAAGTACCAGGGCGGGGTGTCCAAGGTCACCAGCAGGTCGGCGCTGCGGCCACTGAGCAGCTTGTCCCAGAGTTGCGAGCGGTTGCGGTACTTGAAGGCGAAACCAGGCAGGAATACCCGGTCGAAGAAGCCCTTGAGCAAGGCCGGCACACCACCCCACCACACCGGGTAGACGAACACCAGGTGCTCGGCCCAGTGGATCAGGCGCTGGGCCTCCAGCAGATCGGGCTCCAGGGGCTGGCTCTGTGCGTAGCCGTCATGCAGGATCGGGTCGAACTGCAACTCGCCCAGACGCAGTTGCCGCACCACATGGCCCTTGCTGCGCGCGCCCTGGCTGTAGGCCTCGGCCAGGGCGTGGCACAGGCTGTTCTGCTTGGGTGTGCCGAGAATCAGCAGAATGCGCTTGCCATCGCCCTCCAGCGGCGTTGCGCCGCTCTTGCCCTCACTCATGCCGCCCGGCTCCGAGCATGTCCTGTGGTCGTACCCATTGGTCGAACTCTTCTTCGCTGAGGTAGCCGAGCTGCAAGGCCGCCTGGCGCAGGGTGCTGCCCTCGGCGTAGGCCTTCTTGGCGATTTCCGCGGCCTTGTCGTAGCCGATGTGCGGGTTGAGCGCGGTGACCAGCATCAGGCCGTTCTCCAGATGCGCGGCCATCTTCGCGGCGTCCGGCTGCAGGTCGGCCACGCAGTGCTGCTGGAAGTTGCGGCAGCCATCGGCGAGCAGGCGGATCGACTGCAGCAGGTTATGGATGATCACCGGCTTGAATACGTTGAGCTGCAGGTGGCCCTGGCTGGCGGCGAAGCCGATGGTGGCGTCGTTGCCCAGCACCTGGCAGGCGAGCATCGACAGCGCCTCGCACTGGGTCGGGTTGACCTTGCCGGGCATGATCGAGCTGCCCGGCTCGTTGGCCGGCAGGCGCACCTCGGCGAAGCCGGCACGCGGCCCGGAGCCGAGCAGGCGCAGGTCGTTGGCCAGTTTCATCAGGGCCACGGCCAGGGTCTTCAGGGCGCCGGAAAGCTGCACCAGCGGTTCGTGACCGGACAGTGCGGCGAACTTGTTCGCTGCGCTGGTCAGCGGCAGGCCGGTGAGGGCGGCCAGCTCGGCGGCGATGGCTTCGGCGAAACCGGCCGGGGCATTGAGGCCGGTGCCCACGGCGGTGCCACCCTGGGCCAACTCGCAGACCGCCGGCAAGGCGGCGCGAATGGCCGCTTCGGCATGGCCGAGCTGGGCGACGAAGGCGGACAGCTCCTGGCCGAAGGTGATCGGTGTGGCGTCCATCAGGTGGGTGCGCCCGGTCTTGACCAGGTTGGCATGGCGCTGCGCCTGTTCCTGCAGGCCATCGCGCAGCTCCGCCAGCGCCGGCAGCAGGCAATGGCGTACAGCCTGTGCGGCGGCGATGTGCATGGCGGTGGGGAAGCAGTCGTTGGAGCTCTGTGCGCGGTTGACGTGGTCGTTGGGGTGCACCGGGCTCTTGCCGCCGCGCTGGCCGCCGGCCAGCTCGTTGGCGCGGCCGGCGATCACCTCGTTGACGTTCATGTTGCTCTGCGTGCCGCTGCCGGTCTGCCAGACCACCAGGGGGAACTGGGCGTCATGCTGCCCTTCGAGCACTTCGTCGGCGGCCTGCTCGATCAGCCGGGCGATGTCGGCGGGCAGTTCACCGCTGCGGCTGTTGACCCGTGCGGCGGCCTTCTTGATCAGCGCCAGGGCGTGCAGCACGGCCAGTGGCATGCGCTCGGCGCCGATGGCGAAGTTGATCAGCGAGCGCTGGGTCTGCGCGCCCCAGTAGGCGTCGTTGGGGACTTCGATGGGGCCGATGCTGTCGGTTTCGGTGCGGCTCATGGCGATCTCCTGGCTGTAGCAAGGTTGCTGGCAGTTTAGGTCGCGCCGTTGCGCACTGGTTCCACGCGCATATCACCAGCGGGCATGGGTCTCGCCGAGCCAGCCCAGGGCACCGTCGACCGGTACGCGCTCGCCTTGCGGGCCGCGCAACACACCATGGTAGTCGCCGAACCATTGCTGGGTGTCGGCATGGAAGGGTCCGAATCTGGGATGGGCGCGGTGCAACTGACGGGGTGTGAAGCTCAGATTCACCCGGTCATCGTCGCTGTGCAACTGCCAGGGGGCCAGGGCGTTGTGTGCTGACTGGCTGACATGCAACGGACTGCTCAGCGGCGACAGCTCGCCGCCGAACCACAGGGCGTTCTCCGACAGGCCGCTGTAGTCCAGCCAGCCGGCGCCGAAGTTGCCGGCGATACCGCCCGGCGCCGCGAAGGTGGCGCGCTGCCAGTAACTGTTGAGGGGCCAGACGCCACGGCCAAAGTCGAGAGCGGCGAAGCTCTGGCCTGGGCTGCAGGCATAGTGACGCTGCCCCAGTTGCACGCTGCCGAGTGTCGGCATGCCGAGCTGCCGGCTACAGGCGTGGAAGCCGCCATGGGCCAGCGGGGCGACCAGATTGAGCGATTCCAGGTGCGCCGGGCGCTGGATATCCAGCGCCACTTGCAGGGCATGGCCGCCGATATCCGGCGCCGCGGCGGTCAGGCGCAGGCGGCCGGGGTGCTCGTCGATGCGTAGTTGCAGGCGTGAATGCAGAAAGACGTGGCTTTCCTGGGGCAGGTCGGGCAGGTGGCAGCCCAGGCCGAAGGGGCGCAACTGGGTGTGGGCCACCGCCAGGCCGCTTTCCATATCTAGGAAATAGAGGGCGCCATAGCCGATGTAGTCGAGGTCGGCCAGGGTCAGCGAGAGCATCCACTGCGGATTGGTGATGCACCAGTGGTTCCAGCGCTTGCGTCGCCCGGGATGGCCGTGCAGCGCGCAATGCACTTGAGGCCGCGGTGTGAGGCCGATGGCATCGGGCAGCAAGCGGCCCTTGCGATCGCACAGGGGCTGGGGGGTGAAGGCTAGGGGAGTGGCGAAACTGTTCATCGAGCACGTCCATGTGTGTGCGGGGCGGCAAGTGACTGCCAGATGGCAGTCATTGGGGTAGATAACGAGCATGCCGAGATCACTTGAGCATGGGCAAGTGCTGGCAATTTGGCAATCGATCAATGGAGTACGCCAGTGCACGAAATCACTGTGCGCCGTTTCACAATCCTTATCGCTTGAGGGAAAACCGAGTTGGGCACAAAATGCCGCCACCACAGTCTATTCAGACTCATTCACCACAGTCGGAGCCTTTCATGCCCCGTTTTCACCAGTTGTGCGCCGCCTTCCTGCTCGCTGCCGGCTCGTCCCTGGCCATGGCCGATGCGGCCAGCCATGCCGCCGATGCCGAGCGTTTTCTCAAGCTGGCGCATGCCGACAAGCTGACCGTGCCGGTGTATGCCCAGGTGCAGCAGATGTTCGCCCAGCGTTTCGCCCAGGCCCCGGATGGCAAGAAGGCGGTACTGGAGAGCTACCAGGCCAAGGCCAATGCCGCGCTGGACAAGGCCGTCGGCTGGGACAAGCTGAAGCCGGACATGATCAAGCTGTACACCAGCAACTTCAGCGAGCAGGAGCTCAAGGATCTGATCACCTTCTACCAGTCGCCACTGGGGCAGAAAGTGCTGCAGAAGATGCCGGCTTTGACCGCGCAATCGGCGCAGATCACCCAGGGCAAGCTGGAGACGGCCGTGCCTGAGGTGAACAAGCTGCTGGCCGACATGAGCAAAGATCTCGGTATCAAGCAACCCGCGGAGTGACGATGTCCAAGCAAGCCCTGATCGAACAGGCCCTGGCCGCGCTGCATCCCGAGCACCTGCAGGTGCTGGACGAGAGCCACATGCACAGCCGCGGCCTGGAAACCCACTACAAGGCGGTGATCGTCAGCCCGCTGTTCGCGGGTCTGAATGCGGTCAAGCGCCACCAGAAGGCCTATGCCACGGTGGGCGAGCTGATGAGCCAGATCCATGCTCTGGCGCTGCACACCTATACCCCCGAGGAGTGGGCGGCACAGGGCGCGGCGCCGGCTTCGCCGACCTGCCGCGGCGGCCACTGATGTAGCCCGGATGCAATCCGGGGAAACTCGGCGCCAAGTCCCGGATTGCATCCGGGCTAGGTGACAGGCTGTCGCGGCTTGTCGCCAACTCACCCCGGCGATTGGCCGCTTTGTTACAATCGCCCCGCGCCGGCTCAAGCCGGCGTTTTTCATGCCCCACCAGTCCGCCCTTTACGTGGGTGACTACTGAGAGAATATTCATGACCGACAAGATCGTCGTCGCGGCGTTGTACAAGTTCGTCTCCCTGCCGGACTATCAGGCGCTGCGTGAGCCCCTGCTGCAAACCCTCATCGACAACGGCATCAAGGGCACCCTGCTGCTCGCCGAAGAGGGCATCAATGGCACCGTTTCCGGCACCCGTGCGGGTATCGATGCGCTGCTCGCCTGGTTCCGCCAGGACGCGCGCCTGGCCGATATCGACCACAAGGAATCCTATTGCGATGAACAGCCGTTCTATCGCACCAAGGTCAAGCTGAAGAAGGAAATCGTCACCCTCGGCGTGCCGGGTGTCGACCCCAACCAGCGTGTCGGCACCTATGTCGAGCCACAGGACTGGAATGCCCTGATCAGCGATCCCGAGGTGCTGTTGATCGACACGCGCAACGACTACGAGGTGGCCATCGGCACCTTCGAGGGCGCCATCGACCCCAGGACCAAGTCGTTCCGCGAGTTTCCCGAGTACATCAAGGCCCACTTCGACCCGAGCAAGCACAAGAAGGTGGCGATGTTCTGCACCGGCGGCATCCGTTGCGAAAAGGCCTCCAGCTACATGCTCGGTGAGGGCTTCGAGGAGGTCTATCACCTCAAGGGCGGCATCCTCAAATACTTGGAGGAAGTGCCGCAGGAGCAGACCAAGTGGCGCGGCGACTGCTTCGTCTTCGACAACCGCGTGACCGTGCGCCACGACCTCTCCGAAGGCGACTACGATCAATGCCATGCCTGTCGCAATCCGATTTCCGTGGAAGATCGCCAGTCCGAGTTCTACAGCCCCGGCGTGAGCTGCCCGCACTGCTGGGATTCGCTGCCGGAGAAGACCCGCGAGAGCGCCCGTGAGCGGCAGAAGCAGATCGAACTGGCCCGTGCGCGCAATCAGCCGCATCCCATCGGCCGCGACCCCCGCCAACTGAACGAGGTGTGACCATGGCCAGCCGCCTGCTCTACGTGATGGATCCGATGTGCTCCTGGTGCTGGGGCTTCGCTCCGGTGCTGAAGGCTCTGGCCGAGCAGGCGGCAGCGCAGGATGTGCCCTTGCATTTGATCGCCGGTGGCCTGCGTCGTGATCAGGTGGCGGTGGATGCCGCCGCCCGCGTGCGCTATCTGGGCTATTGGCAGGCGGTCAACGCCAGCACCGGGCAGCTTTTCGACTTCGAGCGCGGCCTGCCCGAAGGCCTGGTTTACGACACCGAGCCGGCATGCCGCGCCCTGGTGACCGCGCGCAACCTCGATGCCGGTAGTGCCTGGCCGTTGGCCGAGCGCATCCAGCGTGCCTTCTACACCGAAGGGGCGGATGTCACTCAGGCCAGTGTGCTGGTGCAATTGGCCGAGCAGGCTGGCATTCCGCGTATCGAGTTCGCCGAGGCCTTCGACAGCCAGGCCATGCACGAGGCCACGGCAGCGGACTTCACCTGGGTGCAGGACCTGGGCATCGCCGGCTTTCCCACCCTGCTGGCCGAGCAGAACGGGCAATTGGCGCTGCTGACCAACGGCTATCAGCCGCTCGAGGCGCTGTCACCGCTACTGGGGCGTTGGCTGGAGCGTGCGGCCAATGCCTGATCGGTTGAGCTGGGCAGAAGTCCGTCGCCTGGCCCTGCGTCACAAGAAAGCGCTGATACTGGCCAATCTGGTGGCCGTGCTGGCCACCCTGTGCAGCGTGCCGATTCCCTTGCTGTTGCCACTACTGGTGGACGAGGTGCTGCTGCACGACGGCAACGCCGCGCTCAAGGTGATGGATCATTTCCTGCCCGCCGACTGGCAGACGGCCGCTGGCTATATCGGTTTGATGCTGCTGCTGACCTTTTGCTTGCGCGGCTCGGCGCTGATCTTCAACGTGCTGCAGGCGCGCCTGTTCGCCAGGCTGTCGAAGGACATCGTCTACCGCATTCGCATGCGCCTGATCGAGCGCCTCAAGCGCATTTCCCTCGGTGAATACGAAAGTCTCGGTGGCGGCACCGTGACCACTCACCTGGTCACCGATCTGGACACCCTGGACAAGTTCGTCGGCGAGACCCTGAGCCGCTTCCTGGTGGCCATGCTGACGCTGGTCGGCACCTCGGCCATCCTCATCTGGATGCACTGGAAGCTGGCGCTGCTGATCCTGCTGTTCAACCCGCTGGTGATCTACGCCACCGTGCAACTGGGCAAGCGCGTCAAGCACCTGAAGAAGCTGGAGAACGACAGCACCGGGCGCTTCACCCAGGCATTGACGGAAACCCTCGATGCCATTCAGGAGGTGCGCGCCAGCAATCGTCAGGGCTATTTCCTCGGGCGTCTCGGCACGCGTGCGCAAGAGGTGCGTGACTACGCCGTGGCCTCGCAATGGAAAAGCGATGCCTCCAACCGCGCCAGCGGTCTGCTGTTCCAGTTCGGCATCGACGTGTTCCGCGCCGCCGCCATGCTCACCGTACTGTTCTCCGACCTGTCCATCGGCCAGATGCTCGCGGTGTTCAGCTACCTGTGGTTCATGATCGGCCCGGTGGAGCAACTGCTCAACCTGCAGTACGCCTTCTACGCTGCCGCTGGGGCGCTGACGCGCATCAACGAGCTGCTGGCGCGCCAGGACGAGCCGCAGTATGCCGGGCGCGTCGACCCCTTCAAGGGGCGCGACACCGTGGGCATCGAGATTCAGGGGCTGACCTTCGCCTATGACGACGAGCCGGTGCTCGATCGCCTCGACCTGTCCATCGCACCGGGCGAGAAGGTGGCCATCGTCGGCGCTTCCGGCGGCGGCAAGAGCACCCTGGTGCAGTTGCTGCTGGGGCTGTACTCGGCGCAGGCTGGGGTTATTCGCTTCGGTGGCAGCAGCCAGGAGGAGATCGGCCTGGATCGCGTGCGCGACAACGTCGCGGTGGTGTTGCAGCACCCGGCACTGTTCAACGACACGGTGCGCGCCAACCTGTGCATGGGCCGCGAGCGCAGCGACGAGGCCTGCTGGCAGGCGCTGCGCATCGCCCAGCTATACGACACCATCGCGCTGCTGCCGCAGGGCCTCGATAGCGTGGTCGGGCGCAGTGGCGTGCGGTTGTCCGGTGGCCAGCGTCAGCGCCTGGCCATCGCCCGCATGGTGTTGGCCGAGCCCAAGGTGGTGATTCTCGACGAGGCCACCTCGGCGCTGGACGCGGCTACCGAGTACGCCCTGCATGAGGCCCTGGGGCAGTTCCTCGAAGGGCGCACCACCCTGATCATCGCCCACCGCCTGAGCGCGGTGAAACAGGCCGATCGGGTGCTGGTATTCGATGGCGGCAGCATTGCCGAAGATGGCGACCACCAGCAACTGATCGCCGAAGGTGGGCTGTACGCCAAGCTCTACGGGCATCTGCAGCAGGGGTAGGGTGCGCTATGCGCACCGCCGCGATAAATGCTTCTGGATGCGTAGCCCGGATGTAATCCGGGAAGTACTCGCCACACCATTTCCCGGATTGCATCGGGGCTACCTGGCTGGTCTGTCCTGGCTCATCAAGGCTTCGCTCAACTCCTCGAACAAGGTCTGCACCGAGCGCAGCGCGCGGCAGTCGGGGCGGGTCAGCAGCCACAGCTCGGTGTCGCAGCCGGCCAAGGGTGAGCCGATAGCCTTGAGTTCGGGGTGCGCGCGCAGGACGAAATCGGGGAGGGCGGCCACGCCCAGCCCGGCGCGGGCCAGTTGCGCCACGGCGTACATGCTGCTGCAACGGTAACTGGGGGTGACGCTCGGCATCTCGCGCTGGCGCCAGAGCACCGTGGCGTGATCCGGCATCGATTCGTCCGGGGCGATCCAACTTTGCCGTGCCAAGTCGCTGCGATCCTGGCCGTCGTCGCGCGCGCAGACCAGGTAGGACACCCCGGTCAGGCGCCGACCGACCAGATGCTCCGGCGGCTGGTTGGTCAGGCGCAGGGCGAGGTCGGCGTCACGCCGGCTGAGGTTGGCGAAGTCGTTGGAGGTCACCAGCTCCAGCGACAATGCCGGGTAGCTGGGCATAAAGCGCGCCAGTGCCGGCAGCAGCAGGCTGCTCAACACTGCGTCGGTACAGGTCAGGCGCACCGTGCCGCTGACCACCTGTTTGCCCAGCTCAAGGGCCACGCGCGCAGCCTCCAGCGCCTGTTCGGCACGCTCGGCCTGCTCGGCCAGGGCACGTGCGGCTTCGCTGGGCTCGTAGCCGCGCCGGCTCTTCTCGAACAAGGCCACCCCCAACGCTGCCTCCAGGCGGCGCACCGCGCGGAACACGGTGGAAACGTCCACCTGCAGCAGTTCGGCGGCCCGCGCCAGGGAGCGACCGCGCACCAGGGCGAGTACCAGAGAAAGGTCGGCGTGGTCGATCTGATATTGCATGAGTGCAAGCTCTACTTGCCTATTCGCCAATTATCATTGCGTGAGCGCCATCTTATAGTGCCAGGCAGACCGCCATGCAAGAGGGCCAGCAACCATGTACAGCAAATGTCGAGTCAAGGTCGCCCTGGTGGGTGACTACAATCCGTCGATCACCGCGCACCGGGCCATTCCCGAGGCCCTGCAACTGGCCAGCGAGGCGCTGGGCGTGGCGGTCGAGTACGACTGGTTGGCCACCGAGCGCATTCTCGATGACGCGACCTTGCTGGCCTACGATGGCATCTGGTGCGTACCGGGCAGCCCCTATGCCGCCACCGAAGGCGCGTTGCGCGCCATCCGCTTCGCCCGTGAGCAGGGCGTGCCATTTCTCGGCACCTGTGCCGGCTTCCAGCTCGCACTGCTGGAATATGCGCGCAATCGTCTGGGCTGGGCGGATGCCGAGCACGCAGAGCTGTCACCACAGGCACAGACTCCACTGATCGCGCCGCTGGCCTGTGCCCTGCAGGATGTCATCGAACGCGTGCATCTGCTATCGGGCTCGCGCATCGCCGAGCTGTACGGGGTGCGCGAGATCAGCGAGCAGTACCTGTGCCGTTATGGTCTCGACGATGCCTTCGTCGAGCCGCTGATGGCCCAGGCACTGAGGGCTTCCGGGCATGATGAGGCGGGTGCCGTGCGGGCCATCGAGCTGGAGGAGCATCCGTTCTTCATCGCCACCCTGTTCCAGCCCGAACGCGCTGCTCTGCAAGGGCGCTTGCCGCCGTTGGTCGCCGGTCTGGTTGGCGCTTGCGCGGTGCAGTCGGTGCACGAGTCGCAGCAGGACGCGGTGGCATGATCGCCGCGACGCCGCAGCCGCCTTACTACGTGGTGATCTTCACCTCGCTACGCACCGAGGTCGATGCCGGCTACGCCGAGGCGGCGCAGCGCATGCTCGAGCTGGCCGCGCAGCAGCCGGGCTTTCTCGGTGTGGAGTCGGCGCGCAGCGACGGCCTGGGCATCACCCTGTCCTATTGGCAGAGCGAGGAGGCCATCCGCGCCTGGCGCGAGCATGCCGAGCACAGCGCCGTGCGCGAACGCGGGCGGGGCGAATGGTATGCCGCCTTTACCACCCGTGTGGCCAAGGTAGAGCGTGCCTACGGTTTTCAGCGCTCGGTGTGAGAGCAAGTGGCAAGGCTATCAACCAGGGTGTAAGGAAATATTTACGATTGCCAGGGTTTTGCATGCCAAGCGCTTGGCCTTGCAGGATGTGTAAGGAAAATTTGCCACTTCTGCCGCGAATCCCTGCGCCCAGGTGTCGCACCCCATCTTGAGAGCGGCTCTGCGCTCGGTTGTCATGAGGTTGTCCGCAACGCATTCGTGCGCTTGCCATAACAATGACAATCAGGAGGCAGAATGAACGCCGTGGCCAAGATCGAACAGCACAACCCCATCGGCACCGATGGGTTCGAGTTCGTCGAATTTACCGCGCCGAGCGCCAAGGGTATCGAGCAACTGCGCCAGTTGTTCACCGCCATGGGCTTCACCGAAACCGCCAAGCACCGCTCGAAAGAGGTGTGGCTGTTCCAGCAGAACGACATCAACATCGTGCTCAACGGCAGCCCCAGCGGCCATGTGCGTGCCTTCGGCGAAAAACACGGCCCCAGCGCCTGCGCCATGGCCTTCCGCGTGAAGAATGCGGCCCAAGCCGCCGCTTACGTCGAGCAACAGGGCGCCACGCTGGTGGGCAGCCATGCCAACTTCGGCGAGCTGAACATCCCCTGCGTCGAGGGCATCGGCGGCTCGCTGCTGTATCTGGTCGACCGTTACGGCGACAAGAGCATCTACGACGTCGACTTCGAGTACATCGAAGGCCGCAGCCCCAACGACAACGCCGTCGGCCTGCAGTGCATCGACCACCTGACCCACAACGTGCGCCGCGGGCAGATGGACGTCTGGTCCGGCTTCTACGAGCGCATCGCCAACTTCCGCGAGATCCGTTACTTCGACATCGAAGGCAAACTCACCGGCCTGTTCTCCCGCGCCATGACCGCGCCCTGCGGCAAGATCCGCATTCCGATCAACGAGTCCGCCGATGACAAGTCGCAGATCGAGGAATTCATCCGCGAATACCACGGCGAGGGCATTCAGCACATCGCCCTGAGCACCGACGACATCTACGCCACCGTGCGCCAACTGCGCGCCAATGGCGTGGACTTCATGAGCACCCCGGATACCTACTACGAGAAGGTCGACAGCCGTGTCGCCGGCCATGGCGAGCCGCTGGAGCAACTGCGTGAGCTGAACCTGCTGATCGATGGCGCGCCGGGGGATGACGGCATCCTGCTGCAGATCTTCACCAACACGGTGATCGGCCCGATCTTCTTCGAGATCATCCAGCGCAAGGGCAACCAGGGCTTCGGTGAGGGCAACTTCAAGGCCCTGTTCGAGTCGATCGAGGAAGACCAGCTACGTCGCGGTGTGATCAAGGCTGAGGAGTGACGCCATGAGCCGTCAATGGATCCGCTTCCCCCTGCGTGAAGGCGAATGTTCGCGTCAGGCCCATTGCGACCTGCCGCAGGGCACCTACGAGCGCGAGATGGGCCGTGAGGGCTTCTTCGGCCCCACCGCGCACCTGCACCACAAGCACCCGCCTACCGGCTGGATCGACTGGCAAGGCCCGCTGCGTCCGCATGCCTTCAACTTCAACGCCATCCCCAGCGAGCGCGACTGCCCGCTGGCGGCGCCGCTTACCCTGCACAATGCCGACGTCAAGCTGCGCGTGTGGCGCACCCACGGCGCCATGCGTCATCTGGTGCGCAATGCCGATGGCGACGAGCTGCTGTTCGTGCATGAAGGCAGTGGGCACTTCTACTGCGACTTCGGCCATCTGGAGTATCGCGACGGCGACTACCTGCTGGTTCCGCGTGGCACTGCCTGGCGTATCGAAGCCAGCACGCCGAGCTATTTTCTGCTGATCGAAAACACCGATGGTGCCTACCAGTTGCCGGAAAAGGGCCTGCTCGGCCCGCAGGCGATCTTCGATCTGGCGGTGCTGGAGCATCCGCATATCGATGACGCCTTCAAGGCGCAGCAGGACGAGAACACCTGGCAGATCCGCATCAAGCGGCGCGGCCAGATCAGCACTGTGACCTACCCCTACAACCCGCTGGACGTGGTCGGCTGGCACGGCGACAACACCGTGGTGCGCCTGAACTGGCGCGACATTCGCCCGCTGGTCAGCCACCGCTACCACCTGCCGCCGTCGGTGCACACCACCTTCGTCGCCAACGGCTTCGTGGTCTGCACCTTCACCCCGCGCCCGGTGGAATCCGACCCCGGCGCGCTCAAGGTACCGTTCTTCCACAACAACGACGACTACGACGAAGTGCTGTTCTACCACCGTGGCAATTTCTTCAGCCGCGACAACATCGAGCAGGGCATGGTCACCCTGCATCCCTGCGGCTTCCCCCATGGGCCGCACCCCAAGGCACTGAAGAAGAGCCAGGAGGATCCGGCCACCTTCATCGACGAGGTGGCGGTGATGATCGACACCCGCCGTGCCCTGGAGGTGAGCGATGCCGCCGCGTCTGTGGACGTGGCCGAGTACGTCAACTCCTGGCGCGCGCCGGGTACACAAGCTTAAGAGCGAGTACCAATCGTCCCCTCTCCCCTCGGGGAGAGGGTTAGGGAGAAGGGGCTGACAGCACACCCTCTCCCCCGGCCCCTCTCCCACAAGTGGGAGAGGGGAGAACAGCCCGCACCCGAACAGACGAATAGGTAGGAACCATGAAACTCGCATCACTGAATCAAGGCCGCGATGGCGTGCTGATCGTCGTGTCCCGCGACCTGAGCCGCGCCGTGCGCGTACCGCAGATCGCCGCCACCCTGCAGGCCGCGCTGGACGAGTGGGCCGTTACTCGGCCGAAACTGGAGGCGGTCTACCAGCGCCTCAACGACGGTCTGCTCGATGACGCCTTCGCTTTCGACCAGACGGCCTGCCACAGCCCCTTGCCGCGTGCCTATCACTGGGCCGATGGCAGCGCCTACGTCAATCATGTCGAGCTGGTGCGCAAGGCCCGTGGCGCCGAGATGCCCGAGTCCTTCTGGCATGACCCGCTGATGTACCAGGGCGGTGCCGATGCCTTTATCCCGCCGCACGCACCGATCCGCCTGGCCGACGAGGCCTGGGGCATTGACCTGGAGGCCGAGCTGGCGGTGATCACCGACGACGTGCCCATGGGCGCCACGCCAGCCGAGGCCGCCGGGCATATCCGCCTGCTGATGCTGGTCAATGATGTGTCGCTGCGTAACCTGATCCCCGGCGAGCTGGCCAAGGGTTTCGGCTTCTACCAGAGCAAGCCGTCGTCGAGCTTCTCGCCGGTCGCCATCACCCCGGACGAGCTGGGTGAAAGCTGGAAGGATGGCAAGGTGCACCGGCCACTGGTGTCGCATATCAACGGCGCGCTGTTCGGCCAGCCGGATGCCGGCGTGGACATGACCTTCAACTTTCCCACCCTGGTGGCCCATGCGGCCAAGACCCGGCCGCTGGGCGCCGGCACCATCATCGGATCGGGCACTGTGTCCAACTACGACCGCAGTGCCGGCTCCTCCTGCCTGGCGGAGAAACGCATGCTGGAAATCGTCGAGCAGGGCGAAGCGCAGACGCCGTTCCTCAAGTTCGGCGACCGGGTGCGTATCGAGATGTTCGACGCGGCCGGGCAGAGCATTTTCGGCGCCATCGATCAGGTGGTGGAACGCTATGAGCCATAAGCTGCAAGCCACAAGCCGCAAGCGGTGTGCCGGCAGGCTTTTGCTTGCGGCTTGTCGCTTGCAGCTTGCCCCTGGAGGCGCAGCCTCATGTTGAAGCTCTATGGCTACTGGCGCTCCAGCGCCGCCTACCGGGTGCGTATCGCCTTGAACCTCAAGGGCCTGGCCTATGAGCAGGTGCCGGTGCACCTGGTCAAGGATGGCGGGCAGCAGCACAAGGCCGAGTACCGTGCGCTGAACCCGCAGGGTCTGCTGCCGCTGCTGGTGGACGAGGCGAATGGCGGCGTGCGCATCGCCCAGTCACTGGCGATCCTCGAATACCTGGAAGAAATCTTCCCGGAGCCTGCGCTTTTGCCCGCCGACCCGGCCGAGCGCGCGCAGGTGCGGGCGCTGGCGCTGCATATTGCCTGCGACGTGCACCCGCTGAACAACCTACGCGTGCTGCAATACCTGGCCAGCGAACTGGGCGCCAGCGACGAGGCGAAGAGCGCCTGGTATCGCCATTGGGTCGCGCTTGGCCTGGCGGCAGTGGAGGAGGGGCTGGCCGCGTTCGACGGGCGCCTGTCGCTTGGTCAGCGACCTGGATATCTGGAAGCCTGCTTGATTCCGCAACTGTATAATGCGCGGCGTTTTAACTGTGACCTTGCCGCGTACCCACGCATCGTCGCCATGGCGGCGCGCTGTGAACCCCTGGAGGCCTTCCGACTGGCCGCGCCGGAGGTGCAAGCCGACGCCCAGTGACACCCCCGGCTTTCATCCAAGCCTTGCATTCCGCTGCGCCACGAGCGCGGCGGGTTCGATTCCGTCACAGATAAAAACAAACAGGTGACGCATGACCCGTGAAAAACCCAAGAACCTCTGGCTCTCGCGCTGGGGCTTCATCCTCGCTGCAACCGGCTCGGCCGTTGGTCTGGGCAATATCTGGAAATTCCCCTATATCACTGGCGAGTACGGTGGCGGCGCCTTCGTGCTGATGTACCTGGCGTGCATCCTGGCCATCGGTATTCCGGTGATGATGACCGAGATCGCCGTCGGCCGCCGTGGTCGCGGCAGCCCCATCGACGCCATCGGCCGCGTGGTGCATGAGAACGACGGCAACCCGGCGTGGAAGGCAGTGGGCGGCATGGCCATGCTCGCCGGTTTCATGATCCTGTGCTTCTATGTGGTCGTCGCCGGCTGGGCCTTCGCTTACACCTGGAAGATGCTCGATGGCTCCCTGGCCGCCACCAGCGTGGAAGCGCTCGGTGGGGTGTTCGAGGCGCATAACGCCAACCCCTGGCAGCTCGGTGGCTGGAGCGTGCTGGTGGCGCTGCTGACCCTATGGATCGTCGCCAAGGGTGTGCAGAAGGGCATCGAAAACGCGGTGCGCTGGATGATGCCCGGCCTGGCCCTGATGCTCGTGGCGCTGGTCGGTTATGCCCTGAGCAGTGGCAGCTTCGATGCCGGTTTCGCCTTCCTCTTTCACTTCGACGCCTCGAAGATCACCGGCGAGGCGCTGCTGGCGGCGTTGGGCCATGCGTTCTTCACCCTCAGCCTGGCTTCCGGTGCCATCCTCACCTATGGCTCCTACATTCCCGATGGCCAGTCCATCGCCCGCACCACCTTCATGGTGGCCATCTGCGATACCCTGGTGGCGTTGCTGGCGGGCCTGGCGATCTTCCCGATCATCTTCGCCAACGGCATGAGCCCCAGCGCCGGCCCGGGGCTGATCTTCATGAGCCTGCCGCTGGCCTTCCAGCAGATGCCCTTCGGCACCGCGTTCGGCGTGCTGTTCTTCGCCATGGTGTCGATCGCCGCGCTCACTTCGGCCATCTCCATGATCGAAGCCACGGTCGCCTACCTGAACGAGAAACACGGCATCAGCCGGCTGCGTGCGGCCATGGCCTCTGGTGCGGTGCTGCTGGTGATCAGCCTGCTGGCGATGCTCTCGTTCAACCTGATGGCGGGCTGGACGCCGTTGGGCAAGAACTTCTTCGACTGGCTGGACTACCTGACCTCGCGCTGGATGATGCCGCTGGGTGGCATCTTCATGGTGGTGCTGGCCGGCTATGCGCTGCGCAGCGAGATCATGCGTGACGAGCTGAATCTGCCGCCGGCCGGTTATGCCTTGTGGCTGTTCATGGTGCGTTACGTCAGCCCGGTGCTGATTCTGGTGGTATTCCTGCACGCCCTGGGTTGGCTGCTGTTCGATCCGGTGCTGCATTGGTACTGGATCGCTGGTGCCGTTGGCTTGCTGGCAATTGCCGGTGAGTTGGCCAGCCCTCGAGTACTGAGCAATCTGGCCAGCCGCTGAGTGGCAGACGGTGAGAACACAGAGCGCAGCTTCGGCTGCGCTTTTTTCTTTGCGGAATCATGGGGAGTTCAGTCTGTCGTGGTCTTGACACCGGACTGGCAAGTTTGTGTGTTTGTTTGGCTTTCTGGACGCCGCTGCGGTGTTCAGATAGTTCGGGTTTCGCCCCCTCGGGCGACTCACTTTTCTTTGAAATCGGATTGCCGCCCAGCGCAAAGAAAAGTAAGCAAAAG
>NZ_JBQLIX010000051.1:0-36355 GCF_052156495.1 Pseudomonas sp. NCHU5216 | reverse complement strand
GGCCCACCGCGGCGGGCCTCTGGAGCGACGATGGAGTGAGCGAACCCTGGCGCAGCCAGGGCCGGATGACCGGGCGGTGGGTTTTGGTTACTTTTGCCCGCAAAAGTGACTCGCCCGGGAGGGCGAAACCAAAAACATCAGCAGAACGCCGATAAGCAGCTTGAACACCGAAAACAACACACAAACTTGCCAGTCCGGTATCAACCAAGCACTCCCCCCAAAAATGCGAAGAACCGGAAATAAGAGGATTGCATCCGGCTACGCCGCGACCTGTAGGAGCGGATTTATCTGCGAACGAGGCGCAACGCCGCCCGTTCGCACCCGCACGGCCGGTTAAACGCGGAACGCACCGATCAGCTGCCGCAAGCGCGACACCAGGCTGGTCAGCTCGTGGCTGGCCTGCTCGGTCTGGCTGGCCCCCTCGGCGGTACGCTCGCCAACCTGGTTGATGCGCACGATATTCTCGTCGATGTCATGAGCCACGGCGGTCTGCTGCTCGGCGGCCGCGGCGATCTGCTGGTTCTGGTCGACGATCATGCCCACGGCACCGAGGATGTTCTCCAACGCCTGCTGCACCTTGCCCGACTCGTTGACCGTGCTTTCGGCCTTGTCATGGCTGGTGCTCATGGCCTTCACCGCCGCCCCTACGCCGCTCTGCAGCTTGCCGATCATGCCTTCGATTTCCGCGGTGGACTGCTGCGTGCGCTTGGCCAGGTTGCGCACCTCGTCCGCCACCACGGCGAAACCACGGCCCTGCTCGCCTGCCCGCGCGGCCTCGATGGCGGCATTGAGCGCCAGCAGGTTGGTCTGCTCGGCGATGCTCTTGATCACATCCAACACCTGGCTGATCGAAGCACTGTCGCTGGCGAGCTGGTTGATTACCTGAACCGCCTGCTCGATCTCATCGGCCAGGCGCTGGATATTGCCCACCTGTGCCTCGACCAGCGCCCGGCCACTAACCGACTCCTGGTTGACGCTCTGCGCACTGCCCACTGCTGCAGCGGCACTGCGCGCCACTTCCTGGGCAGTGGCGGACATCTGGTTCATTGCCGTGGCCACCTGCTCGATCTGCATACGCTGGCTGGCCACCGCCTGGTTGCTCTGCCCGGACACCTGCTCGACGCGGCTGGCCTGGCCCTCCACTTCGCTCACCGTCTGCCCGACGCGCTCGATCAGGTCGTGAACGCGCATCACCGTCTGGTTGAATACCTGGCCCAACTCCCCGAGCTCATCGCGGCTCTGCGCCTGGAAGCTGACGGTCATGTCACCGGCCGCCACCTGATCCATCACCCGCCCGAGGTTCTTGAGGGTGCTGCGGGTGGAGACATAGAAACCGCTGTACAGGTAGACCACCGCCAGGAACACCAGCACCAGTGCCACCACCAGCAGCACCATCTGCGCCCGATTGTCTGCCAGCCGCTCGCTCAACTGCGTGTCCAGATACGCCAGCAGGCCATCGTTGAGCGCATAGGTCTTGGCCATTTCCTGACTGACCTGATCGTAGAACTGATTCCAGGGGGTATCCAGGCTGTCGGCGATCACCACCTGATCCTCGAACAGCGCCGGCGTGTCCTTGAGCGTTTGCAGGCTCGCCGCAGCCATCTCCCCCAGCCCATCGAACTCCGCCACCTTGCCGGCCACGCTTTGCTGCAGATTCAAGCCGTATTCGGCGTGCAGTTTTTCCAGTTGCAGGAGGATTTCATCGAACCGGGTGCTGGCAGCCGAGTTGAGAAACCCCTGCCCCAACGAATAGGAACCGATGGCGCGCCCCTCGCTGAGCACGCTGGTCACCTGTGGCGTGACGTTGGTGAGCAGCTCGCTGATCTGGCGGATCTGCCGGTACGGATCCTGGCTCAGCCCGGACTGACTGGCCACCAGTTTGACCAGTACCTGGGAGGCGTTGAGCAGGCGCTCGGTCATCACGGTCTTGGTTTGCAGCGAGCTTTCGCCAGCGGCACGCTTGAGCTCGTCGAGCAGCTCGTCGCGCTTGGCGACGAACTCCGCCGCCTGCTCGGGATCGCGGCTCACGGCGGCGAGCCCCTCTAGCTGGGCGATGATGGTCTGCTGCAGCTTGCCGATACGCCCTTCGAGATCTCCTGCCTGACCAGACTGACCAATCATCGCGTTGATCTGCACCAGGTCGTTGAGATCCTGCAGTTCACGGCGCACCTGAAGGCTGTTGCCCAGCAGCTCGATACTCTCCAGCGCGCTGCGGGTGCCGACGAACTGCTGGTAGGAATCGCGCACCAGATAGAAATTGGTGACCAGCATGGGCAGGAAGAACAGAACGCTGATCAGGCTGAACTTCATGCCGAAGCTGAGGCGGTTCATCAGCGCGATGGCAGGATACAACAGAGTCTTCACTAGACGTCTCCCTCGGCCCTTGTGTTGTTATTGGTCTCAAGGCATGGTGATCGCCCCCTGGAGCTCACCACATTACGCCCTGCTACTAGCCTGATCCTCAAGCCTAGGCAGGCCTGGCTGTTATAACCCTTATCGACCACCTGCTGTGTAACTTAAAGTTAAGCACATGGCGCAAGGCCACCCGCCTCAAACCAGCAACACCCACAACGCATAACCGGCATACCAGACCACCGCGGCACGAATCAGCAATTGCCAAAGTTCGTCTAGCGTCGCCACACCTCGTTCGCCCAGTTCGGGGGCCGACACCTCACCTGCAGCACGCCCGGCCTTGCTGACCAGTTGCGCAGCGGAGATGTCCCAGCTCAGCAGCTCATGCAACAGCGCACGACTGACCGCCACGAAGTTGCCCACCAAGGCGAAGCTGGAGGCCAGCACCCGTACTGGCAACCAGTCGAAGGCATGGCGCAGCTGCCCAGCGCGCTCACGCAAGGCTGGCAACTCGGCCTGCTCGGCCGCCAATGCAAGCAGACGGTAGGCCAGCGCGGCCAGTGGCCCGAGCAGCAGGTACCAGAAGATCACCGCGAAGAAACTCTGATAGGACTGCCATAGCAGATAGCCCTGCACCTGCTCCAGCAACGCCGGGCCTTCCTCGGGCTGCAAGCCCAGATCCCGCTCGACAGCATGGTAGGCCGCCTGACCGTCCTCACGCCGCCAGGCATCGCGGAACGGCCCCAGCGCCGCCAGCACGTCGCCCCGGCCCAGGCTGTAGATCAGCACCAGCAAGTGCAGCGCAAGCGTCAGCAGGCCGTAGAGCACCGGCTGAACCAGCCACAACAACAGCCCCAGAGCCAGCACCGGTAGCAGCACCAGCAGGCCAAGCAGCAGCCAGGGCGATTGCCGCCAGCCACTGCGCTCCAGGGCGTGCAGGCGCGCCAGCCAGGCCCCGTCCTGCTGGATACGCTGGCGCATTGCCGAGAACTTCTCGACCCAAAGCACCAGCACGATCACCAGAAAACTCATGGTTGCACTCCTTTACCACTGCAGAGGTCGGCGCGAAAACGCGCCCAATCGAATGCCGGCCCCGGATCGCTCTTGCGCTCGGGGGCGATGTCGCAATGCCCGGCGATACGGGCGAGATCCAGCTCGGGATAGGCCGACAGCAACTGCCGGGTCAGCTCGCTCAGGCAAACATACTGCGCATCGGTGTATGGCAGTTCATCGGTGCCCTCGAGCTCCACGCCCAGAGAAAAATCGTTACAGTTCTCCCGCCCGGCGAAGCAGGAAACGCCGGCATGCCAGGCACGATCGAGGCAGGAAACGAACTGGGTCAGCGCGCCATCGCGCTCGATGAAGAAATGCGCGGAGACGCGCAGGCTGGCTATTTCCGCGAAGAAGGGATGCTCGTGCAGCGGCAGACGATTCTGGAAGAATTCCATCACCTTGCCGGTACCAAACTGCCCCGGCGGCAGGCTGATGTTGTGCACCACCAGCAAGGAAATCTCCCCCTGCGGGCGCGCATTGAAATTGGGTGAGGGGCAATGACGAATACCCCGAAACCAGCCGGTCGCGGCGTCTAGCTGCATAGAGTGCTCCTGAGCGAGCTAACACTCTAGAGCAGCAATGCGGGGTAAAGGAAGCGGCGCTGGCAGCGAGGGCAGCCAACCGAGGTCGCCAGGGGCAAGCAGGCCCCTGGCACGAAGCGATCAGGCGTTCTTCAAGCGCCGCAGGTTGCCGATCACCGACTCCAGCGCCCGGTCGAACAGCAAGGCATCGTCCAGCAGGCGAATGCTGTTGCGGCGGAACTCCACGGCCAGGCCAATACGGGTCTTCTCCAGCACCTTCATGCCGGTGCGATTGACGAATACGTACTTGCCGATCGGCTTGATGATAGCCGCCAGCTTGCAGCGCAGTTTGTGCTCATCGTCTTCCTGGAACTCGACCCAACTGCCGACGCGCAGACTGTCGACCTGGCGGAACGCCTCGTCATCCTCAGGCAGCACCGGCTCGGGCTCTTCCAGACGGGCCTGCCCCGGCGCCAGCAGGACGATCTCCTCGACCACCTCGACCATGGCCGGCGTCTCGGCAGCGGGTTCGCCACCCTGCACGGGAGTGTCCGCCGCCTGTTCGGCCACGGCAGCGTCCTGCTCCTCCAGCGTCGCCCGCTTGAAGCGCTGGAAAGCCTGCACGTGCAGCACTTCCAACTGACTGAAGAATTCGCTGGTGGAGAAAGGATCGAAGGCCGCGCTGCTCATTCCCTCACGCAGCGATTTGAGCAGGCTGGGCACCAGCTCCAGCAGACGCTGGCGATCCTCGGCATCCTCATGCGGCTCTACGCTCCACACCAGATCATCCATGGTCTGCAAAGCGGCCTGCCACTGCGCTGAAGCCGTACCGTGCTTGAGGCAGGTGAGCATCAGCACCTTGCTCCAGGCCTCCTGCAGCAGGCGCACCACCACCTCCGGCAGCACCTTGCCCAACAGCCGCTCGTTTAGGGCCTGCTCCACCTCGCGGCGGGCCAGCTCGGCCTTGGCGCTGCCTTCCTCGGCATCACGGGTACGCTGTTCGAGCAGCTCGCTGCGGCGCCGCTCATCGCCGGTGAAGGCCATGAAGTCCGCCAGCAGTTCGGAAAAAATTGCCGGATCGTCGACGAAATCGTTGAGCAGGCGCTGCACCACCTGTTCGATACGCTGATAGAGGCTGTCGCGCTGCACATCGTCCTGATCGACCCAGCCCATGGCCGCCGAGGCGATCTCGTTGAGAAGGCGCCGAGCCGGGTGGCTGCCCCGGCTGAAGAAGGTCTTGTCCAACACCGCCACCTTGAGCATAGGAATCTGCAGGCGCGCGATCAGCGCCTTGAGCGAGTCCGGCAGGGTACGGTCGTCGAGAATGAACTCGAAGAGCATGGACACCAGATTGATCACATCCTCGTCGACTTCACCGACCACACGGGTCTTGCCACTCTTGGCACTGGCCCGCGCCAGCAGTCGTTCGAGCTGAGGGCGCAGGTCGAAGTCGTCGGGCTCGGCCTGGGCTGGCGCACGCTGCTGCAGGTGCGAAAGCAGGCGCATCAGGTCATTGCTGGAAATCGGCAGGGCATTGCTCGTTGCCGCACGCGGAGTCATGGCCGTGCCACGCGCCTCGGCGAGCAACTCCTGCAGCGCGCCGAAAACCTCCTGCACGCCCTCATCGCTGCTCACAACGCCGTCCTCTTCGCTCGCATGCGTCCGGGTCGCTCCCGCTGCTGGACGGTTCGACCGGCGTGACGGTGCCGAACGCAGCTCCGGCAACACACCCGCGCCGACCAGCACCTGATTGGCCTCGGCATACAGGGTGTCGCAACTGCCGAGCACGTACTTCTCGAACAGTTTGAGGATGATCAGCTTGACCTTGATCTCCACGCCCAGGCCACCGCAGGCATCGAGGAAGCATTCGCAGAGCGAAGTCGGCCCCAACGGATTGCTCTTGTCATCGAGTTTGCGGCTGACCAGCGCATTGAGACGCGTGGTGAGATGACCGAGGGCCATGGCGTCGTGGCTCATGACGCGGGAAATCATGGCATCCATGGCCACGGTTTCTTCCAGGTCATCGTTCTGCACCAGGCTCAGGCTGTCGAAGGACACCGTGTCCAGCGCCGGCTGCGGCTTGCCGATCTCGTACTGGTTGAGATTGACGAAGGCCTCGAAGATCTTCTGCAGGAACACCCGCTCGATGCTCTTGCGCTTGAGGCGCAGATCGCGCATGGCCTCGAAGAAGGCATTCTGCTCGGAATTGCTGGTCGCCCGATCCGCCATCTCGAAGAGGGTATCGTCAGCGTTGTCGAACAGGCTCTGCAGATTCTGCTTGAGCTGTTGCGCGGCCTTGTCACGTACCTGAATCAGCGCCACGGGCAGTCTTCCTACCGGCGAAGTTGGCGATTGCGCAGCGGCGGCCTTGTTCAACGGCACCACGTTCGCGTCGGTCTTCATTCTAGTCTCCTGCAGACTGCCCGTTCGGGCCTCTGGTCTGCACAGCAGCAACCGCGCCTTATTCGTAACGTCAACGATATGGCGTCAAAATAAACGGAATGAATGCATTATAGGGAGCCTGTGCGACATACCAAGCTCATTTTTGCCACTTCCATGATGCGCTTCACAGATCGCCTCTTTCGCGATACCACATGGCCTGCATGCGGCGCTGGAGCTGCGATGCAGTCGAATCCCCTGCCTGCATGGACAACGGAGCATTGCCCCAGGTTCGACCGCCTTTATAATCGCCGCTCGCCCAACACGGAGCCGACCATGCCCAACCTGACCCTCGCCGACCTCGGCAGCGAAATCGAAGCCAATGTCCGCCGCGCCCTGGCCGAAGACATCGGCAGCGGTGACATCACCGCGCAATTGATTCCCGCCGAACGCCTGGCCAGCGCCCGCGTCATCACCCGCGAGGCAGCGGTGATCTGCGGTACCGCCTGGGTCGACGCCGTGTTCCGCCAGCTCGACCCGCGTGTGGCGGTGCACTGGCAGGTGCAGGACGGCGACCGGGTCAACGCCGACCAGACCCTGTTCAGCCTCGAAGGCCCGGCGCGCGCCCTGCTCAGCGGCGAGCGCAGCGCCCTGAACTTCCTGCAAACCCTGTCGGCCGTGGCCACCCGCTGCCGCCACTACGCCGACCTGGTCGACGGCACCCAGGTGAAACTGCTGGACACCCGCAAGACCCTGCCCGGCCTGCGCCTGGCGCAGAAATACGCCGTCACCTGTGGCGGCTGCCACAACCACCGCATAGGCCTGTACGACGCCTTCCTAATCAAGGAAAACCACATCGCCGCCTGCGGCGGCATCGCCCAGGCCATCAGCAGCGCCCATCAGATCGCCCCGGGCAAGCCGGTGGAAGTGGAAGTGGAAAGCCTGGAAGAACTGCGAGAAGCCCTGGAAGCCGGCGCCGATATCGTCATGCTCGACGAACTGTCATTGGACGATATGCGCGAAGCCGTACGCCTGAACGCAGGCCGCGCCAAACTGGAAGCCTCGGGCGGTATCAATGACAGTACCTTGCGCACCATCGCCGAGACAGGGGTGGACTATATCTCGCTGGGGACGTTGACCAAGGATGTGAAGGCGGTGGATTTGTCGATGAGGTTGGCGTTGTAGATCCCTACAACCACCAAGTCTACACGCACGGTGATTCCTCGCCACATATAGTCAACGATAAGCCTCGCAAAACACCGGTATAGTTAGCCTATAAGGCTGATAATCAGGAAAGCCGGCCTGTCGCTCTAAAGCAATCTTCTCTAAATAGTCATCCGCACGTTGCGGCCATAGCCAGCGAATATTTGCCGTCAAGTAATCATCGGGCAGTTGCGGGTACACCGCATACCTGCTCTTGAGCACCATGGAAGCAAAATCGAAGTCTTGCCGTACCAGCGCCAGAAGAGCTATACGTTCCAGGTAGGGATATAGAGGCTCCTTTACCGACATGAACACCGCCTTGCACATTTTAAACTCCCACTCAGGGCCATCATCCACTACCAAATACTCAAGCAGCACTTTGTCCGCCGACCAGCCCAGCACAGGATTCAGGGAGAGCCCTATCAGGCTTTCCATACGCTGCAAATTCAGCCGCATATCTTTGACGGGATAGCGATAGCCAGGCAGCGAGATATATAGATAGGTAATCCATACACCTATAAACATACAAGCCAAAGCCCCCCACCTTAGGGAGCTGACATACAACACCTTCCAAACCGGAGAATAAACCGCAAAAAACGCCAAGAACAAGACCAGAAAGTTCATATACCAAAGAGGATACTCTAGCAGGCTATGCACTGCCACAAACAGAAGAGCACCACCAACAACAAGCCCATCAACCCCATGAGCCAGGCAATTCTTTAGCGTCAAAAAAAAGACCCAAAACGTCAATACCGCTAACGGAAAGATCCACAAACCCAACTCAACCAGAAATTGAAAAAATATATTATGTGCATGAGACCAAGTTATCTGACTCGGCATCCCAGAATCAACCTGATAAATAAAACTATATTTTGCATAATTACCATACCCCACACCCCAGGGGTGATCTAAAAAAATACGCCAGGCTTTCGCCCATTCCTGCAAGCGAGAAACATCTCCAGTAATGGAAATACGTGAAGAACCACCAACATCTACCAACCAAAACAACAGCAAGCATACCGACAGAGAACATACGAACAAGGCGTAGCTCCCCACCATAGCGGCCTCAGCACCATGCCAGCCACGCAACATTCCGATAAGCAGCGCTACAAGCATAATCAGCAAGACTGCAACCAAAACCATACGAGAACCAGCATAAGCCAGAACCACAGCCACGCCAACCAAAACAAAAGCAGAGAAAAATATATTGATCCGCCGCTGAGAAGCCATACCACAAACAACAATAGAAAACATCAACATATAGGTTGAAAAATTATTGCGCTGCCCAAAATTTCCATACACCTCACGCCCCCCCGGAAATACCAGGAAAGAGATATAATCAACCCAGCCAAGCATCTGAAAAAAACTGACGAACAGATTAAAGCATCCCCCTGCCACCACACCCCAAAGACATCCATGCAAGAAACGCAGGCGGCCAGGGTACTCCTGCCCGGCAAGTACTGCATGAAAGATACCCAACAACGAAATTACAACCAGCGGCACCAGCCAACTCTGGTAATAGTAACTCCGTTCGTCGCCGACAAACGCAGCCACTACGACGAAGCTGGCGAGAATAATAGCCCCACCAGATAGTGCAATACGCCGCCCTGCCAGAAGAATCAGACACAACCCCAAGAGCACAGCCAGAGCGTCAGAGTAGAAATCGCCGTCAGGATAATCCCGCAATGGTAGAACGAAAGGCAGTCCCCCGATCAAGAAACCAAGAAGATACAACACGATTTCTCCTACTCAAAAAAAACGGGAGGACAATCCTCCCGTTGATAGCGCATCACGCTAATTACTTGGTTTTGCACCAACCATTGGTAACGCAACCACCTGAAGCAGCCCAACTGATCGAGCCACCACCATTATGAGTAGGCGTCAAAATAAAAGTATCAGTATTAGCAAAACCATTCGTAGTCTTCGGAGTTACTGTAATCTGCCCCGTAGTCCCCAAGGCAATGCTCGCATACTGAGCATTAGCAGGAGCAGAACCGGAAGCCACATCCGCTGGAACAGAGAGCACAGCACGACTAGCGGCAGAAGAAGGAATATCAATGTTACTACCAGTTAGGCAACCACCACTCTGCACGCACTCAGTTACACCCAACTTGAAAGGAGCTGTGGCCACAACCATTTCGGAGCCACGAGCACGCTTGGTGTAGTCCTGATAAGCAGGCAGAGCAATAGCAGCCAGAATACCGATGATCGCAACCACAATCATCAATTCGATCAGGGTAAAACCCTTTTGCATTTGAGCTTTCATGATTCTCTCCAGATTTGAATAGGCCCATTGACCTGAAAGAGGAGATAGCACGGGGCGTGCCAACTTTCACCCCCCTCTTCTACAGGCCTTTATCGAGCCACATGCACGCACCGCAGTACAGGCCACGCCACTAACTGCCATTTTTCGTCACCCTTGTTCACGCGGTTTGGCAGTACACCTGCAACTGGGCTATAAGGCAGGGATTGTTTGTGGAGCCCGTGATGAACGACAGCATTTCCCTTTCCGGCCTGGCCAGGCAGCTAGCCCAAACCGGCTTGATGGACGAAAAGGCCGCCCAGCAGGCCCAGCAGCAGGCCCAGCGCAATAAGCTGTCGTTGGTGACCTACCTGGTGCAGAACAAATTGGTCAAGAGCCGCGCCCTGGCCGAGCTGGCCTCGGAGCAGTTCGGCGTATCCTTCTTCGACCTCAATGCCATCGACAAGGAAAGTCAACCACGCGACCTGGTCAGCGAAAAGCTGGTGCGCCAGCACCGCGTGTTGCCGCTGTGGCGGCGGGGCAACAAGCTGTTCGTCGGGCTTTCCGACCCCACTAATCACCAGGCCGTCACCGATATCCAGTTCAGCACCGGTCTGAATACCGAAGCCATACTGGTCGAGGATGACAAGCTCGGCGATGCCATCGACAAGTTCTTCGAGTCGACCAATAGTGCCATGGAGGATCTGGCCGATGTCGATCTGGATGGCCTAGATGTGGAGGCGGTCGACGATGACAAACAGGTAGGTGAGACTGGAGCCGATGCCGACGACGCCCCGGTGGTGCGCTTCGTCAACAAGATGCTACTGGATGCCATCAAGGGCGGCTCTTCCGACCTGCACTTCGAGCCCTATGAGAAGACCTATCGCGTTCGCTTTCGCACCGACGGCATCCTGCATGAAGTAGCGCGCCCGCCCATCCAGTTGGCACCACGCATTTCCGCGCGCCTCAAGGTGATGGCAGCGCTGGATATCTCCGAGCGGCGCAAGCCGCAGGATGGCCGGATCAAGATGCGTGTATCAAAGAACAAGGCCATCGACTTTCGCGTCAATACATTGCCCACCCTGTGGGGCGAGAAGATCGTGATGCGGATTCTCGACCCCACCAGCGCACAGATGGGTATCGACGCCCTGGGTTATGAGGAAGAGCAGAAAGAGCTCTATATGAATGCCCTCAAGCAACCCCAGGGCATGATCCTGGTCACCGGCCCCACCGGTTCGGGCAAGACGGTATCGCTCTATACCGGCCTGAACATTCTCAATACCCCGGATGTAAATATCTCCACCGCCGAAGACCCGGTGGAGATCAATCTCGAGGGCATCAACCAGGTCAACGTCAACCCCAAGCAGGGCATGGACTTCACCCAGGCGCTACGCGCCTTCCTGCGTCAGGATCCAGACATCATCATGGTGGGTGAGATTCGCGACCTGGATACCGCTTCCATCGCCGTCAAGGCCGCGCAGACCGGGCACATGGTGATGTCCACCCTGCACACCAACAGCGCCGCGGAAACCCTCACACGCCTGCGCAACATGGGTGTGCCGTCCTTCAATATCGCCACCTCGGTGAACCTGATCATCGCCCAGCGCCTGGCGCGCAAGCTGTGCAACCAATGCAAGAAGGAAGTGGACGTACCGCGCGAAACTCTGCTGGCTGAAGGCTTCCCCGAAGACAAGATCGGCACCTTCAAGATCTACGGCCCGGTTGGCTGCGAAAATTGCAAGGGCGGTTACAAGGGCCGTGTCGGTATTTATGAAGTGGTTAAAAACACGCCCAACCTGCAGCGCATTATCATGGAGGAAGGCAACTCCATCGATATCGCCACACAGATGCGTAAAGACGGCTTCAATGATCTGCGCACCTCCGCTTTGCTCAAGGCCATGCAAGGGGTTACCAGCCTTGAGGAAGTCAACCGCGTAACCAAGGATTAACCATGGCGGCAAAAGCTCTGAAAACCAGCGTATTCACCTGGGAAGGCAAGAACAAAAGCGGCGCTGTCGTCAAAGGCGAGATCAACGGGCAGAACCCGTCTCTGGTCAAGGCGCAACTGCGCAAGCAGGGCATCAACCCGACCAAGGTGCGCAAGAAATCGGGCATTTCCTTCGGTGGCGGCAAGAAGATCAAGCCCATGGACATTGCCCTGTTCACCCGGCAGATGGCGACCATGATGAAGGCCGGCGTGCCCTTGCTGCAGAGCTTCGACATCATTGCCGAGGGCTTCGACAACCCCAATATGCGCAAGCTGGTGGACGAAGTGAAGCAGGAGGTGGCCGCAGGTAACAGCTTTGCTGCCTCGCTGCGCAAGAAGCCGCAGTACTTCGACGAACTGTATTGCAACCTGGTGGAGTCCGGTGAACAGGCCGGCGCATTGGAAAACCTGCTGGATCGCATCGCCACCTACAAGGAAAAAACCGAGGCACTCAAAGCCAAGATCAAGAAGGCGATGAACTATCCCATCGCCGTGGTGGTGGTGGCCATCATCGTCTCCGCCATCCTGCTGATCAAGGTGGTGCCGCAGTTCGAGTCGGTCTTCGCCAACTTCGGTGCCGAACTGCCTGCCTTCACCCTGATGGTGATTGGTATTTCCCAGTTTCTGCAGCAGTGGTGGTTCATCTTCCTGATCGGTATTTTCGCAGCGGCCTTTGCCTTCAAGGAAGCCATGAAGCGCTCGCAGAAGTTCCGCGACTCGGTGGATCGCGCCGTGCTCAAGCTTCCGATCGTAGGCGACATTCTCTATAAGTCGGCCGTGGCGCGTTTTGCCCGCACCCTCTCCACCACCTTCGCCGCCGGTGTACCATTGGTTGACGCGCTGGATTCCGTTTCCGGGGCGACCGGCAACGTGGTGTTCAAGACCGCGACCAACAAGATCAAGGCCGATGTGTCCACCGGCATGCAACTCAACTTCTCGATGAAGACTACCGGCACCTTCCCCTCCATGGCCGTGCAGATGACCGCCATCGGCGAGGAGTCCGGCGCACTGGACGAGATGCTCGACAAGGTCGCCACCTTCTATGAAGAGGAAGTGGACAATATGGTCGATGGCCTCACCAGCCTGATGGAGCCGATCATCATGGCCGTGCTCGGGGTACTGGTCGGTGGCCTGATCATTGCCATGTACCTGCCGATATTCCAACTGGGCTCCGTGGTTTAAATGCTGGTGCTCGATTTCCTGGCCAGCCACACGCTGGCCTTCGTTTGCTGCGCCCTGCTGCTGGGCCTGTTGATCGGCAGCTTCCTCAATGTAGTGGTCTACCGCCTGCCGCTGATGCTGCAGCGCGATTGGCGAGAGCAGGCGCGTGAGATACTGGAGTTGCCTGCCGAACCCAGACAGGCCACCTTCAACCTGATCCTGCCCAATTCCAGTTGCCCGCACTGCGGTCACGAGATTCGCCCCTGGGAGAACGTTCCGCTGCTCAGCTATCTGGCGCTGCGCGGCAAGTGTTCCAACTGCAAGGCGGCCATCAGCAAGCGTTACCCCATTGTGGAGCTGGCCTGCGGCCTGCTTTCGGCTTATATCGCCTGGCATTTCGGTTTCACCTGGCAGGCCGGAGCCATGCTGGTATTGAGCTGGGGCCTGCTGGCGATGAGCTTGATCGACGCCGACCACCAGATTCTGCCGGACGTGCTGGTACTGCCCCTGCTCTGGCTCGGCCTGATGGTCAACCACTTCGGCCTGTTCACCAGCCTGGAAGACGCCCTTTGGGGCGCCATTGCCGGTTACCTGAGCCTGTGGTCGGTGTACTGGCTGTTCAAGCTGATCACCGGCAAGGAAGGCATGGGTCATGGCGACTTCAAGCTGCTGGCCATGATAGGCGCGTGGGGCGGCTGGCAGGTGCTGCCGTTGACCATCCTGCTGTCGTCCCTGGTCGGTGCGGTGCTGGGGGTGATCCTTCTGCGCCTGCGCGGCAGTGACACCAGCACGCCCATCCCCTTCGGCCCCTACCTGGCCATCGCCGGCTGGATTGCCCTGCTCTGGGGCGATGCCATCACCTCCAGCTATCTGCATTTCGCCGGGTTCTGAGTGTGCAGCGCAGGTTGTCTGCGCTGCATGAAGGCTTTCCCCGCGCCCCGATCCACTCTACCCTTGCGCCACCTCAGACTCCCCAGGATGCTTCCATGCCGCAATGGATAACCCGCCCGGGCTGGCCCGGCCATCTGCTCGCCATGCTCGGCGGTGCGCTCACCACGCTGGCGCTGGCGCCCTTCGATATCTGGCCGCTGGCCGTCATGTCCATCGCCCTGCTCTATTATGGACTGCGCGAACTGCGCCCAGGCCAGGCGGCGCTGCGTAGCTGGAGCTATGGCTTCGGTTTGTTCGCTTCGGGGGTTAGCTGGGTGTATGTCAGCATCCATGACTACGGCTCGGCTTCACCTGCCCTGGCCGGCTTTCTGACCCTGGGTTTCGTCGCCGGCCTGGGGCTGTTCTTCGCCCTGTTCGGGGCCGTCTGGGTGCGCTGGTTCCGCCGCAGCGAGGCGCCACTGGCCGATGCCCTGGCCTTCGCGGCCTTGTGGGTGGCGCAGGAAGTGTTCCGTGGCTGGTTCCTCACCGGTTTTCCCTGGCTCTACGCCGGCTATAGCCAACTCAGCGGCCCGCTGGCAGGGCTGGCACCGCTGGGCGGGGTGTGGCTGTTGTCGTTCGTGCTGGCGCTCTCGGCGGCGCTGATCGTCAACCTCAATGCCTTGCGCCCACGCCGGGCCTTCTATGCCTGCGCTCTGGTATTGCTGGTCGCGCCCTGGGGAGCCGGCCTCGCCCTGCAGGATCATCCCTGGACGACGCCCAAGGGCGAGCCGCTGAAGGTCGCCGCGATCCAGGGCAACGTCGCGCAGAATCTCAAGTGGGATCCAGCGCAACTGAGCGCACAACTGGCGCTGTACCGCGACCTCAGTTTCAGCGCCAAGCCCGTGGATATCCTGGTCTGGCCGGAAACCGCCATCCCCGTGCTAAAGGATCAGGCGCAAGGCTATATCGGCGTGATGGATCGCTTCGCCCGTGACCGTGACAGCGCCCTGATCACCGGCGTGCCGGTACGCCAGCCCAACGCGCGCGGCGAGATGCACTACTACAACGCGATCACCAGCTTCGGCGCAGGCCAGGGCACTTACCTCAAACAGAAGCTGGTGCCCTTCGGCGAGTACGTGCCGCTACAGGACGTGCTGCGCGGCCTGATCGCCTTCTTCGACCTGCCAATGTCCGACTTCGCCCCTGGCCCGGCCGACCAGCCGCCGCTGCTGGCCAAGGGGCAGCGCATCGCGCCCTATATCTGCTACGAGGTGGTCTACCCTGCGTTCGCCGCGCAAATGGCGGCCCAGAGCGATATCCTCCTGACCGTGAGCAACGACGCCTGGTTCGGCACCTCCATCGGCCCGCTGCAGCATTTGCAGATGGCACAGATGCGCGCTCTGGAGGCTGGCCGCTGGATGATCCGTGCCACCAACAATGGCATCACCGTGCTGATCGATCCCTACGGCCGGGTACAGAAGCGGCTGCCGCAGTTCGAGCAGGCCGTACTCTATGGCGAAGTGCAGTCCATGCAGGGGCTGACGCCCTACCTGCAGTGGCGCAACTGGCCGCTGGCGCTGCTCTGCGCGCTCCTGCTGGGCTGGGCGCTGCTGGCCAGCCGCATGGCCAAAGCAGTATAGGGGCGGCTGCAAGCTGCAAGCTGCAAGCTGCAAGCTGCAAGCTGCAAGCGTGACAGTGTAGCCCGGATGCAATCCGGGGATTCCCTGCCAGATTTCCCCGGATTGCATCCGAGCTACTCGCTGTTACTTGCCGCTTGATGCTTGAGGCTTGAGGCTTGAAGCTGCTTCCCGCCCATAGACGATGGGATACGCCAATAAGCCGATCGCCTCGTTGAGCAGCATGCTGCTTTGCCAGATCACGCGCGATTCCGGCAACCATCCGCCCAAGGGGCGTTCATAGCCGAAGCTGAGATAGCCCATCGGCGCAGTGATCACCTCGAAACCAGCCTGCTCGAAACTCCAGCGCGCCCTCGGCATGTGCCAGGCCTGGGTGACCAAAACCACGCGGTGCACGCCCTGAGCCTGCAGCAGTTCGGCACTGAGCACGGCGTTTTCCCAGGTGGTGCGGCTTCGTTCTTCCAGCCAGCGAATCTCCAGCCCATAGTCACGTTGCATGGCATCGGCCATCAGCGCGGCCTCGCTCGGCGGCTGGCCATAGTGCAGGCCGCCGGTCGCCGCCAGCGGCAGGCCCGAGGCCCGCGCCAGGCGCGCCGCGTAGCGCAGGCGCTCTAACGCCATCAGGCCGGGTTGATCGGTGCCACCCCAGCCCGGATCGTTCTGCTCACGCCCGGCACCCAGTATCACGATGGCATCGGCGCGTTGCGCCAGGCCCGCCCACTGCGCCTCGGCCAGCGCCGGCTCGCGTTCGAGCAGGCTGGCGCTCCATTGCATCACTGCGGGCAGGCTCATCAACCACAGCCCACCCAAGCCCAGCACGAAGGCACTGGTCGCCAGGCGAGGAAAGCGCTTGCGCGCCCACCAACCCAGCAGGATCAGCAGCAGAAGCACGCCTGGCGGCATGAGCAATTGTTTGAGAATGTAGCGAATCGGCATGGGCATCTCTCCTGGATGCCCACAGCCTAACGAGGTTTACCGCTGCGGAACAGCTGAGAGCCACAGGCCTGGCAGGCCATCACGCCTCGGTGACGCTGCCAGCTCACGCCTGCACCACATAGAGCGCAATACAGCAGATGGCGACGGATCATCAATCTGGGCTTGGCCTTGCCATGAACCGGCTTGCTGCCGCGTCTGGGCTGATGCTGCAGCGCCAGTTGCTCGGCAGCCGCATGCCAGCCGCGCAACCAGTTCATGTCGCGATTGAGGTAGGCCTGCACCAGCTCCATCTCGGCGCTGCTCAGCCCCTTGAGCTCGAGCTCGTCACGCCTCTCCGCACGCAACGTACTGGCCGTTTCGGCTTCATCGAGTGCCAGGGCCAGCCGTTGCAGCAAGCGCTCGTACGGATCACCGCCTCGTTCTCTGGTTCGCGCATCGCCCATCCGGCACCTCGACAAGCCCCAGGTATGAGGCTCTTTGCCCCAGCTTAGCGAAGCTCGGCAGGCAGGCCGCGCGCCGCGACAAACGGCGCCCAGGTGCAATCTGGGTTTCCCTCGATAGACGGCGCTCATGTATGCTACGACGTTTTCCGCAAGCCCCATTCCTTCAGCGCCAGAGCCATGCACGAACAGTACTCGCCCCGTGAAATAGAAGCCGCCGCGCAGTCCCACTGGGACGCGCAGAACTCCTTCGTCGTCAGCGAACAGCCCGGCAAGGACACCTTCTACTGCCTGTCGATGTTCCCCTACCCCAGCGGCAAGCTACACATGGGGCATGTGCGCAACTACACCATCGGTGACGTGATCGCCCGCTACCAGCGCATGCAGGGCAAGAACGTGCTGCAGCCGATGGGCTGGGACGCCTTCGGCATGCCGGCGGAAAACGCCGCGATGAAGAACCAGGTGGCGCCGGCCAAGTGGACTTACGAGAACATCGCCTACATGAAGTCCCAGCTTAAATCGCTGGGCCTGGCCGTCGATTGGACGCGCGAAGTCACCACCTGCAAGCCGGACTACTACCGCTGGGAGCAGTGGCTGTTCACCCGCTTGTTCGAGAAGGGCGTGATCTACCGCAAGAACGGCACCGTCAACTGGGATCCGGTGGATCAGACCGTACTGGCCAACGAGCAGGTCATCGACGGCCGTGGCTGGCGTTCGGGCGCGCTGATCGAGAAGCGCGAAATCCCGATGTACTACTTCAAGATCACCGCTTATGCCGAAGAGCTGCTGAGCAGCCTGGATGAGCTGGAAGGCTGGCCCGAGCAGGTCAAGACCATGCAGCGCAACTGGATCGGCAAGAGCTTCGGTGCCGACATCGTGTTCGACTACGACGTCGCCAGCATCGGCATTGATGGTCAGCTGAAGGTCTACTCCACCCGCCCCGACACCCTGATGGGTGCCACCTACGTCGCCGTGGCCGCCGAGCATCCGCTGGCCCAGCGCGCTGCCGAGGGCAACCCGGCCATCGCCGCCTTTATCGCCGAGTGCAAGGCTGGATCGGTCGCGGAAGCCGATATGGCCACCATGGAGAAGAAAGGCCTGGCCACCGGCCAGTTCGTCATCCATCCGCTGACCGGCGACAAGCTGCCGGTATTCGTCGCCAACTACGTGCTGTGGGGCTACGGCGAAGGCGCGGTGATGGCCGTGCCGGCGCATGACGAGCGCGACTTCGAGTTCGCCAACAAGTACGACCTGCCGATCAAGCAGGTCTACACCGGCGAAGGCAAGGACTACGACGCCAGCACCTGGCAGGACTGGTATGGCGACAAGGCCGGCCTGACCACCATCAACTCCGGCAAGTATGACGGCCTGGATTTCAGCGCCGCCTTCGACGCCATAGTCGGCGATCTGGAAGCCAGCGAACATGGCGCGCGCAAGACCCAGTTCCGCCTGCGCGACTGGGGCATCAGCCGCCAGCGTTACTGGGGCTGCCCCATCCCGATCATCCACTGCGACGCCTGCGGCGATGTGCCGGTACCGGAAGACCAGTTGCCGGTGGTGCTGCCCGAAGACGTGGTGCCGGACGGCGCCGGCAGCCCGCTGGCGAAGATGCCCGAGTTCTACGAGTGCACCTGCCCGAAATGCGGCGCACCGGCCAAGCGCGAAACCGACACCATGGACACCTTCGTCGAGTCGTCCTGGTACTTCGCCCGCTACGCCAGCCCGAATTACGACAAAGGCATGGTCGACCCGGCTGCGGCCAACCACTGGTTGCCTGTGGATCAGTACATCGGCGGCATCGAGCACGCCATCCTCCACCTGCTCTACGCGCGCTTCTTCCACAAGCTGATGCGCGACGAAGGTCTGGTCAGCTCCAACGAGCCGTTCAAGAACCTGCTGACCCAGGGCATGGTGGTGGCCGAGACCTACTACCGCACCCTGGAAAACGGCGGCAAGGACTGGTTCAACCCAGCCGACGTCGAAGTCGAGCGTGACGCCAAGGCCAAGGTCATCGGCGCCAAGCTCAAGAGCGACGGACTGCCGGTGGAAATCGGCGGCACCGAGAAGATGTCCAAGTCGAAGAACAACGGCGTCGACCCGCAGGCCATGATCGACCAGTACGGCGCCGACACCTGCCGCCTGTTCATGATGTTCGCCTCGCCGCCCGACCAGAGCTGCGAATGGTCGGATGCCGGTGTCGAGGGTGCCAACCGCTTCCTGCGCCGCGTCTGGCGTCTGGCCCATGGCCACGTCAGCGCCGGTCTGCCGGGCCAACTGGATGTCGCCAGCCTGAACGACGAGCAGAAGGCCGTGCGCCGCGCCATTCACCTGGCCATCAAGCAGGCCAGCAACGATATCGGCCAGCATCACAAGTTCAACACCGCCGTCGCCCAGGTGATGACCCTGATGAACGTGCTGGAAAAGGCCACCACCGCAACCGAACAGGATCGTGCGCTGGTGCAGGAAGGCCTGGAGATCGTCACCCTGCTGCTGGCGCCGATCACGCCGCATATCAGCCACGAGCTGTGGCAGCGCCTGGGTCACGCCGATGCGGTGATCGATGCGCAGTGGCCACAAGTGGACGAATCCGCCCTGGTGCAGGACAGCCTGACCCTGGTGGTGCAAGTCAACGGCAAGCTGCGCGGGCAGATCGAGGTGCCGGCAGCGGCCTCCCGCGAGGAAGTCGAGGCCGCCGCCCGTGCCAACGAGAACGTCCTGCGCTTCACCGAGGGCCTGAGCATTCGCAAGGTCATCGTGGTGCCAGGCAAGCTGGTCAACATAGTCGCCAACTGATGTAAGCTCGGCGCCACCGTCGTGTGGCGCCGCGATCCGCCAAGGGGATTTGATAATGATGAAACGGAATCTGCTGGTCATCGGCCTGGCCGTAGTGCTCAGCGCCTGTGGTTTTCAACTGCGCGGCACAGGCAGCACCCAGTTCGCCCTGACCGAGCTGAACGTCAGTGCACGCAATGCCTATGGCGACACCGTCAAGCTGGTGCGCGAGGCTCTGGAGAACAATGACGTCAAGGTCTATGCCGGCGCACCTTACAAGCTGGTGATCAGCCGCGAGTCGGAGAACCGTCGTGCCGCCAGCTACACCAGCAATGGTCGCAACGCCGAATACGAGCTGACCATGAAGATCGAGTACGAGATTCGTGGTGCCAAGGATCTGCTGCTGACCAGCAACGAGATCGAGGTACAGAACTACTACCTGCAAGACAGCAACAACCTCATCGGTTCCGACGAAGAAGCTGCGCAACTGCGTCGCGAACTGCGCCGCGAGATGATCCAGCAACTGGTGCAGCGCCTGAGCCTGGTCACCCCCGAGCAGCTCGACCAGTTGCAGCAGACCGCCGAAGCACGCGCCAAGGCCGAAGCCGAGGCAGCAGAAGCGGCGCGCAAGGAACGCGAGGCGCAAATGGCACCGCTGCAGTCCCCCATCGAACTGCCGCGCCAGTGACGCTATCGGGCCGCCTCCAGCGGCCCGCCTTTGCCCACTCATGAAGCTCTCCCCAGCCCAACTCGGCAAGCATCTGCAAGGCGCCCTGGCCCCGGTCTACGTCATCAGCGGTGACGAGCCGCTGCTGTGCCAGGAAGCCGCCGATGCCGTGCGCAACGCCTGCCGTCAGCAGGGCTTCGGCGAACGCCAGGTATTCAATGCCGAGGCCAACTTCGACTGGGGTAACCTGCTGCAAGCGGGTGCCAGCCTCTCGCTGTTCGCGGAGAAACGCCTGCTGGAATTGCGCCTGCCCTCCGGCAAGCCCGGTGACAAGGGCGCCAGTGCACTGCTCGAATACCTCCGCCGTCCGCCGGAAGACACCGTGCTGCTGCTCAGCCTGCCCAAGCTCGATGGCAGTACGCAGAAGAGCAAATGGGCCAAGGCGCTGATCGATGGCGCCGACGCCCAGTTCATCCAGATCTGGCCTATCGACGCCCATCAACTGCCGCAATGGATTCGCCAGCGCCTGGCCCAGGCCGGTCTCAGCGCCAGCGCCGATGCGCTGGACATGATCGCCGCACGGGTGGAAGGCAACCTGCTGGCGGCCGCCCAGGAAGTGGAGAAACTCAAACTGCTGGCCGAAGGCAACCAGGTGGATGCCGAAACCGTCCAGGCCGCCGTGGCCGACAGTGCCCGCTTCGATGTCTTCGGCCTGATCGACGCGGCGCTCAACGGCGAAGCAGCGCACGCCCTGCGCATGCTCGAAGGTCTGCGTGGCGAAGGCGTGGAAACCCCGGTGATCCTCTGGGCCCTGGCGCGCGAACTGCGCCTGCTGGCCGGCCTGGCGCACCAACACGCCCAGGGCATCCCACTGGAGAAAGCCTTTGCCAGCGCCCGCCCGCCGGTGTGGGACAAGCGCCGGCCCTTGCTCTCCAAGGCCCTGCATCGCCACAGCAGCAAGCGCTGGGGGCAGTTGCTGCAACAGGCGCAGCAGATCGATGCGCAGATCAAGGGCCAGGCAGCAGGCGATCCCTGGAGCAACCTCGCACTGCTGACCCTGCAGCTATCTGGACAGCGCCTGCGCCTGTGACTCCTGTCGGCCTGCTTCCTTGTAGGAGCGAGCTCTGCTCGCGAAGCTTTCAGGTTGCCAGGGTTCGCGAGCAGAGCTCGCGCCTACACCGATCCAGCAGCAATCTGGACATTTTCCGTACAGCGGCGCATAGTCCGCGCGCCTGCACATGAAGCAGGCACAGCAGAGGACATGCTATGAGCAAGAAAACCGGCAAACGACCGAACAAGGCCAAATCCATCATCGCCCAGCCACTGTTTCGCTCCCGCCAGGAACGACCACAGAAAGGCAAAGGCAGCTACCGCCGCGAAGCCTCCCGTAACTGGGAGGCTTCTTGCTTTATGGGGTGGCTCAGCGCGCTGATGGCCCCAGAAAACCTGCCGGGCATGCTAAGGTAAAGGCCTGCTTAAAAGCCTCGAGATAGACATGCTACCCCAGCTTCCTCGCCGCACCCTGGCTCTGCTCCCTCTGTTGCTGCTGGCTGCCTGCGCCAAGGCCCCGGCGGAAAATCTGCCAACGGCACCTTCGCTCATCACACCCGCACCGCTGCTCAATGTGCCCCAACCTGCGCTCGACTTCGCCGAGTGGCGCCAGAATCTGCGTAGCGAAGCCGTGGCCGCGGGTATCGATGGCGCCCTGTTTGATCGCGTGTTCGCGGGCATCACGCCAGACCCGGCGGTGATGAGGGCCGACAGCAGCCAGCCGGAATTCACCCGGCCGATCTGGGAGTACCTCGACGGCGCCGTGTCGGCCAGCCGCGTTGGTCGCGGCCGTGTGCTGCTGGCTCAGCACAATGTCGTGCTGCGCAAGATCGAGCAGCGCTATGGCGTCGAAGCGCCGATCCTGGTGGCCATCTGGGGCCTGGAAAGCAACTTCGGCAACAACATCGGCAGTAACAGCGTGATTCGCTCGCTCGCCACCCTGGCCTACGAAGGGCGCCGGCAGGCTTTCTGGCGCAACCAGTTGCTGGCCGCCCTGCAGATCCTGCAGAACGGCGACATCAGCAGCGAGCGCATGGTCGGCTCCTGGGCCGGCGCCATGGGCCAGACCCAGTTCATGCCCACCACCTACAACGAGCATGCGGTGGACTTCGACGGCGACGGCAAACGCGACCTGTGGAACTCTTCCACCGATGCCCTGGCCTCGGCCGCCCATTACCTGCAATCCTCCGGCTGGAAACCTGGCCAACCCTGGGGCTTCGAGGTGCGGCTGCCCAAGCAGTTCGACTACTTCCATGCCGACCCCGAGCAGCGCCGCACCCTGGCCGAGTGGCAGGCCCTCGGGGTGTACCCGGCCATCAGTTCCAAGGGCGCCGCCGCCGACAGCCGCGCCACCCTGGTACTGCCGGCCGGCCATCGCGGCCCGGCCTTCCTGCTGCTGGACAATTTCCGCAGCATCCTGCGCTACAACAACTCCACCTCTTACGCCCTGGCCATCGGCCTGCTTTCCGACAACCTGCTCAACCCCACCGAGGTTCAGGCAAGCTGGCCGCGCGACGAACGCCAACTCGGCCGTAGCGAGCGCATCGAGCTGCAGCAGTTGCTGGCAGCCAAGGGCTTCGACCCAGGCCCGGCCGACGGCATCATCGGCGCCAATACGCGCAAGGCCATCCGCATGCTGCAACTGCAGTTGAACGAGCCCGCCGATGGTTACCCCAGCCCGGAGCTGCTCGAGACCCTGCGCAAACGCTGATAGCGTGCTCCCAGCTCCTTGGATGCCCTACGGGCCGACGAGAGCCTGCAACGCCGGCCCCAGCCGCTGTGGTAAACTGCCCGGCGGCCACAAGCCGATTGCCCCACGGAGCCTCTACCGGAGCCCAGATTTCCGATGTCCGACACCTCCTCGTCCAAACCCGTCGCCAGCGGCGAAAAATTCCGCACCGCCCAAGGCATCACCGCGATCAAGGATGGTCAGAAGCGCCGCGCCTCGGCCGAGCCCCAGGTCTTCGAGCCCAAGCCCAAATGGCTGCGGGTCAAGGCGCCGGGCGGTAGCCGTTTCGAGGCGGTCAAGCGCAACGTCGGCGAGCATCGTCTGAGCACCGTGTGCCAGGAATCGCATTGCCCGAACATGGGTGAATGCTGGTCCAACGGCACTGCCACCATCATGCTCATGGGTTCGGTCTGCACCCGCGCCTGCCGTTTCTGCGCCGTGGACACCGGCAATCCCAATGGCTGGCTGGATCTGGAAGAGCCACAGAACACCGCCAAGTCGGTGGAGTTGATGGCCCTGCGTTACATCGTGCTGACTTCGGTGGATCGCGATGACCTCGATGACGGTGGCGCCAGCCATTACGCAGCCTGCGTGCGCGCGATCAAGGCGAACACCCCGCAGGTGGTGGTCGAGGCCCTGACGCCGGACTTCGATGGCGACCATCAGGCCATCGAGCGCGTGGTGGATTCCGGCCTCGAGGTGTTCGCGCAGAACGTCGAGACGGTCAAGCGCCTGACCCATGCGGTGCGTGACCCACGCGCCGGCTACGAGAAGACCCTCAAGGTGCTCGAGCATGCCAAGAAGCATCGCCCGGAGGTGCTGACCAAGACCAGCCTGATGCTCGGCCTGGGCGAAACGGACGAGGAAATCCTGGAAACCATGGATGACCTGCGCGCCATCGGCGTGGACATCCTCACCCTCGGCCAGTACCTGCAACCCACGCGCAACCACCTCAAGGTGCAGCGCTGGGTCAGCCCGGAAGAATTCAACCGCTTCCGTGATATCGGCCTGGAAAAAGGCTTCATGGAAGTCGCCGCCGGCCCGCTGGTACGCTCCAGCTACCGCGCCGACCGGGTGTTCGAGAAGAACAACCTGGGCCTCGCCGCCCCCGTGCCGGTGCCAGGCCAGCAGGTCGACAGCAGCCTGATTCCGGCGTTGAACCTGAACTGAGACAGATTCTTCACGACAAACGAAAGGGACGCCTCGGCGTCTCTTTTTCGTTGCTGACAGCAGAGTCCGCCAGAGGCCTCATTGGTGCGCACGGCGCACCCTACGCGTGTCTCGACAGGGCCAGCGTCCGTAGGGTGTGCTGCGCGCACCGAGAAATCGCTGACGTCGAGCCGTCTGCTACACCTAACCCAAACGGGCACGCAGCACCTGTTCCAACCGTTGCGAAACCTCGTCGAAGTCCGGCGGCGTGGCCAGCAGCTCACGCATCTGCACCATCTTCAGCCCGGCGTAGCCGCAAGGATTGATGCGCAGGAAGGGCGTCATGTCCATATCGACGTTCAGCGCCAGACCGTGGAAGGAGCAGCCACGGCTGACCCGCAACCCCAGCGAGGCGATCTTGTCGCCGGCCACGTACACGCCAGGGGCATCGGCCTTGGGTGCCGCTTCGATACCATAGCCGGCCAACAGCTCGACCAGGCTCTGCTCCATGGTGGTCACCAGCTCGCGCACCCCCAGATCGAGGCGGCGCAGGTCGAGCATCAGGTAGGCCACCAGTTGCCCAGGGCCGTGATAGGTCACCTGGCCGCCACGCTCCACCTGCACCACCGGAATGTCGCCCGGCGCCAGCAGGTGCTCGGCCTTGCCGGCCTGGCCCTGGGTGAACACTTTCGGGTGCTGCAGCAGCCAGATCTCGTCTGGCGTGTGCTCGTCACGTTCGCGGGTCAGTTGGCGCATGGCCTCCAGTGTCGGCAGGTACTCCACCAGGCCCAGATGACGAACGACGAGCTCGGCCATGGCGGTCACAGCACCATGTGCACGCGACCGGTGGCACGCAGGTCAGCATGAATCGCCTGCAACTGCTCGACACCAGTGGCGGTGATCAGTACCTGCACGGAGAGGAAGTTGCCATTACGGCTGTCGCGCAGCACCAGTGTAGAGGCATCCAGATCCGGCGCATGGCGCTGGATCACTTCGATCACCAGATCGGCGAAACCTTCACCCGCGGTGCCGATCACCTTGATCGGGTAACGCTCGCAGGGGAATTCGATTTTCGGGGCTTGAACGTCGGTATCGGTCATGACATCAGCGGGCTCGAAGCCCGTCCATAAAGAGGCCGCTGCGGGTGGCAGCGGCCAAGCTAAATCAGTTGAACAGGCCGAAGAAGAACAGCCTGATGCTGTCCCACAGGCGACGCAGCAGGCCACCCTCCTCGACCGGCTCCAGCGCCACCAGGTCGGCGCTGTGCACCACCTCGTCACCCAGCTTGACCTCCACCTTGCCGATCACCTCGCCCTGGGCGATGGGGGCGATCAGTTGCGGGTTGAGGGTCATGCTGGCCTGCAGCTTGTCCAGCTGGCCCTTGGGCATGGTCAGCGCCAGATCCTGCGCCAGACCGGCCTTGACCTTGCTGCTCTGGCCCTTCCACACGGTAGCCTGGGCCAGTTCGGTGCCCTTCTGGTAGAAGGTGCGGCTCTCGAAGAAACGGAAGCCGTAGGTCAGCAGCTTCTGCGTCTCGGCGGCACGGGCTTGCTCGCTGTGGGTACCGAACACGGCGGTGATCATGCGCGCACCATCACGCACGGCAGAGGCCACCAGGCAGTAGCCGGCTTCCTGGGTGTGGCCGGTCTTCAGACCGTCGACGGTCTTGTCGCGCCACAGCAGCAGGTTACGGTTGGGCTGCTTGATGTTGTTCCAGAGGAAGTCCTTCTGCGAATAGATGGCGTAGTGATCGGCATCTTCGTTGATGATCGCGCGCGCCAAGATGGCCATGTCATGAGCGCTGGAATAGTGCTGCGGATCCGGCAGACCGGTGGCGTTCATGAAGTGGCTGTTGTTCATGCCCAGACGCTTGGCGGTCTCGTTCATCATGTCGGCGAAGGCGTCCTCGCTGCCGGCGATGTACTCGGCCAGGGCGATGCTGGCGTCGTTGCCGGACTGGATGATGATGCCGTGCAGCAGATCACCGACGCTGGCCTGGCTGTTGACCGGGAGGAACATGGTGGAACCACCCGAGCCGGCACCGCCAGTACGCCAGGCGTGCTCGCTGATGGTCACCATGTCCTTCTCGCCGATCTTGCCGTTGCGGATTTCCAGGGTGGCGATATAGGCGGTCATCAGTTTGGTCAGGCTGGCCGGCGGCAGACGCTCATCGGCGTTCTCGCCCACCAGCACCTGGCCGGTGGCGGCGTCCATCAGTACATAGGCGGTGGCCGCCAGTTGCGGCGGAGCCGGGACGACCTGAGGGCTGGCCCAGACCAGTGGCGAAGCCAACAGGGTCAGGAAGAGGAAGGCACGTTGCGCGAAGCTGGTGATATTCATCCGTCTCTCGAAAGTCGTTGCGTGGATTGTGAAACGGCCCCCGCAGGAGCCTTACCCGGCCACCAATGATGGCGACCCGTGGGTTAGTCCGGCCAAGGCCGGTTTAGTGCCATCGCGCCCGAGAAGAAGGGCAAGCCGTCTTCATCGAGCCCGACGGGTCGAGTCAGTCCGCACGCACTAGCGTCGGCTGCCCGAGGTTGGCGAGGCGCACATTGTTCTGCAGCTTTTCAGCCTCGCCCTGGCTGCTGATCGGCCCCAGGCGCACCCGATGCAGTATCTGCTGGTCGCGCACCACTGAGCTGATGAACACCGGCACATGGGTCGTCTGGCTCAGCTTGTCCTTGAGTAGCTCCGCAGCGTCCGGATTGGCGAAGGCTCCCACTTGGAGATACAGGCCAGAAGCTGCGAGTGAATCGTTTTTTTTTGCGTCGATCTGCACCGGCACCACGGCCGCAGCGTGCTGCTCGGGCGGCGGCGAGTACTGCTCGACGGCCTGCGGCATGGCCTGCACCACCGGCTTGCTGGTGATGGCCTTGGCCGGCTGATTGTTGGCCAGCACCAGCGGCACCGGACGGCCCTGCTGCGCCCACCACTCGTGTGGGTCGATGCCTTCGACCTTGACCCGTGCCGTGCCCTTCTCGGCATAGCCGAGCTTCTTCGCCGCGGCGAAGGACAGGTCGATGATGCGATCGGAGTAGAACGGCCCACGGTCGTTGACCCGCAGGATCACGCTCTTGCCGTTCTCCAGATTGGTAACCCGCACGTAGCTGGGCAATGGCAGGGTCTTGTGCGCCGCCGTCATGCCGTACAGGTCGTAGGTCTCGCCATTGGCGGTGGCCTGACCATGGAATTTGGTGCCGTACCAGGAGGCCGGGCCGACTGCCGAATAGCGGCGCGCATCCTGAATCGGGAAGTACTGCTTACCCAGCACGGTATAGGGCGAGGCCTTGACCGGGCCGTAATGCGGCATGGGGATGGCGTCGTGGATCTTCGATACGTCCACGTCCCACCAGGGCGCGCCATCGCGGTGCGGGCGGTCGTAATCATCGGGCCCGGAAATGCCGGCCTGACCCGACTGAGCCACCAGCTGCGCCGAACGATTGGACGAGCAACTGGCGAGCAACAACGCAGCAGCTATACAGACGCCCAGCGGCAGCAGTTTCCTGGAAAGACTCATTGGTTACCCCGTGCTTGCACCAGCAGCTCGGCCAGTTGATTGACGGCCATCGCATACATGACGCTGCGATTGTAGCGGGTAATGACATAGAAGTTTGGCAACCCCATCCAGTATTCGTCGCCTTCGGCACCCTCCAGACGGAAGGCGGTCACCGGCACGTCATCGGCCAGCACATCGCTGCTGCGCCAGCCGAGGGCGCGCAGTTCGCCCACGTTCTTCACCGGGTCGAGGCCTTCGCTCAGGCCTTCGGCATAATGCTCGCCATCGACCTGAGCGCGGCTCGCCACCGGCCCACCAGCCTGCCAGCCATGGCGCTGGAAGTAACTGGCGACACTGCCGATGGCATCGGTGGGATTGCTCCAGATATTGATGTGGCCATCACCGTCGAAATCCACCGCATAAGCGCGGAAGCTGCTCGGCATGAACTGCGGCAGGCCCATGGCGCCGGCGTAGGAGCCCTTGAGCGTGAGCGGGTCGACCTGCTCTTCACGGGTCAGCATGAGGAACTCACGCAGCTCCTTGCGGAAGAACGGCGCCCGTGGCGGATAGTCGAAGGCCAGCGTGGACAGGGCATCCATCACCCGATAGCTGCCGGTGTTGCCACCGTAGAAGGTTTCCACACCGATGATGGCGACGATGAACTGCGCCGGCACACCATATTCGGCCTCGGCCTTCTGCAGCGCGGCCTGGT
This sequence comes from Pseudomonas sp. NCHU5216, assembly GCF_052156495.1. Classification (NCBI taxonomy): domain Bacteria; kingdom Pseudomonadati; phylum Pseudomonadota; class Gammaproteobacteria; order Pseudomonadales; family Pseudomonadaceae; genus Pseudomonas; species Pseudomonas sp. NCHU5216. Next base: position 7,999 of record NZ_JBQLIX010000051.1, on the reverse strand, counting down.
TGTTCTTCCAGAACTCGACACCCTTGGCCACGCGCTTGTCGGTGATGAAGATCGGGCGGTATTCCTTCCAGGGCTTGACCCGTTCGGCCGGGCGCGAAATGGCATCGAGAATCGCCTGCTTGCGCTGCACCTCGGCGAACAGGCTGACCAGTTGTTCACCGGCGAAGCCGTAGTCGCGGGTCATTTCCGTGATGAACTCGGCAACCTGCGGCGAGCCATCGTAATCGGCGGCCATTACCGGCATGGCGGTGCCGAACAAACCGGCCAGGCCAGCGCCCATGAAGCTGCGGGTGGCCCAACTGCGCAGTGCATGCATCAACTCAAAACCCCCAAATCAAACCTGAGCGATCCACTTCCTGTGGGTATGAATCGCCATCAATATTCCGAAGCCTGACAACAGCGTCACCAGATGGGTTCCGCCGTAACTAATGAATGGCAAGGGCACGCCCACCACGGGAAGCAAGCCACTGACCATGCCGATGTTGACGAAGACGTAGACGAAGAAGGTCATGGTCAGGGCTCCAGCCAGCAATTTGCCGAACAGTGTCTGCGCCTGCGCGGTGATCACCAGACCACGGGCAATCAGTAGCAGGTACAGCAGCAGCAGCAGGCAGCCCCCCACCAGGCCGAACTCCTCGGCGAGCACGGCAATGATAAAGTCCGTATGGCTTTCCGGCAAAAAATCCAGGTGCGACTGCGTGCCCAGCAGCCAGCCCTTGCCCAGCACACCGCCGGAACCGATGGCCGCCTTGGACTGGATGATGTTCCAGCCGGCGCCCAGCGGGTCGCTCTCCGGATTGAGGAAGGTCAGCACGCGACGCTTCTGGTAGTCATGCATGAGGAAGAACCACATGCCCACGGCGATCGGCACCACCGCCGCCGCCGCCCCCAGGATCCAGCGCCACTGCAGGCCGGCCATGAACACCACGAAGCCACCCGAAGCGAGAATCAGCAGCGAGGTGCCCAGATCCGGCTGCTTGGCGATCAGCACCACCGGCACGATGATCATGGCCAGGCTGATGACGATGTGCTTGAAGCGTGGCGGCAGGTTGTGCCGCGCCAGGTACCAGGCGATAGTCATGGGCATGATGATCTTCATGAACTCCGCCGGCTGGAAACGAATCACCCCCGGGATGTTGATCCAGCGCGTGGCCCCCATCGCGGTATGCCCCATCACCTCCACCACCATCAGCAGCGCCACGCCCACCAGATAACCAAGCGGCACCCAGCGCGCCATGAAACGCGGGTCGAACTGGGCAATGGCGACGACCGCCGCGATGCCGATCGCAAAGGATGTAGCCTGCTTGAGCAGCAGGTCGACGTTCTTGCCGCTGGCCGAATAGAGCACGAACAGGCTGCCGGCGCCGAGCAGCAGCAGCAACAGTAGCAACCAGCCATCGATGTGCATGCGCTGCAACAGGGTGGCGCGGCGACGCAGCACGTCCTCGTCGGACAGGTTACGGTCGAAATTGCCCTTCATTGCTGACTGACCTCGGTTTTTTCCGGCGTGACGTACTCGGCCTTGAGCTGGCCGTTCTCGTCCAGCAGCCAGGCATCCATCACCTCCTTGACCACGGGCGCGGCGACACCGGAGCCGGATTCGCCGTTCTCCACCATCACCGACACGGCGATCTGCGGGTTGTCGACCGGGGCGAAGCCGATGAACAGGGCATGGTCACGATGACGTTCCTGCAATTTTTCGCGGTCATATTTCTCGCCCTGGCGGATGGCCACCACCTGCGCCGTACCGCTCTTGCCAGCGATGCGATAGACCGCACTGGCGCCCACCTTGCGCGCGGTGCCACGCGGGCCATTGACCACCTGCTCCATGCCATGGATGCCGTAATCCCAGAATTTCGGATCACGCAAGACGATATCCGGAATGGGATTGGGATCCACCGGAGGGGTGCCATCGATGCTCTTGGCCAGATGCGGGCGAATCCACTTGCCCCGAGTAGCCATCAGGCTAGTGGCCTGCGCCAGTTGCAGCGGCGTGGTCTGCATGTAGCCCTGGCCGATGCCGAGGATCAGGGTTTCGCCGGGATACCAGGGCTGGCGATAGCGAGCGCGCTTCCAGTCACGCGAAGGCATCAGCCCTGCCGTCTCCTCGAACATGTCCAGGGACACGCGCTGGCCGAAGCCAAAGCGGCTCATGTAGTCGTGCAGGCGATCGATGCCCATCTTGTGCGCCAGCTCGTAGAAGTAGGTGTCGTTGGAGCGAGCGATGGCCAGATCCAGATCGATCCAGCCATCGCCACTGCGGTTCCAGTTGCGGTATTTGTGGCTGTTGTTGGGCAGTTGGTAGTAACCCGGGTCGAATACCCGGGTCTGCGGGGTGATCACCCCGGCGTCGAGGCCGGACACTGCCACCATCGGCTTGACCGTCGAGCCTGGCGGATAGAGGCCGCGCAACACGCGGTTGTACAGCGGCTGGTCGATGGAGTCGCGCAGTTCGCCATAGGCCTTGAAGCTGATGCCGGTGACGAAAGGGTTGGGGTCGAAGCTGGGCTGGCTGACCATGGCCAGCACCTCGCCGGTTTTCGGCTGGATCGCCACTACCGCGCCACGGCGCCCGCCCAGGGCTTTCTCCGCAGCCTCCTGCAGGTGAGCGTCGAGGGTCAGGACGATGTCCTTGCCCGGTTTCGGGTCGATGCGATTGAGCACGCGCAGGACGCGGCCACGGGCGTTGGTTTCCACCTCCTCGTAGCCCACCTCACCGTGCAGCTCGCTCTCGTAGAAGCGCTCGATGCCGGTCTTGCCGATATGGTGGGTGCCGGCATACTCGGTGGGATCCAGGCGCTTGAGCTCCTGCTCGTTGATGCGCCCGACATAGCCCACCGAATGAGCGAAATGCTCCTGCAACGGATAATGCCGCACCAACTGCGCCGCCACCTCGACGCCCGGCAGGCGGAACTGGTTCACCGCCACGCGGGCGATCTGCTCCTCGCTCAGCTCGAACAGGATCGGCACCGGCTCGAAGGGACGGCGCCCCTGGCGCACGCGGCGCTCGAACAGCGCACGGTCATCCTCGGAGAGCTCCAGCACTTCGACCACGGTATCGAGCACCTGCTGCCAGTCGCCGGCCCGCTCACGGGTCACGGTCAAGCTGAAGCTGGGCCGGTTATCGGCGATGATCACCCCGTTACGGTCGAAGATCAGCCCACGAGTAGGCGGAATCGGCTGCACGTGAATGCGGTTGTTCTCGGCCAGCGTGGAGTGATGCTCGTACTGGATCACCTGCAGGTAGTACATGCGCGCGACCAGCACGCAGGTCAGCAGCAGGACGACCACGCCCCCGACGATCACCCGGCGCTTGACCAGGCGAGCGTCCTTTTCGTGATCCTTGAGGCGAATCGGCTGCGGCATCGGCTACGACTGACTATTTGTGATAAGGATGGCCGGACAGTACGGTCCAAGCCCGATAGATCTGCTCGCCGATGAGGATGCGCACCAACGGATGGGGCAAGGTCAAGGGCGACAACGACCAGCGCTGCTCACTGCGCGCGCAGACCTCCGGCGCCAGCCCTTCCGGGCCGCCGACCATGAGGTTGACGGTGCGTGCATCCAGACGCCAACGATCCAGCTCGGCCGCCAAGTGCTCGGTACTCCACGGCTTGCCATGGACTTCCAGCGTGACGATACGTTCCCCGGGCTGCACCTTGGCCAGCATGGCCTCGCCCTCCTGACGGATCAGGCGGTTGACGTCGGCATTCTTGCCGCGGGTGTTCAGCGGGATTTCCACCAGCTCCAGCGGCAACTCGGCCGGTAGACGCTTGACGTACTCCTGCCAGCCTTCCTCGACCCAACGCGGCATGCGCGAACCGACAGCGATCAGCTTGATGCGCATGCTACCGGCTTACTCGGCACCGTGCTGGGCGCGGCTCTGCTCGGCACCCTGCCACAGACGCTCGAGGTCGTAGAACTGGCGCGCGGTGGGCAGCATGACGTGGACGACGATGTCACCCAGGTCGAGCAGTGCCCACTCGCCGCTGTCCAGGCCTTCGCTGCCGATGGCGCGCACACCCTTTTCCTTGACCTTCTCCAGTACGTTGTCCACCAGCGCCTTGACCTGACGGCTGGAACTACCGCTGGCGATCACCATGAAATCGGTGATGCTGGTCTTTTCCTTGACGTCGATGACGGTGATGTCGCTGGCCTTGATTTCTTCCAGCGCGGCGACGGTGATCTTGACCAGCTCTTCGCTGGGCATGTTCGGGTTCTTCATAGGTAACTCGTTTGCCTCATGTAATGGGCGTGCGCGCACGCGCAACGCCTCAAGCGTTCGGCACACCGTACAACTGGTGTGCCTGGATATAAGCCAGCACCGCATCGGGCAGCAGATAACGCGCCGATCTCCCACTGGCCAGCAATTGCCGGATCTGGGTGGCAGACACCGCCAATGGTGTCTGCCAGATGAAACTGATCTGCCCGCCCGGCCCGGCCAGGCTCAGCGGATCGCTGACGCTGCGGGCCGCCAGCAGGTCGCGCAGCGCCTCGGGCGCTTCACTGTCGGCGTCCGGCCGCTGCAGCACCAGCACGTGGCAGTGTTCGAGCAGTTCCTGCCAACGGTGCCAGCCTGGCAGCCCGCAAAAGGCGTCCCAGCCGACCAGCAGAAACAACTGATCGTCCGCCGCCAACTCGCTGCGCACCGACTCCAGGGTGTCGACCGTGTAAGACGGGCGATCCCGGCGCAGCTCGCGGTCGTCGACCGATAGCCTCGACTCGCCGGCTACCGCCAGCTCGACCATGGCCAGACGCTGCTCGGCGCTGGCCTGCGGCGCCTCTCGGTGCGGCGGGCGCGCGCTGGGGATCAGGCGCAGCTCGTCGAGCTGCATGAACTCGGCGACTTCCAGCGCCGCACGCAGATGCCCGATGTGCACAGGGTTGAAGGTACCGCCGAGCAGGCCGATACGTCGGGCGCCAAGACCATTCATTTATGTGCGTATGTGTCCATCGCCGAAAACCACGTATTTCTGACTGGTCAGGCCTTCCAGGCCAACCGGGCCACGCGCATGCAGCTTGTCGGTGGAAATGCCGATCTCCGCGCCCAGGCCGTACTCGAAACCATCGGCGAAGCGCGTGGAGGCATTGACCATCACCGAAGCGGAATCCACCTCGGTGAGGAAGCGCCGTGCGTCCGTGAAGTTCTCGGTGATGATCGAATCGGTGTGCTGCGAGCCGTAGTGGTTGATGTGTTCGATGGCCGTGTCCAGCGACTCGACGATACGAATGGCCAGGATCGGCGCGTTGTACTCGGCGAACCAGTCGTCCTCGCTCGCCTCCAGCACGTCGCTGCCGAGTAGCTCACGGGTGGCGGCATCGCCACGCAGCTCCACGCCCTTGTCGCGGTAGATGGCGGCCAGCGGCGGCAGTACACGCGCGGCGATGGCCTGATGCACCAACAGGGTTTCCATGGCATTGCACGGCGAATAGCGCTGAGTCTTAGCGTTGTCAGCAACGCGAATGGCCTTGTCCAGGTCGGCAGCGATATCGATATAAACGTGGCAGACGCCATCCAGGTGCTTGATCACCGGCACCTTGGCGTCGCGACTGATGCGCTCGATCAGCCCCTTGCCGCCACGCGGCACGATCACGTCGACGAACTCCGGCATGCTGATCAGCTCACCGACGGCGGCGCGGTCGGTGGTTTCCACCACCTGCACGGCAGCCGCCGGCAGATCGGCCTCGGCCAGGCCCTGCTGAATGCAACGGGCAATCGCCTGGTTGGAATGGATAGCTTCGGAGCCGCCACGCAGAATCGTGGCATTGCCGGACTTCAGACACAGGCTGGCGGCATCGATGGTCACGTTCGGCCGCGATTCGTAGATGATGCCGATGACGCCCAGCGGCACGCGCATCTTGCCCACCTGGATGCCAGACGGCAGGTAGCGCATGCCCTCGATCTCACCGATCGGGTCGGATAGCGTGGCGACCTGGCGCAGCCCTTCGATCATCGAGTCGATGACCTTGGGCGTCAGCGCCAGACGGTCGACCATGGCCGGCTCCAGACCACTGGCGCGGGCAGCAGCCAGATCCAGCTCGTTGGCGGCGGCAAGCTCGGCGCGGGCGGCGTCGAGGGCGTTGGCGGCGGCCTGCAGGGCGCGATTCTTCTGCGCAGTGCTGGCCCGGGCGAGCACCTTTGATGCCTGGCGAGCAGCCTGGCCCAGGCGGGTCATGTAGTCGTGCACGGACTCGGTCATGGCGGCGGAGGTCTGACGGTTGAAAAAAGGGGCTGATTATAGCCCGCCGGCGCCTCGGCGCACAGCCACGCATGGCGAGTGGTCGATAAGGATCACGAGCGAGCCGTTTCGCCGACCTGGCCGGTAGACAGACCGTTCGCCCAACAGCGCCGGTAACGCGCCAAAGCCGATGATTGCAGGGGACTGCCCGTAACGGTGACATCCATGGCCAGGTGCCACCCGAAGGTTGGGTAAACAAAACCACCCACAGTGTTTACCTTCAATCCCAGGCCGCTCACACAGCGCAAGGCCAGTCATGACACAACAACGATAAATCCTGCCGGAGGCCACAGCATGCGCTATCGCAGTCACTACAGTGCAGCCATCCTCAACAGTGCGCCGGACGTCCTGCAGATCGATGGCTGGCACCTGCACTATCTCGCCTTCGCCCAGCACGAACAGGATCGGCGCACGCCGGTTCTGCTGCTGGGCGGCGCCTTCCAGAGCTTTCGCTCCTTCGCCAGCGAAGCGGAAGCGCTGCTGGCGCAGCATCCGGTGATCCTCCTCGATCTGCCGAGCCAGGGTGGCAATAGCCAACTCGCCCCGGAACTGAACCTGCAGCAGCTCGCCGACCTGATCGGCGCTTTCGCCGAGCAACTGCAACTGCCGCCGCTGATGCCCATTGGCCTGTCCTATGGCTCGGCGCTGGCAACACTGTTCGCCGCCCGCCACCCACAGCGCTGCGCCCGTCTGCTGCTGGCCGGTATCGCGGCCTTCGGCCGCCCAGGCTCGCGGCTGTTGCTGGAAGAAGGCCTGGCCCTGCTCGACGAAGGCCATACAGAAGCCTTCGCCCAGGGCGCCGTGAACAGCCTGCTCAACCCCATGCACCTGCAGGATAGCGGCGTCGCTCCGGCCTTTCGCAAGGCCCTGTTGCGGCAGATCCAACGCCTGAGCCCGCAAGATATCGAACGCTACCGGCAGAACAGCCAGCGCCTTCTGGCATTCGAGGGCTTCGTTCAGCACCCGAGCTGCCCGACCCTGGTGCTGGCCGGCGAGCACGATCACTTCACCCAGCCCTGGGAACATGCCCAGTTCGCAGCGGCCTGCGCCCAGGCCGACTGCGCCATCGTCCACCAGGCCGATCATCTGGTGCAGTTCGAGCGCCGCGAAGCCTGCGCCGCCCTCTACCAACCCTTCCTCGCTGGTCAGCCCCTGCCGACGCGCGCCCTCGGCAGCACGCGCCTGCTGCGCGACCAACTAACGCGCCTGGAAAAACGCAGCGAACCCCGCCAGGCACCCGCCCAGCGCCAAGCCCTGCTGCGTCACGACAGCGGTCAGCAATGGTCCGTGGAGCTGAGCGCCCTGGGGTTCTTCGGTGGAATGCTGCAGGGCGATCTGCCCCGAGACCTGCCACAACGCGGCTGGCAACTGCATCGCAGCGGTTTTTCGCCTCGCCACGTGCTGCCGTTGCGGCATGACCTGCACGGCCTGGCTTTCGTCTGCCCACACACTCACGGCGATACCAACGAGATACTGGCCGAGCGCGACGCACTCAGCGCCCTGCCCACTGCCGCCTGCGCCTGAACGCGGCGGCCAGGGCCCTGAGTGGCGTAACGGCCGCCATCGAGAGTGGGCACTTTTTCATCGCGTTTTCAGGGGGAATGCCTGGTTGATACCGGACTGGCAAGTTTGTGTGAGTGCTTGTTGTCATGGTTTGGTGTTCCGGACGCCGCTTCGGGTGTTTTCAGATATTCCGGGTTTCGCCCCCTCGGGCGACTCACTTTTCTTTGAACTGCGCAAAGAAAAGTAAGCAAAAGAAA
>NZ_JBQLIX010000050.1:0-37466 GCF_052156495.1 Pseudomonas sp. NCHU5216 | reverse complement strand
CGGCGTGCGCTGCACCTGGGCCTCGAACAGATCCTGCAGGGTGGCCTGGCGCGGGTAGTCGGCGGCGGTGGCGTTGAATTCGTAGAGCAGGCGCTGACGCTCGGCTGCCGGCACGATGCCCAGCTGGCTCAGTGCCGGACTTGGCGCTGCGTCCAGCGCTTCGGCCAGGCCGCGCAGGGCCTGCTCGACATAGCCGCACAGGCGTGCCGCGCCCACTTCTGCCGGAGCCATGACCGAAAAGGCGAACTGGCTGCCGCCATCGTCCACCGACAGGGTCAGCGGGTAGTTGGTGCGTTCCTGGCCTTCGAGCAGGCTGATGCCTTCCCAACCGGCGGTTTCGCCAGCGCTGCCATCCGTGTGACGGTAGTTGATCAAGGCACTGAACAGCGGCACGTTGCCGGCCACGCCGCTGCAGCGCTGGGCCAGCACCAGCGAGGCATGCTCGTGGGCCAGCAAGGCGTTGAGGCGTGCGTGAGTCGCGGCAACGCCCTGCTGTACCGTGTGACCCGCCAGGCTGACACGCAGCGGCAAGGTGTTGATGAACATGCCCAGGGCCCGGTCGGACCCTTCGCCGGCCTGCAGGCGGCCACTGAGCACCGTACCGAACACCACCTCGGCCTGCCCGGTAAGCGCGCCCAGCACCTGCGCCCAGGCCAGGTGGTACAGGCTGGCCAGGCTGACACCCAGGCGGCGGGCCTGCTGGCGCAGGGCCTCGGCCAGGTGTGCCGCGACTGGCTGGCGGACTTCTTCTATATCGCTGCCGTCGCCTTGTACATCGCGCAGGCCGAACGGCAGGGTCGGCTCGCTGATGTCGCCCAGTTGCTCGCGGAAGAACGCCTCGTGCTCTGCGTTGCTGACCCCCAGGCGCGCCTGGGCCACGTAGTTGCGGTACGGCACCTGAGTCGGCAGCGCCTGGCGGCCCTGGCCGGCCAGCAGGGCCTGGATGTCATCGCCCATGCGGCTCAGCGAGGTGGCATCGTCGACCAGATGATGGAAACGCAGCACGCCCAGCCAGCGGCCGTTTTCGGCATCTTCGGCATAACCGATATGCATCAGCGGTGCCTGACGCAGGTCCAGGCGATGCTGGCGCGGATCCAGCGCGGCGCACAGCCGCTCGGCCACGCTGCCTGCAGCGTCGGGCAAGGTCACCAGCTCCACCGGCAGCGGCGCCTGACGCCACACCACTTGCACCGGCTGAGCCAGGTTTTCCCACTGCACCGCGGTACGTAGGATGTCGTGGTGGTCGATCACCTGTTGCAGGGCATCGGCAAACTGCTGCAGGCGTGTGCGGCTGTCGAAGGCCAGCAACGCGTATTGCAGGTAGGGGTCACCCTGCTCGGCGATCAGGTGGTGATAAAGGATGCCTTCCTGCAGCGGCGCCAGCGGGTAGATGTCCTGCACGTTGGCAGCCCCACCCGGCACGCCCCGGGTGATCTGGTCGATGCTCGCCTGATCCAGCTCGATCAGCGGCAGCAGTTCGGGAGTGATCTGCGTGCAGTCTGCCGGGATCAGGTTAGGCGGCACCTCGACTTGCGGCGTCTGCTCTGCGCCCACCGCAGCCGCCAGGGCCGCCAGAGTCGGCTGATTGAACAGTACGCGCACATCGGCGCTCAGACCCTGTTGACGCATGCGTTCGATCAGTTTCACCGCCAGCAGCGAGTGGCCGCCCAGCTCGAAGAAGTGATCATGGCGACCCACCTGCTCCAGTTGCAGCAGCTCGGCCCACAGTTGCGCCAGGGCGCGTTCGGTGTCGGTCTGCGGCGCTTCATAGGCACGGCTGGCCAATGCCGAAGCATCCGGCGCTGGCAGCGCTTTGCGATCCAGTTTGCCGTTGGCGGTCAATGGCCACTGTTGCATCACCACGTAGGCAGCGGGCAGCAAATGCTCAGCCAGACGCGTTTGCAACTGGCTGCGCAGGCTGGCCGCGTCCAGGTCGCCCTCGCCCATCACATAGGCCACCAGGCGTTTGTCGCCAGGCACATCCTCGCGGGCGATCACTACCGCTTCGCTCACCCCAGCGCAGGTCTGTAGCTGCGCTTCGATTTCGCCCAGTTCGATACGGAAGCCACGGATCTTCACCTGGTCGTCGTTACGGCCCAAGTACTGCAGCTCGCCGTCCAGCGACCAGCGCGCCAGGTCGCCAGTGCGATACAGGCGGCCCAAGGTTGGGTGCTGAATGAAGCGTTCGGCGTTCAGCTCAGGGCGGTTCAAATAACCGCGTGCGACGCCGGCACCGCCGACGTACAGCTCGCCGATCACCCCTTCCGGCAGCGGCTCGCGGTTGCCATCCAGCACGTAGATGCTCAGGTCGGCCAGGGCCTGGCCGATCGGGCTCACTCCGGCCTGGGCATCGGCTGGCGTCAGGGCGCGGTAAGTGACGTGCACCGTGGTTTCGGTGATGCCGTACATGTTCACCAGTTGCGTACCGGCATTGCGCACTTGCGCGTACCAGGGCTTGAGCAGCGCGGTATCCAGCGCCTCACCACCGAAGATCACCTGGCGCAGCGAGTGCGACCGTTCACTGCTGGGCTGTTCATTGCTGGCTTGCGCGGCGATCAGCGAACGGAAGGCACTGGGTGTCTGGTTAAGCACCGTGACGCCACGCTCGCAGAGCAGTTCGTAGAAATCCTGCGGCGAGCGGCTGATGGCATAGGGCACGATGACCAGTTCGCCACCGTGGGCCAGGGCACCCCATATTTCCCAGACCGAGAAGTCGAAAGCCACGGAGTGGAACAGGGTCCATACGTCGCTGGTGCCGAAGTTGAACTGCGCCTGGGTGGCGCTGAACAGGCGGCTGACGTTGCCGTGCTCCACCTGCACCCCTTTCGGCAGACCGGTGGAGCCGGAGGTATAGATCACATAGGCCAGGTTCGACGCAGCGACTTGAACCTCTGGGTTACTCAACGGTTGCTCGCCCAGCGAATCCATATCGATCAGCAGTGCTGAGGTATTCAGCAGCCCCGCGGTAGCGCCCTGCACCAGCACGGCTTTCGGCGCGCAGTCCTGCAACTGGTAGGCCAGGCGTTCAGCCGGGTAATCCGGATCCAGCGGCACGTAGCCGGCACCGGCTTTCAGAACGCCGAGCAGGCCGACGATCAGTTGTGGGCCGCGCGCCAGGCACAGGGCTACACGGTCATCGGCACCGATGCCCTGGGCCAGCAGATGATGAGCGACCTGGTTGGCGCGAGCATTGAGTTCGCCGTACGTCAGGCTTTGCGCCTCGTAGCGCAGCGCAATGGCCTGCGGCCGGGCCAGCGCCTGGGCCTCGAACTGAAGGTGTACTGCCGGGGTATCGGCGCACGCCTGGGTGTCGCCGCCCAGGGCCAGCAGACGCTGACGCTCGGCGCCTCGCAGTAGACTCACCTGCTCAAGGGCGCTGTCGGGAGCGTGCTGCAGCGCAGTGACCAAGGCTTCAAGCACGCTCTGCAGGTAATCGCAGACCCGCTGTGCGCCGATGCTGGCGGTAGCCAGGGCGGTGATTTCGAAGCCTTCGCCGAGGTCGTCGACGTTCAGGGTCAACGGATAGTTGGTGCGCTCGCGGCCATTCAGGGCCTGCATGCCATCCCAGGCCTGGGTGCTTTGCTGGCTGTCGTCCGCCGCGCTGTGGCGGTAGTTGAGCAAGGCGCTGAACAGCGGCGCCTGACCCTGGATACCGCTGCAACGCTGGGCCAGGGCCAGCGAGGCATGCTCGTGAGCCAGCAGTTCGGTGAGCTGGGTGTGCGCAGTGCGTACCCCCTGAGCCACGCTGAGACCTTCGAGGTTCAGGCGCAGCGGCAGCGTGTTGATGAACATGCCGAGTGCCCGCTCGGCGCCGACGCCCGCTTGCAGACGGCCCAGCAACACGGTGCCGAACACCACGTCGCTGCGCCCGCTGGTGACACCCAGCACGCGGCCCCAGGCCAGGTGCAGCAGGCTGGCGGCGCTGACGCCCCATTGCCGTGCCTGGGCACGCAGGGCCGCGCTCAGTGCCTCGGGCAGCAAGCGCTTGGCCTCCTCGATGCCCTGGCCGTCGCCCTGCACGTCGTGCTCGCCGAATGGCAGGGTCGGTTCGCTCACATCCGCCAGTTGCTCGCGGAAGAAGGCTTCGTGGGCTTCGGCGCTGACACCCAGGCGTGCCTGGGCCACGTAGTTGCGGTACGGCGCCGCGGCGGCCAGGCTGTCGCCCTGCCCCAGCAGCAGGGCCTGCATCTCTGCCTGCACCACCGCCAGGGCGGTGTGATCCAGCACCAGGTGATGGAACAGCAGGTTCAATACCCAACGCCCTTTGCCGGCATCTTCGGCGCAGGCCAGGTGCAGCAGCGGCGCGCGGGTCAGATCCAGGCGGTAGTGAGCGGCGTCGAAGCGCTGGCTCAGCTGGGCAGCGATATCACCCGCAGCGGCATCCAGCGTCAGCCACTCCGGTAGTAGCCGGGCTTCGCGGCAGACCACTTGCACCGGATTGTTCAGCGCATGCCAATGCACACTGGTGCGCAGGATGTCGTGACGCGTGACCACCTGCTGCAGGGCCTGGATAAAGGCCTGCAGATGAGCCTGGCTGGCGAAGGCGTACTGCGATTGCAGCACATAGGGGTCGCCCTGCTCAGCCCGCAGGTGGTGGTAGAGGATGCCTTCCTGCAGCGGCGCCAGCGGGTAGATGTCCTGGATATTCGCTGCCCCGCCCGGAATTGCCGCGACGATGCGGTCGATCTCGGCCTGTTGCAGCTCGACTAGCGGCAGCAGCTCCGGGGTGATCCGGGTGCAGTCCTGTGGAATCAGGTTCTCCGGCACCTTGATATCGGTGTTTTCCCCTACGGCAGCGGCCAGAGCCGCCAAACTCGGCTGGCTGAACAGCACACGCACATCGGCGCTCAGGCCCTGTTCGCGCATGCGCTCGACCAGGCTCACCGCCAGCAGCGAGTGGCCGCCCAGCTCGAAGAAGTTGTCGTGTCGCCCCACCTGCTCCACGCCCAGCAGGGTCTGCCAGATCGTGGCCAGGGTACGTTCGGTGTCGGTTTGTGGCGCTTCGTATGTGCGGCTGATGACCGCATCGGCGCCAGGTACTGGCAGCGCTTTACGGTCCAGCTTGCCGTTGGCGGTCAGAGGCAGGCTGTCCAACTGCACATAGGCGCTCGGCACCATGTATTCCGGCAGCTCGCCTTGCAAATGATCGCGCAGCGCCTCGATGGCCACGGCTTGCGCGGCGGAGAAGTAGGCCACCAGGCGTTTGTCGCCCGGCGTGTCTTCACGCAGCAACACGGCACTGGCCTGGATGTCGGGGAATTGCGCCAGACGTGTTTCGATTTCACCGATTTCGATACGGAAACCGCGCAGCTTGACCTGGCTGTCGTTACGTCCCAGGTATTCCAGATTGCCGTCCACGAGCCAGCGCACCAGGTCGCCGGTGCGATACAGACGCCCCAGTTCGGCGTGCTGGATAAAGCGCTCGGCAGTCAGCTCCGGCTGGTTGAGATAGCCCACGGCCAGGCCATCGCCGCCGATATACAGCTCACCGGCCACGCCCAGCGGCGCCAGTTGCTGCTGGGCATCGAGCACATAGAGCTGGGTATTGGCCAACGGGCGACCGATGGGCACGCTGCCCTGCCCGGCTTCGCGGATCTCGTAGGTGCTGGAGAAAGTCGTGGCCTCGGTCGGGCCATAGCCATTGAGCAAATGCTGTGGCGCGCCGTTTTCAAGTACGCCAGCAATCACTGCCGGATCCAGCACATCGCCGCCAACGATCAGATAACGCAGGCGGCTGAAGGCGCCGTACAGGCTGGCGGCGTATTGATGGAACAAGCCAGCGGTGAGCCACAGCACGCTGACTGCCTGCTCATCGAGCAGTGCAGCAAAGCGCGCGCGATCCAGCAGGATATTCTGCTCGACCACCACCACCGCGCCGCCATTGAGCAGCGGCGCCCAGACTTCCAGGGTGCTGGCATCGAACGCCGGGTTGGCGGCAAAGGCCACGCGATCCTGGGCGTTAAATTCGGCATAGCCGTTGTTCAGTACCAGGCGCGCCACCGCACGATGCGGCACCACCACGCCTTTTGGCTGACCGGTGGAACCGGAGGTGTACATCACGTAGGCCGAGGTATCGGCGGCCTGTTCAAGAACCGGGTCGTGTGTGGCTTCGCCGCTCAAATCGAGGCGATCCAGATCCAGACGCGGCAGGTCGTGGGCACCCGGCTCGTGGCTAAGGCTGATCAGGCACACCGCCTGGCAGTCGTCGAGCATAAAGGCTTGGCGCTCCACTGGAGCATGCACGTCCAGCGGCACATAGGCCGCTGCGCACTTGAGCACCGCCAGTTGTGCCATCAGCAGATCCGCCGAGCGCGGCAGCAGCAAGGCGACCTTCGAGCCTGGCGTTACGCCTTGGTCGATCAGGTGATGGGCTAGCTGGTTGGCACGGCTGTCGAGTTCGGCATAGCTCAGCTGAACCTCGCCGTCGATCACCGCCAGGGCATCCGGAGTGGACTGGGCCTGGGCTGCGAACAGGCTGTGCAGGGTCTGCTCACGCGGATAGTCGCTGGCTGCCGGGTTGAAGCCCAGCACCTGCTCACGCTCGGCGTCCGCCAGCACCGGCAAGGCGCAGAGCGGGTTTTCCAGATCATGCTCCAGCGCCTGGGCCAGGCCCAGCAGCGTGTTGTGCATGTGTTCGGCTACCCGTTCGGCGGCCACACCCGGCGCGGCCAGCACGCTGAGGGCGAAGGTGTCGCCAAGGTCGTCCACCGACAGGGTCAGCGGGTAATGGGTGCGCTCTTGCGCTGCCAGGGCTTCGATGCCCTGCCAGGCCGGGTGCGCGCCCGCCTGCTCGGCGTCGCTGCTATGCCGGTAGTTGAGCAGCGCGCTGAACAGCGGGGCCGGGGCGGCCACGCCACTGCAACGCTGAGCCAGAGCCAGCGGCGCGTGCTCATGGGCCAGCAGTTCGCTGAGGTTGGCGTGGGTGCGCTTCACGGCCTCGGCCAGGGTCATGGCGCCGACTTCCACACGCAGCGGCAGGGTGTTGATAAACATGCCCAGCGCCCGGTCACTGCCCTGCCCGCCACTCAGGCGGCCGAACAGCACCGTGCCAAACACCACGTCATCGCGCCCGCTCGCCGCGCCCAGCACCCGGGCCCAGGCCAGGTGGTGCAGGCTCGCCGCACTCACGCCCAGGCGCCGTGCCTGGCTGCGCAGGCGCTGGCTCAGCGCCGGGCTCAGGGCCAGGCGATACTCGCTCAGATCCTGGCCGTCGTGGTGCGCCAGGCCATAGGCCAAGGTCGGCTCCTCGACACTGCCCAACTGGGCACGGAAGAACGCTTCATGCGCTGCGTCGCTGACGCCCAGGCGCGCCTGGGCCACGTAGTTGCGGTACGGCACCGGGGCGCCCAGGGTGTGGCGCTGGCCCAGCAGCACGGCCTGCATTTCCTGGTTCACCACTTCAAGGGCGGTATGGTCGAGCACCAGATGGTGGAAACGCAGCAGCGCGACCCAGCCCTGGGTGCCGGGAACCGGGCTGCACGCCAGATGCAGCAGCGGTGCACGGGCCAGGTCAAGACGCTGGCGCTCGTTGCTGTAGCGGGCCTGCAGGGCGGCGAGAAGATCGCCGTCGGCTACATCGAACTCAAGGGTGTCGCGTGCCAGCGGCGCCTGCCGCCAGACCACTTGCAGTGGCTGCGCCAGCCCTTGCCAGTGCACACTGGTGCGTAGAATGTCGTGGCGGTCGATGACCGCCTGCAGCGCCTGGGCAAAGGCCTCCAGCCGCGACTGATCGGCAAAGCGGAAGGTCGCCTGCAAAACGTAGGGGTCGCCCGCCTCGGCACTGAGGTGGTGATAGAGGATGCCCTCCTGCAATGGCGCCAGCGGGTAGATATCCTGGATATTCGCCGCCCCGCCCGGAATTGCCGCGACGATGCGGTCGATTTCGCTTTGTTGCAGCTCCACCAGCGGCAACAGTTCCGGGGTGATCCGGGTGCAGCCCTGTGGAATCAGGTTGTCCGGCACCTCGATGTCGTTGCTTTCCCCTACGGCGGCGGCCAGAGCCGCCAAACTGGGCTGGCTGAACAGCACACGCACGTCGGCGCTCAGGCCCTGCTCACGCATGCGCTCGACCAGGCTTACCGCCAGCAGCGAGTGGCCGCCCAGCTCGAAGAAATTGTCATGTCGCCCCACCTGCTCCACACCCAGCAGGGTCTGCCAGATCGTGGCCAGGGTACGTTCGGTGTCGGTTTGTGGCGCTTCATAGGCGCGGCTCAGCAGTGCGCTGGTATCGGGCGCTGGCAGGGCCTTGCGATCCAGCTTGCCATTGGCGGTCAGCGGCAGGCTGTCCAATTGCACATAGGCGCTCGGCACCATGTACTCCGGCAGCTCACCTTGCAGATGATCGCGCAGCGCCTCGATGGCCACGGCTTGCGTGGCGGTGAGGTAGGCCACCAGGCGTTTGTCGCCCGGCGTGTCTTCGCGCAGCAGCACGGCGCTGGCTTCGATACCGCTGTATCGGGCCAGGGAAGCTTCGATCTCACCCAGTTCGATACGGAAACCGCGCAGCTTGACCTGGCTGTCATTCCGTCCCAGGTATTCCAGATTGCCGTCCGCCAACCAGCGCACCAGGTCGCCGGTGCGATACAGACGCCCAAGTTCGGCGTGCTGAATGAAGCGCTCGGCAGTCAGCTCCGGCTGGTTCAGGTAGCCCACGGCCAGGCCGTCACCGCCGATATACAGCTCACCGGCCACGCCCAGCGGCGCAAGCTGTTGCTGGGCATCGAGCACATAGAGCTGGGTATTGGCCAACGGTCGGCCGATGGGCACGCTGCCCTGCCCGGCTTCGCGGATCTCGTAGGTGCTGGAGAACGTCGTGGCTTCGGTCGGGCCGTAGCCGTTTAGCAAATGCTGCGGTGCGCCATGCTGAAGCACGCCGGCGATCACTGCCGGATCCAGTACGTCGCCGCCAACGATCAGATAACGCAGGCGGCTGAAGGCACCGTAGAGGCTGGCGGCGTATTGATGGAACAAGCCAGCGGTCAGCCACAGAACAGTGACCGCCTGCTCGGTAAGTAGCGCGGTAAAGCGGCTACGGTCCAGCAACACATTCTGCTCGACCACCACCACCGCGCCGCCATTGAGCAGCGGCGCCCAGACTTCCAGGGTGCTGGCATCGAACGCCGGGTTGGCGGCAAAGGCCACGCGATCCTGGGCGTTGAACTCGGCATAGCCGTTGTTCAGCACCAGACGGGCAACGGCACGATGCGGCACCACCACGCCTTTCGGCTGACCAGTGGAACCGGAGGTGTACATCACGTAGGCCGGGGTATCGGCGGCCAGTTCAAGGCCGGGGTCATGCGCAGGTTGAGCGCTGAGGTTCAGCGTATCGACGGCCAGCCACTGGCGTGCCTGCGGCAGTGCCTCGCGGGCATAGCCCAGCACGCAGACCGCGTCGCAGTCTTCCAGCATGAACAACTGGCGCTCCACCGGCGCATGCACGTCCAGCGGCACATAGGCCGCCGCGCACTTGAGCACCGCCAGTTGTGCAATCAGCAGATCCGCCGAGCGCGGCAGCAGCAAGGCGACCTTACTGCCTGGAACAACGCCTTGAGCGACCAGGTGATGAGCTAGCTGGTTGGCACGGCTGTTGAGCTCGGCATAACTTAGCTGAGCCTCGCCGTCGATCACCGCCAGGGCATCCGGAGTGGACTGGGCCTGGGCGGCGAACAGGCTGTGCAGGGTCTGCTCGCGCGGGTAGTCGCTGGCTGCCGGGTTGAAACCCAGTACCTGCGCGCGCTCATCCGCCGCCAGCACTGGAACCTTGCACAGCGGGGTCTTCAGGTTGTGCTCCAGCCCCTGGGCCAGGCCCTGCAGCGCGTTGCGCATGTGTTCGGCGACCCGTTCGGCGGCCACACCCGGTGCGGCCAGCACGCTAAGGGCGAAGGTGTCGCCAAGGTCGTCCACCGACAGGGTCAGCGGATAATGGGTGCGCTCTTGCGCCGCCACGGCTTCGATGCCTTCCCAGATCGGATGAGTGCCCGCCTGTGCGGCGTCGCTGCTATGCCGGTAGTTGAGCAGCGCGGTGAACAGCGGGGTCGGAGCGGCCACGCCACTGCAACGCTGGGCCAGAGCCAGCGGGGCGTGCTCATGGGCCAGCAGTTCGCTGAGGTTGGCGTGGGTACGCTTCACGGCCTCGGCCAGGGTCATGGCGCCGACATCCACACGCAGCGGCAGGGTGTTGATGAACATGCCCAGCGCCCGGTCACTGCCCTGCCCGCCGCTCAGGCGGCCGAGCAATACGGTGCCGAACACCACGTCATCGCGCCCGCTCGCCGCGCCCAGCACCCTCGCCCAGGCCAGGTGGTGCAGGCTCGCCGCGCTCACGCCCAGGCGCCGTGCCTGGGTACGCAGGCGCTGGCTCAGCGCCGGGCTCAGGGCCAGGCGATACTCGCTCAGGTTCTGCCCGTCGTTGTGCGCCAGGCCATACGGCAGGGTCGGTTCGTCGACGCTGCCCAGCTGGGCCCGGAAGAACGCCTCATGCGCTGCGTCGCTGACGCCCAGACGTGCCTGAACCACGTAATTGCGGTACGGCACCGGCACCCCCAGGCTGTCGCCCTGACCTTGCAGCAGGGCCTGGATTTCCTGGGTGATGGTTTTCAGCGCGGTGTGATCCAGCGCCAGATGATGGAACTGCAGCAGGGCCTGCCAGCGCGGGCCGCTACCCAGTGGTGCGCACAGCAGGCGCAGTTGCGGGGCCTGGCCGAGGTCGAAGGTGGCAGCAGAGCAGTGGATCTGACCTTGTTCGTCAGTGTCCACGGCTTGCAGTTGCAACCTTGCCTGGCGCCACACCACTTGCACAGGAGTGGCCAGTCCTTGCCAGTGCACGCTGCTGCGCAGCATGTCGTGGCGATCAATGACCTGTTGCAGAGCCTGGGCGAATGCGCTCAGGCGCTCATGGCTGTCGAATTCAAAGGCCGCCTGACGCGCATAGGGGTCATCCCGCTCAGCACTCAGGTGGTGATACAGGATGCCTTCCTGCAGCGGCGCCAGCGGGTAGATGTCCTGGATATTCGCCACGCCGCCCGGAATTTCGGTCACGATGCGGTCGATCTCGGCCTGTTGCAGGCTGACCAGCGGCAGCAGATTCGGGGTGATCTGCGTGCAGCCTGCGGGAATCAGGTTGTCCGGCACTAGCACGTCGTGGTTGCCGCCCAAGGCGGCGGCCAGCGCTGCCAGCGTTGGCTGGCTGAACAGCACGCGCACGTCGGCGCTCAGGCCTTGCTCACGCATGCGCTCGACCAGGCTTACCGCTAGCAGCGAGTGACCACCCAGCTCGAAGAAGTTGTCGTGACGACCCACCTGCTCCACGCCCAGCAGGGTCTGCCAGATCCTGGCCAGGGTGCGTTCGGTGTCGCTCTGTGGGGCCTCGTAGCCGCGGCTGATCACTGCATCGGCACCCGGCACCGGCAGCGCCTTGCGATCCAGCTTGCCGTTGGGCGTGAGTGGCAGCGCGTCCAGATAGACATAGGCCGCCGGGATCATGTACTCCGGCAACTGACCTTGCAGATGTTCACGCAGGTTCTGGATATCCAGTTGCTCGGCACTGGTGTAGTACGCCACCAGGCGCAGATCGCCCGGCACGTCTTCACGAGCCATGACCACCGCGTCCTGAACGCCCTCGCAACCTGCCAGGCGCGCTTCGATTTCGCCCAGTTCAATGCGGAAGCCGCGGATCTTCACCTGGTCGTCGTTGCGGCCCAGGTATTCCAGATTGCCGTCCGCCAGCCAGCGCGCCAGGTCGCCAGTGCGGTAAAGCCGGCCGAACTCGGCGTGCGTGATGAAGCGTTCGGCGGTGAGATCGTCGCGGTTCAGATAACCGCGAGCGACACCGGCACCACCGATATACAGCTCGCCGGACACGCCCAAAGGCACCGGCTGACGATGTTCGTCGAGCAGGTAGAACTGGGTATTGCCCACCGGTTTGCCGATATGCGGCACGAAGCCGTCGGCGCGATCCATCGCCACCCAACTGGAATAGGTGGTGGTTTCCGACGGGCCATAGAGGTTGCACAGCCGCTGCACCGAGGTTTCGGCGAAGAGTTTCTCCACCAGCGAACCCTTCAAGGCTTCACCGGCGACGTTGACGGTATGCACGCCTTCGTTCAGGCCGCCGGATTCCAGCAGCGCCTTCAAGGCCGACGGTACGGTATTGATCAGGCTGACATTCGCCTCGCGTGCCGCCAGGGCATTCTCGACCACATGCACGCAGCCGCCAGTGGTCAACGGCGCAAAGCACTCGTAGACCGCCAGGTCAAAGTTCAGTGAAGTAGAGAACAGCGTGTTCTCCAGCACTTCAGGCTCGAAGGCCTGCTGTGCCCAGGTCAGGAAGTTCACCGCATTGCGGTGCTCGATCATCACGCCTTTCGGCAAGCCAGTGGAGCCGGAGGTGTAGATCAGGTAGGCCAGGTTGGACGAGGTCAGACTCGGCACCACCGGGTTGCCCATACCTTTACCTGCTGCCCAATCGAAGCCATCGAGATTTACCACCGACCGTTCGCCAAGCAACGCCAGGGTGACGTCCTGGCCAATCACCGCCGCCGGCTCGCTGTCCTCCAGCATGTAGGCAATACGTTCAGCCGGGTAATTCGGGTCCAGCGGCACATAGGCACCGCCGGCCTTGAGTACGGCGAGCATGGCCACCAGCATCGAGGGGCTGCGTTGCAGGCAGATACCCACCCGCACATCCGGCACCACGCCCTGGGCGATCAGATGCTGGGCCAGGGCATTAGCGCGATTGTTGAGTTCGGCGTAACTCAGGACGATGTCGCCATGCGCCACTGCCGATGCAATCGGTGTGCGGGCTGTCTGTTCCTCGAACAGACCCTGCAAGGTCTGCTGCTCGGGGTAGCTCATGGCCGTGGCATTGAACTGCTCGAACAGCAGGTGCCGTTGCTCGGCCGGCAGCACCGGCAGCGCACGCAGAGGCACCTGGGTACCCTGCTCCAACGCTTCGACCAGCGCTTCCAGTACCGTCAGCATCTGTTTCAGGACGCTGTGCGCGTCGATGCACGGCTCGACCTGTACGGTCAGCTCGAAAGACTCGCCCCGGTCATCCACCGACAGGGTCAACGGGTAGTGCGTGCGCTCGTGCGCTTGCATCACCTCGATGCCGTGCCAGGCCGACGCCAATGCCAGGTGGTCGGTGCTGTGCCGGTAGTTGAGCAGTGCGCTGAACAGCGGTGCCGGGGCGGCCACGCAGCTGCAGCGCTGGGCCAGGGCCAGTGGTGCATGCTCGTGGATCAGCAGTTCGCTGAGGTTGGCGTGGGTGGTCTTCAATGCCGCAGGCAGTGGCATGTCGGCCAAGTTGATGCGCAGCGGCAGGGTGTTGATGAACATGCCCAGGGCCCGGTCACTGCCCTGCCCACCATTGAGGCGGCCCAGCAGTACGGTGCCGAACACCACGTCATCACGGCCGCTGGCGGCGCCCAGTACACGGGCCCAGGCCAGGTGATGCAGGCTCGCCGCGCTCACACCGAGGCGCCGTGCCTCGCGGCGCAGGCGTTGGCTCAAGCTTGGCAGCAATGCCTGGCGATGTTCGCTCGGTTCCTGGTTGTCGCTCTGCACCAGGCCGTAGGGCAAGGTCGGTTCGTCGACGTCCCCCAGCTGCGCTCGGAAGAACGCTTCGTGGGCTTCGTCGCTGATGCCCCGGCGGGCCTGGGCCACGTAATTGCGGTACGGCATCGGCGTATTCAGGCTGTCGCCAAGGCCTTGCAGCAGCGCCTGCATTTCGTTGCTCACCTCCGCCAGGGCGGTGTGATCCAGCGCCAGGTGGTGGAAGCGCAACAGCGCGACCCAGCCCTGGCGGCCTGCAGCGTTGACCCCGGCTTTGGCACAGGCCAGGTGCATCAGCGGCGCCAGCGTCAGATCCAGGTACTGCTGCTCAGTGCTGTAACGTGCCCGCAATGCGGCGACCGGGTCGCCGTCGGGCTGATCCAGCTCAACGATTTCCGTGGCCAGCGGCGCCTGGCGCCAGACCACCTGCACAGGGATGGCCAGGCCTTGCCAATGCACGCTGGTGCGCAGAATGTCGTGGCGGTCGATCACCGCCTGCAGCGCTTGAACAAAGGCTTCCAGCCGGGTGTGATCGTCGAAGCGGAAGGTGGCTTGCAACACATAGGGGTCGCCCGCTTTGGCGCTCAGGTGATGATAGAGAATGCCCTCCTGCAGCGGTGCCAGCGGGTAGATGTCCTGGATGTTCGCCGCACCGCCCGGAATCTGCGCGGTGATGTGATCGATCTCGGCCTGCTGCAGTGTCACCAGGGGCAGCAACTGCGGGGTAATCCGGGTGCAACCGGCGGGAATCAGGTTGTCCGGCACCTCGAGGTCGGTGCTTTCACCCACGGCGGCGGCCAATGCCGCCAAGCTCGGCTGGTTGAACAGCACGCGCACGTCGGCGCTCAGGCCCTGTTCGCGCATGCGCTCGACCAGGCTCACCGCCAGCAGCGAGTGACCGCCCAGCTCGAAGAAGTTGTCGTGGCGACCGACCTGCTCCACGCCCAGCAGGGTCTGCCAGATGGCAGCCAGGGTGCGTTCGGTATCGCTCTGTGGCGCTTCATAGCCCCGGCTGATCAGCGCATCGACACCCGGGATCGGCAGTGCCTTGCGATCCAGCTTGCCGTTGGGCGTCAGCGGCAGAGCGTCCAGATAGACATAGGCCGCCGGCACCATGTACTCGGGCAACTGGCCTTGCAGATGTTCACGCAGGTTCTGGATATCCAGTTGCTCGGCAGCGGTGTAGTACGCCACCAGGCGCAGGTCGCCCGGCACGTCTTCACGGGCCATGACCACCGCGTCCTGAACACCGTCGAAAGCCGCCAGGCGCGCTTCGATTTCGCCCAGCTCGATACGGAAGCCGCGGATCTTCACTTGGTCGTCGTTACGGCCCAGGTATTCCAGATTGCCGTCTTGTAGCCAGCGCGCCAGGTCACCAGTGCGGTACAGACGACCAAACTCGGCGTGCGTGATAAAGCGTTCGGCGGTGAGGTCGTCACGGTTCAGATAACCCCGTGCCACGCCGGCACCGCCGATATACAACTCGCCCGCTACACCCAGCGGCACCGGCTGACGGTGTTCGTCGAGCAGGTAGAACTGCGTATTGCCCACCGGTTTACCGATATGCGCGGCAAAGCCGTCGGCCCGATCCATGGCCACCCAACTGGAATAGGTGGTGGTTTCCGACGGGCCATAGAGGTTGCACAGGCGCTGCACCGAGGTTTCGGCGAAGAGTTTCTCCACCAGCGAGCCTTTGAGGGCTTCACCTGCGACGTTGACGGTATGCACGCCTTCGTTCAGGCCACCGGATTCCAGCAGTGCTTTAAGTGCGGACGGCACGGTATTGATCAGGCTGACATTCGCCTCGCGTGCCGCCAGGGCGTTCTCGACCACATGCACGCAACCACCAATGGTCAGCGGCGCAAAGCACTCGTACACCGCCAGATCGAAGTTCAGTGAGGTGGAGAACAGCGTGTTCTGCAGCACTTCCGGCTCGAAGGCCTGCTGCGCCCAGGTGAGGAAGTTCACCGCGTTGCGGTGCTCGATCATCACGCCTTTCGGCAAGCCGGTGGAGCCGGAGGTGTAGATCAGGTAGGCCAGATTCGCCGACGTAAGGCCCGGCACCACCGGGTTGCCCTGTACATCGCAGATCCAATCGAAGCCATCGAGATTTACCACCGGCCGATCGCCAAGCAGCGCCAAGGTAGCATCCTGGCCAATCACTGCCGCCGGTTCGCTGTCCGCCAGCATATAGGCGATACGCTCGGCCGGGTAATTCGGATCCAGCGGCACATAGGCACCGCCGGCCTTGAGTACGGCGAGCATGGCCACCAGCATCGAGGGGCTGCGCTCCAGGCAAATACCGACGCGTGCATCCGGTACCACGCCCTGGGCGATCAGGTGCTGGGCCAGTACGTTGGCGCGGGCGTTGAGTTCGGCATAGTTCAGCACGGCTTCGCCGTGCGCAACCGCTGGGGCTTGCGGAGACCTTGCTGCCTGTTCCTCGAACAGCCCCTGCAGGGTCTGCTGCTCGGGGTAGCTCATGGCCGTGGCATTGAACTGCTCGAACAGCAGGTGCCGTTGCTCGGCCGGCAGAACCGGCAGTACCTGCAATGGCTGTCGCGAGTCTTGTTCCAGGGCTTCGACCAGGCCTAGCAGTGCGGTGAGCACTTGCCCCAAGACATGCTGCGCGCCCACCTGGGCTTCGACCTGCACGCTCAGCTCGAAGGCTTCACCTAGGTCGTCCACCGCCAGGGTCAGCGGGTAATGGGTATGTTCCTCGGTGGTCAGGATCTCGATGCCTTGCCAGCCTGCGGCCTCGGCCATGGTCTCGGCCGAGCTGTGGCGATAGTTGAGTAGCGCGCTGAACAGCGGTGCCGGTGCGGCCACGCCGCTGCAGCGCTGGGCCAGGGCCAGCGGCGCGTGCTCGTGGGCCAGCAGTTCGCTCAGGTCGGCATGGGTGGCCTTCAGCGCCTCGACCAGGCCTGCATCCCCCAGGTTGACGCGCAATGGCAAGGTGTTGATGAACATGCCCAGGGCGCGATCACTGCCCTGCCCGCCGCCCAGACGGCCGAGCAGAACGGTGCCGAACACCACGTCATCGCGCCCGCTCGCCGCGCCCAGCACCCGGGCCCAGGCCAGATGATGCAGGCTGGCCGCACTCACTCCCAGTCGGCGCGCCTGGGCACGCAGGCGCAGGCTCAGGGTGTGCGGCAGGCGCAGGCGTTGCTCATCGATAGGCTGGCCCGCGTCATCACGCGGGGCCAGGCCGTAAGGCAGGGTCGGCTCGGCGAGCGAGCCCAATTGCGCCCGGAAGAAGGCTTCATGAGCCTCGGCACTCAGCCCCTGACGGGCCTGGGCCACGTAGTTGCGATACGGCACCGGCTGGCTCAAGGCCTGGCCGTGGCCCAGCAGCAGCGCCTGCATTTCCTGGTTCACCACTTCAAGCGCGGCGTGATCCAGCACCACATGGTGGAAGCGCAGCACGGCCAGCCAGCGCCGGTTGGCCTTGTCCTCGGCATGCGCCAGGCGCAGCAACGGCGCCTGCGCCAGGTTCAGGCGCTGTTGGCGGGCGTCGAACTGGGCCAGCAAACTAGCGGCGACATCCGCCTGGTCGGCGGCCAGCGGCGCTGGCTCGACGCTCAGCGCGGCCTGGCGCCATACCACCTGCACCGGCGTCGACAAACCTTCCCAGAGCAGCGAGGTACGCAGCACGTCATGGCGGTCGATGACCTGTTGCAGGGCCTCGGCGAAGGCCTGCAAACGGGCCTGCCCATCGAAGGCGAAGACCGCCTGCAACACATAGGGGTCGCCCTGCTCGGCACTCAGATGGTGGAACAGGATGCCTTCCTGCAGCGGTGCCAGCGGGTAGATGTCCTGAATGTTCGCCGCGCCGCCCGGAATCTGCGCGGTGATGTGATCGATCTCGGCCTGTTGCAGGCTGACCAGAGGCAGCAGCTCCGGGGTGATCTGCGTGCAGCCTTCGGGAATCAGGTTATCCGGTACCTGGACGTCATGACTGCCGCCCACGGCAGCAGCCAGCGCTGCCAGCGTCGGCTGGCTGAACAGCACGCGCACGTCGGCGCTCAGGCCCTGCTCACGCATGCGCTCGACCAGGCTCACCGCCAGCAGCGAATGGCCGCCCAGCTCGAAGAAGTTGTCGTGACGACCCACCTGCTCTACGACCAGCAAGGTCTGCCAGATGCCCGCCAGGTTGCGTTCGGTCTCGCTCTGTGGCGCTTCATAGCCCCGGCTGATCACGGCATCGGCACCCGGCTCCGGCAGCGCCTTGCGATCCAGCTTGCCGTTGGGCGTCAGCGGCAGCGCGTCCAGATACACATAGGCCGCCGGCACCATGTACTCCGGCAACTGGCCTTGCAGGTGCTCACGCAGGTTCTGGATATCCAGTTGCTCAGCACCGGTGTAGTACGCCACCAGACGCAGATCGCCCGGCACGTCTTCACGGGCCATGACCACGGCATCCTGAACACCGTCAAAGGCCGCCAGGCGTGCTTCGATTTCGCCCAGCTCGATGCGGAAACCGCGAATCTTCACCTGGTCGTCGTTACGCCCCAGGTATTCCAGGTTGCCGTCTTGCAGCCAGCGCACCAGGTCGCCAGTGCGGTACATGCGCGCGCCCAGCTCGCGGCTGAATGGGTCAGCGAGAAAGCGTTCGGCAGTCAGGTCGTCACGTTTCAGGTAGCCACGGGCGACACCGGCGCCGCCAATATACAGCTCGCCCGGTACGCCCAGCGGTACCGGCTGACGGTGCTCGTCGAGCAGGTAGAACCGGGTATTGCCCACCGGCTTGCCGATATGCGGCACGAAGCCATCGGCCCGATCCATGGCCACCCAACTCGAATAGGTGGTGGTTTCCGACGGGCCATAGAGGTTGCACAAACGCTGCACCGAGGTTTCGGCGAAGAGTTTCTCCACCAGCGAACCCTTCAAGGCTTCACCGGCGACGTTGACGGTATGCACGCCTTCGTTGAGTCCGCCGGATTCCAGCAGTGCCTTCAAGGCCGACGGGACGGTGTTGATCAGGCTGACATTCGCCTCGCGTGCCGACAGGGCGTTTTCCACCACATGCACGCAGCCGCCAGTGGTCAACGGCGCAAAGCACTCGTACACCGCCAGGTCGAAGTTCAGCGAGGTGGAGAACAGCGTGTTCTGCAGCACTTCCGGCTCGAACGCCTGCTGTGCCCAGGTGAGGAAGTTCACCGCGTTGCGGTGCTCGATCATTACGCCCTTGGGCAAGCCGGTGGAACCGGAGGTGTAGATCAGATAGGCCAGGTTCGTAGACGTGAGGCCCGGCACCACCGGGTTGGCCTGTACATCACAGGTCCAGTCGAAGCCATCGAGATTTACCACCGACCGGTCGCCAAGTAGCGCCAGGGTGGCGTCCTGGCCAATCACCGCCGCCGGCTCGCTGTCTTGCAGCATGTAAGCGATACGTTCAGCCGGGTAATTCGGATCCAGCGGCACATAGGCACCGCCGGCCTTGAGTACGGCGAGCATGGCCACCAGCATCGAGGGGCTGCGTTGCAGGCAGATGCCCACCCGCGCATCCGGTACCACGCCCTGGGTGATCAGGTGCTGGGCCAGGGCATTGGCGCGGGCGTTGAGTTCGGCGTAACTCAGGACGGTGTCGCCATGCGCCACTGCCGATGCAGTCGGTGTGCGGGCTGCCTGTTCCTCGAACAGCCCCTGCAGGGTCTGCTGCTCGGGGTAGCTCATCGCCGTGTCGTTGAACGCATCGAATAGCTGGCTACGCTCGGCTGGCGGCAGCACGGCGACATTGTGCAGCGGCGCATCGGGGTGCTGCAGCGCCTGCGCCAGGCTGTCCAGTGCGCTGTGCATGTAGTCGGCCACGCGCTGCGGCGACACTTGCGTCACGGTCTGCACCGTGAGCAGGAAGCCTTCACCCAGGTCATCGACCGAGAGCATGAACGGGTAGTTGGTGCGCTCTTCGACATGCAGAACCTGCACGCCGGCCCACTGCCGTTCGGCATCTTCTGGCTGCAGCGGGCTGTGCCGGTAGTTGAGCAGCGCGCTGAACAGCGGCAAGGCTGCCGGCACGGCGCTGCAACGTTGCGCCAGCGCCAGCGGCGCGTGTTCGTGGCCGAGCAAGGCGGTCAGCCGCGCATGGGTGTCGGCCAGGGCCTGGCGTACCGTCACCTCGCCCAGCGCCACGCGCAATGGCAAGGTGTTGATGAACATGCCCAGGGCGCGTTCGGCGCCCTGGCCGCTGTGCATACGACCCAGCAGCACGGTGCCGAACACCACGTCGTCGCGCCCGGCCAGCGCGCCCAGCACCTGGGCCCAGGCCAGGTGATGCAGGCTGGCAGGGCTGACGCCGTATTGCCGTGCCAGGTCGCGCAGGCGCAGGCTCAGCACGGTCGGTAGCTGGAGCTGGTGTTCCAGCACGCCCTGGCCGTCGCCCTGCACCTGTTGCAGATCCAGCGGCAAGGTCGGGGTTTCGACGTCGGACAGCATCTGGGTGAAGAACGCCTCGTGGCGTGCCTGGCTGACCCCCAGGCGCGCCTGCGCCACGTACTGCCGATACGGCACCGGCTCGGCCAGGTGGTGTTCCTGGCCGGTCAGCAGCGCCTGCATTTCCTCCTGCATCACCTCCAGCGCGACGTGATCCATGGCAATGTGGTGGAACAGCAGCACCGCGACCCAGCGCTGGTTCGCTGCATCTTCGGCGCACACCAGGCGCATCAGCGGGGCCTGGCGCAGATCCAGGCGGCACTGGCGCGGGTCATACAAAGCCTGCAATTGCTCGATGGCCGGCCCTTGCGCGCTGTCCAGGGTCAGTGTTTCAACGCTCAGCGGTGCATCCCGCAGCACCACCTGCAGCGGCTGCGGCATGCCCTCCCAGGCCAGTGCGGTACGCAGGATGTCGTGACGCTCGATGACCTTGTGCAGCGCCTCGACGAAGGCGTCGAACTGCTCGCGACTGCCCACGGCAAAGCTGGCCTGCAACAGGTAGGGGTCGCCCTGACCGGCGCGCAAGTGGTGGTACAGGATGCCTTCCTGCAGCGGCGCCAGCGGGTAGATGTCCTGAATGTTCGCGGCGCCGCCAGGCACCTGCCCGGCCAACGCATCGAGACTGGCCTGGTTCAGTTCGACCAGTGTCAGCATGTCCGGGGTAATGCGCGGGCAATCGGCAGGAATGCGGTTGTCCGGTACTTGCAGTTGCGGCTCGTCGCGGCCCACGGCAGCGGCCAGTGCGGCCAGGGTCGGCTGGCTGAACAGCACCCGCACGTCGGCCTGCAGGCCCATGGAACGCAGACGCTCGATCAGTCGCACCGCCAGCAGCGAGTGGCCGCCCAGGGCAAAGAAGTGGTCGTGGCGGCCCACCCGGGCGACCCCGAGCAGTTCGCTCCACAGCGCCGCCAGGGTGGTTTCCAGTTCGCCTTGCGGCGCCTCGTAGGCCTGGCTGGCGAAGGCGTCTTCGCCCGGCGCCGGCAACGCACGGCGGTCGAGCTTGCCGTTGGCCGAGACCGGCATGGCGGCCAGCGCTACCCAGGCAGCCGGGATCATGTAGTCGGGCAACTGCGCCTGCAGGTGCGCGCGCAGCTCATCGACATTCGGTGCAGCAACGCCAGGCTGTTGCGTGAACCACGCCACCAGCCGCGGACCGGCCTCAGCGGGCAGAGCCTTGACGGCCACGTCGCGCAGCGCCGGATGTTCGGCCAGACGGGTTTCCACCTCGCCCAGCTCGACACGGAAGCCGCGGATCTTCACCTGGTCGTCGTTGCGCCCCAGGTACTCGATCACTCCATCCTGGGTATAGCGGCCCAGGTCGCCGGTCTTGTACAGGCGCTGCGCCGGGTCGTCACTGAACGGGTCGGCGATGAAACGCTCGGCGGTCAGTGATTCGCGGTTCAGGTAACCGCGCGCCAGGCAGGCGCCGCCAATATGGATTTCCCCGGCGATGCCTTCCGGCACCGGCTGGCCGCTGGCATCGAGCAGGTACAGGCGGGTGTTGCCGATCGGCCAGCCAATCGGCGGCAGGCTGGGCCATTGCGCCACGTCCGCAGGCAGGGTGTAGGCGCTGGTGACGTGCGACTCGGTCGGCCCGTAATGGTTGTGCAGGCGGCACTGTGGCAGGTGCTTGAACAAGGTGCGAATCGGCGCGGTAATGCGCAATTGCTCACCGGCGGTGATCACCTCGCGCAGCCGGCACGGCAAGGCCTGCAACGCCGGGTTGGCCACGAAGGCTTCGGCCAGGGCCTGCAGGGCCAGGCACGGCAGGTAGAGCCGGGCGATTTCGGCGTGGCACAGGTGCTCGAACAAGGCCGGGAAATCCAGGCGCAGCTCGGCCGGAATCAGCGACAGCGGCGCGCCCTGACTCAGCGCAGTGAAAATTTCCTGGAAGGCCACGTCGAAGCCCAACGCTGCGAACTGCAGCGTGGCCGGAGCATCGCCGGCGCCCTGCCCGGCCTGCCAGTGCAGCAGGTTGACCAGGGGGGCATGGGGCATGGCCACGCCTTTGGGCTGGCCGGTGGAGCCGGAGGTATAGATCACATAGGCCAGCGACTCGGCGCCCTGTTCCAGGCGTGCCGGGTTCTCGGCGCTGTACGCGGCGAAGTGGCTCAGGTCGTCGAGCAGTACCACCGGGCAGGCGGCCTGCGCCAGGCGTGGACGCAGCGCCGCCTGGGTCAGCAGCACCTGCGGCGCGCTGTCACCGAGCATGTAGGTCAGGCGCTCGTCCGGGTAGTCGGGATCCAGCGGCACATAGCCAGCGCCGGACTTGAGGATCGCCAGCAGGCCCACGACCATCTCCGGGCCGCGATGGCAACAGATCGCCACACGCTGGTCGGCAGCAGCCCCCAGCTCGCGCAAGCGGTGCGCCAACTGGTTGGCCTGGTGGTTCAGTTCCCCATAGCTCAGGTGTTGACCCTGGAAGCTCAGCGCCAGCGCGTCGGGTTGGCGTGCGGCCTGCGCTTCGACCAGTTCATGAACCAGTTGCCCGGTGGGGTAAGCGCTGGCCGTGGCATTGAAGTCATGCAACAGGCGCTGGCGGCGCGCCGCCGGCAGGCAGACCAGCTCGGGCAGCGCCACCTCGACGGGCTGTTCCAGCGCATCGATCAGCGACTGCAGCGTCGTGTGCATCATCTCGACCACCTGCGCGGCGTCGATGCCCTGCACCACCTGGGCAGTGAGTTCGAAGCGGTCACCCAGGTCGTCGACCGACATCGACAGCGGATAGTGGGTACGTTCCTGGCCATCGACCAGCACGCAACCGCCCCAGCGACGCTCACCCTCGCCGGCGGCCACCGCGCCGTGGCGGTAGTTGAGCAGCGCACTGAACAACGGTGTCGGCGCGGCAACGCCGCTGCAGCGCTGGGCCAGAGCCAGCGGCGCATGCTCGTGGGCCAGCAGTGCCGCCAGACGCTCGTGGGCCTGGCGCGCTGCGGTGCGCACGCTGCTGGCGGCACTGTCGAGGCGCAGCGGTAAGGTGTTGATGAACATACCCAGAGCGCGTTCAGCCTGCAGGCCCGCGTGCAGCCGGCCCATCAGCACGGTACCGAAGACCACGTCGTCGCGCCCGGAAAGGCGCCCGACCACGATGGCCCAGGCCAGGTGATGCAGGCTGGCGACACTGACCCCAAGTTCACGGGCCTGGCTGCGCAGGCGCCTGGCCTGCACGGTTTCCAGAGTCAGGCTGGCCTGCACGACGGCCTGACCATCGACCGGCATCTGCTCGACGCC
The DNA here is from genome assembly GCF_052156495.1 of Pseudomonas sp. NCHU5216. Classification (NCBI taxonomy): domain Bacteria; kingdom Pseudomonadati; phylum Pseudomonadota; class Gammaproteobacteria; order Pseudomonadales; family Pseudomonadaceae; genus Pseudomonas; species Pseudomonas sp. NCHU5216. The sequence continues at coordinate 14,252 of NZ_JBQLIX010000050.1, read as the reverse complement.
GAACGGCAGCGTCGGAGCATCGACATCGCCCAGGGTTGCGCGGAAGAACGCCTCCTGCGCCGCGCGGTCGCTGCCCAGCAGGGTTTGCGCCACATAGTTGCGGTACGGTACCGAGACCGGCAGCGAGGCCTGGCGACCCTGCAGGTGCGCCTCGATTTCCTGGCCCAGCAGCCCCAGCGAGGTGGCGTCGTCGATCAGGTGATGGAACAGAAGCACTGCGACCCAGCCCTGGCCAGGATCTTCGGCCAGATGCAGCTCCAGCATGGGCGCCTGGCGCAGATCCAGGCGGGTGTGGCTGGGGTCGAGCGCGGCTTTCAACTGAGCGGCGATGTCACCATCGACTGCCGCCAGCCGGTGTTCCCGTACCCGCAGCGGCGCCTGGCGCCAGACCACCTGCATGGGCGTGGTCAGCCCTTCCCAGGCAATGCCGGTACGCAGAATGTCATGCCGGTCGATGACCGCTTGCAGCGCAGCGACCAGGCCATCGACCTGCTCGCGGTCGGCCAGGCGCAGGGTGCCCTGCAGCAGATAGGGGTCGCCCTGGGTACTGGCCAGGTGGTGATAGAAAATGCCTTCCTGCAGCGGCACCAGCGGGTAGATGTCCTGGATGTTGGCGGCGCCGCCCGGCACGGCCTCGGCCACGGCATCGAGTTGTGCCTGGCTCAGTTCGGCGAGGGCCAGCATGCCAGGTTCCAGGCGCGTACAACCGGCAGGAATGCGGTTGGCAGGCACCGCGACCGGGGCACTGTCCGCCACGCGACTGGCCAGCGCGGCCAGGCTCGGCTCGGTAAACAGCGCCCGCACTTCGACTTCCAGACCCTCGCCGCGCAAGCGCTCGGCCAGCTTGACCGCCAGCAGCGAGTCGCCACCCAGAGCGAAGAAGTGGTCGTGGCGGCTGATCGCCTCGATGCCCAGCAGCTCGCTCCATAGCCGCGCCAGGGTCTGCTCCAGCGGCCCTTGCGGCGCTTCGAAGCCGCTGCGCACGTAGGCCTGGTCATCAGGCTCGGGCAAGGCTTTCTGGTCCAGTTTGCCATTGCCGGTAAGCGGGAAGGCTTCGAGGGTCACGTAGGCGGCTGGCAGCATGTAGTCCGCCAGGTGCTGCGCCAGCTCGGCACGCAGCTCACCCGGAACCAGTACCACATCCGGCTCGGCCAGCAGGTAGCAGACCAGGCGTTTGCCGCCCTGCCCATCATCACGGGCCACCACCACTGCATCGCGCACGCCCTGGCAACGCGCCACGCGAGCCTGGATTTCGCCCAGTTCGATACGGAAGCCACGCACCTTGACCTGCTGGTCGTTACGCCCCAGGTAATCAAGCGCACCATCGTCCAGCCAGCGGGCCAGGTCGCCACTGCGGTACATGCGCACCTGCGCATCGGCCACGAACGGATCGGCGAGGAAACGCTCGGCATTGAGTTCCGGGCGGTTCAGGTAGCCGCGCGCTACCCCTGCTCCGCCCACATACAGCTCGCCCACCTCACCCGGCGGCACGGGCTGCCCGTGGGCATCGAGCAGGTACAGACGCAGGTCGTCCAGGCGCCGGCCGATCGGGCTGCCGCTGCGCAGAGTGTCGGCCTGGCTCAGTGGGTAGCAGGTCACGTGCACCGTGGTTTCGGTGATGCCGTAGAGGTTGTAGAGGTGGGTCTGCGCGTTCAGCGGGCAGGCGTACCAGGGAATCAGGCTGGCCGGCTCCAGGGCCTCGCCACCGAAGATCACCTGGCGCAGCGTGTGCTCGCGCGGCTGTTGGCCCTGGGCAGCGATCAACTGGCGGAAGGCGCTGGGGGTCTGGTTCAGCACCGTGACCTGGCTGTCGCACAGCAGGTTGTAGAAGTCCGCCGGCGAACGGCTGACCCACTGCGGCACCAGCAGCAGGCGCCCGCCGTGCAGCAGCGCCCCCCAGATTTCCCACACCGAGAAGTCGAAGGCAAACGAATGGAACAGCGCCCAGGTGTCCTGTTCGGAAAACACCAGCCACGGCGCGGCGGCGCTGAACAGCCGGGTGACGTTGCGGTGCTCGACCATCACGCCCTTGGGCAGCCCGGTGGAGCCGGAGGTGTAGATCACATAGGCCAGGTGCTGCGGCTGTACATCGGCACGCTCGGGGTCGTGTTGCGGCTGCTCGGCCAGGGCCGGCGCCTGTGGCCCGGCCAATCCGGGCAAGGCCAGCGCCTGCTGCGGCAACCGGGCGTGCACCTCGGGCTCGCTGAGCAGCGCCATGGGCGCGCAATCCTCCAACATGAAGGCCAGTCGCTCGGCCGGCGCCGTCGGGTCCATGGGCACATAACCGGCACCGGCCTTGAGTACACCCAGCACGGCGACGAGCATCCACGGGCCGCGCTCCACGCAGATCGCGACCCGGTCATCGGGACCGACGCCCTGCCCGATCAGGTAATGCGCCACCTGGTTGGCCTGCGCGTTGAGTTGCGCGTAGCTAAGGCTGCTGCCTTGATGCAGCAGCGCCACGGCGTCCGGGCGTTGCCGCACCTGCGCCTCGAACAGCCCGTGCAGGGTGTGCGTATTGCTGGTGTTCGCCAGCGGCGGGTTCCAGGCCTGCAACTGGCGCAGTTCGTCCGGGGTGGCGAGCTCGAAGGCCTGCACGGCCAGCTCCGGGGCCTGCAAACCTTGCTCGAGCACATGCATGAAACGTTCGGCCAGGCGCTCGATGTCCTGGTCGCGGAAGAACCCATGGTTGTAGATGAAGTGCAGCCACACCTCGTCGGTGTGCGGGTTGCTGCGAATGTGCAGGGCCAGCGGCGCCTGCTCGTGACCATTGCTGGCCTTGATCGAATAGGGACGCGTGTCGCCGAAGGCCAGGCGGTGGTCGGTCACCTCATAGGACACCGACACATCGAACACCTGGCCACGGCCATCGCGCAACAGCCCCAGCGAGCGGTTCAGGTCGCTCAGGGCGAAGCGCTGGGCGCGATAGTCCTGGCGCAGTGTGCGGGTGATGCCGTCGACCAGCTCGGCGAAGCTCAGCTCGCTACCGAAGTTCAGGCGCACCGCGCTGACCTGGGTGAACAACCCCACGGTTTCGCGGAAGGTGGCGCTGGAACGGTTGAGTACCGGCAGCCCGATGACCAGTTCGTCGCGCTGACGGGCGCGCAGCAGGTAGACGTAGACCGCCGCCAGCAGCACCTGGAAGCGCGAGGCCTGGCGGGCGTTGGCCAGGCTGTCGATGCGTGCCAGCAGGCTGCCCGGGTAGCGGCGGATTACCTGCCCGGCAGTACGCGGCTGTGCGCCGGGCAAGGGCTCGAACAGGGGCTCGGGCACCTGCCGGTACTTGTCCAGCCAGTAGGCACGGTCGCGCTCGAAGCGTCGCGAGCCACGGTAGGCGGCATCGTCCTCGACGTAGCGCAGGTAGGATGGCGCCTCGCCCGGCAGGGGCGCATCAGTGCTGTACAGCTCGCCCAGGTCGCGCAGCAGCAAGGCGATGCCCCAGCCATCGAGCACGATATGGTGGGCCTGCACGCCGAGGTACGACAGCGTGTCGCTGACCGCCACCCACTGAAAACGCAGCAGCGAGGCCTCGTGCATCTGGAATGGCTGGCTGTGATAGCCCTGCAGCCAGGCCTGGGCGGCGCCCTGCGGGTCGCGCTCTTCGCGAGTGTCGTGCACCTGCACCGTCACCGGCAGGTCATCGACGAAGCTCTGCAACGGCAGGCCGTCCTCGCCCTGTCCTTCGCGCAGTACAGTGCGCAAGGCCGGGTGACGCCGCACCAGTCGGTCGACTGCCCGCTGCAGCCGCTCGGGGTCGAGCAGGCCGTCGATCTCCACGTGCCCGCAGATGTTGTAGAGCGGCACCTGCGCCTGTACCGCCTGATCCAGCCAGATGTCTTTTTGCGCCGAGGTCAAGGGGTGGAGGTTACCGAGCGAGCGGAACAGATTCATGCGTGATTTCCCATAGCATCGTGACGGCCGGGCACGCCCTCCACGGGCGAACCTGTCCCAGTGCCGGGGACTTTAATCAGCCGCTGGTGGTGGTGTATGTCACGCAAATCCCGGACAAGCTGTCCCCGATTCGCCGTGGTGGCTGTCCGGTTTTCCGATGACAGACAAGGACCTGCGTCGCTGCTCGAATGCCTGCGAACGGGCGCGCACGGGGCGAGCTCTTCCAGGAGGCAGGCTGATGAATGATTTCGAGGCGGGACAGTACGTGCGCCTGCGCGCAGGCGGACGAATCATGCGGGTGATCGCGGCACCACCCTTTGAAAGCCCGTTGGTGGCCTGTGAATACCGCGAGAAGCATCGGCGGGTGACTGGCCTCTATGCAGCCAGCTCCCTGATAAGGGCCCCCGCGCCGCACCAGGTGGCTAGCGCCAGGGGCGGATGAAACGGCTCAGGCCAGCAACGGCTTGACTGCGACGCTGTAGCAGGCCGTTGAAAAACGTAGGCGAGGCAGGCAAGACAAGGCAAAAACAGCCGAAAAAGCGGAGTTTACATGCTGTAAATGAGCATTTTGAGGCTGTTTTTAACGCAGTATTGCCAACGCAGGTAGTTTTTCAACAGTCTGGTAGAGCAGGCCACTGGCGAACAGAGCAACGACCATCGACACGCCACGGTTCACCCAGAAGGTGGCGTGATCGGAGCTCAGGCGACCACCGAACAATGCCCCGAGCGCCACCCAGGCGCTACCCACCGGCAGCACGACCAGGGTGAAGGCCGCCATGAACGCCAGGTAGCTGTCGCCCTGCATGAAGGTGCCAGCCGGCGCCACGAAAGAGGCGAAGAACAGCCCCTTGGGGTTACTCAGGGTCGCGGCGAACAGCCCGGCCGGGGACAGCCCGGGCGTACTGTCCCCGGCGCCCCGGCGCGCCGCGCCCCACAGCTTGATGGCGATGTAGAACAGAAAACCGACCGCGAAGACCTTGCTGAGCGTTGCCACCCAGGGGTAGTCACGGGCGATCCAGTTCAGGGTCAGGCCCCAGGCACTGATCTGCAGCACATAGGCCAACCATTCCGCTACCACCCACTGCAAGGCGCGCAGATTCAAGCCACGATTGACACCGGTCTGGAACAGCAGCGAATTGGTCGGCCCCGGCACGGCCAACACGGCGAGCAATGCCAGGAAGATCGTTTCACTCATGAGCGGTACACACCTGTCTTGGAGTTACGGAGCCGGTATTGAAGCTACGGCCCATGGCAATGTCTGGCATGGAAAGCCGGGACAGCCGGGTCGCGGCAAATTGTCCGGCCGCCGGCACTGCCGGAGAATCGAGGCGCCCACGAGGCTTTCTCTTTTTGCGCAGGCGGACGATCGGACATGCCAGAACTCAGCGATCTATCGAAAGTGGAATCCAACGCCCGCACTTATGCGGCCAACTTCAAGCAACTGTTCGTCAAGGGTAATGGCATGCGTCTGAAGGACGCCCAGGGCCGTGAATACCTGGACTGCCTGAGCAATGCCGGCACTCTGGCGCTGGGGCACAATCCGCCAGCGGTACGCGACGCGGTGCTGGAATTCCTGCAGACCGATCAGCTGCAACAGGCACTCGATCTGGCCACTCCGGCCAAGCACACTTTCGTCAAGACACTGTTCGCCACCCTGCCCCCGGCACTGCGCGACCATGGCAAGGTTCTGTTCTGCGGGCCCAGCGGCTCGGATGCGGTGGAAGCGGCCATCAAGCTGGCTCGCCATTACACCCAGCGCTCGACCCTGCTGGCCTTCCAGGGCGGCTATCACGGCATGACCGCTGGGGCGCTGTCGGCGATGGGCAACCTCAAGCCGAAGTTTCACGCCGCGGCAGTGACCGCCGGTACGCATTTCATGCCTTTCCCCTACCCGCTGCGCTGCCCGTTCGGCACCGACGGTCGCCACACCGAGCAACTGAGCATCGACTACCTGCGCACGCTGCTGAGCGACCCGGAGAGCGGCGTGCAGCAGCCGGCCGCCGTGCTGGTGGAGGTGGTGCAAGGTGAAGGTGGCTGCATTCCGGCTTCGGCCAACTGGATGCGCCAGTTGCGCGAGCTGACCCGGGAGCTGGGCATCCTGCTGATCGTCGACGAGGTGCAGACCGGTCTGGGCCGCACCGGCAGCCTGTTCGCTATCGAGCACTCGGGCATCGTGCCGGACATCCTGGTGCTGTCCAAGGCCATCGGCGGTGGCTACCCGATGTCGTTGATCGTCTTCGCCGAGCACCTGGACACCTGGACCGCTGGCATGCACGCCGGCACCTTCCGTGGCAATCAGATCGCCATGGTGGCCGGCGCGGCGACCATCGAGCACATCCAGGCCAACGGCCTGGTGGCGCGTGCCGCACAGGCCGGCGAGCACCTGCGCGAGGGACTGGACAGCCTGGCCCGACGCTACCCGGCGCTGGCCGAAGTGCGCGGGCGCGGGCTGATGCTCGGGGTGGAAATCGCCCAGCCCGGCCAGGACGGCCGCCCCGGCCCGGCCGACAAGGCCCTGGCTGCGGCCATCAAGCGCGAGTGTTTTGGCAAAGGCCTGCTGATCGAAACCGGCGGCCGGCACAGCTCGGTACTGCGCTTCCTGCCGCCGCTGAATATCAGCGATGAGGAGATCGGCCAGGTGCTGGAGCGTTTCGACAGCGCGCTGAAAGCGGTGTGCTGAGGCTGGTATAAGCCGTTGGCTTTGGCCGCGAAGCGCTTCTCGGCTGAAACCGGTTCTCCCCGCTTAGCCAGGGATGGCCCCAAACCAGGAACACGCGGTTTTGCTCACTTTTGCCGCGACAGAAGTGCCCCGCCGCAAGGGCGGCGGGTTGACTCAAGGCACCCAGCAGCGGTGGCGTATAAACCGCCTTAGCTGCAAAGCCGGAACTAGGCCTGCCGCTCCTGCAAGGCGCAATCGACGTCGGAAACGATCTGTCCGCTGTCGAGCTTGATGATGCGGTCGGCCAACTGGAAGTACTGGTCATCGTGGGTGATGATCAGCACCGTCTTGCCGCGTCGCTTCAGGTCGGGCAGCAGCTCTTCATAGAAGAAACGCTTGAACGGCGGATCCTGGTCGGCAGCCCATTCATCCAGCACGTACACCGGCCGGTCCTCCAGGTAGGCGCACACCAGTGCCAGGCGCTTCTGTTGCCCGTACGACAGCGCCTTGAGCGTCGAGTAACCATGCCCCTGGATCTGCACCTTGTCGGCCAGCCCGAGGGTTTCCAGGTACTGCTTGGCGGTCTCCGGGCAGGCGCCGTTTTCATCCGGGCCGATCAGCCGGTTGAACAACTGGAAGTCCGAGAACACCGCCGAGAACAGGTCGCGGTAGGCACTGCGGTTGTCCTCGTCGATGACCTGCTCGCCCAGCTTGAGCTGGCCCTCGTTGGGCACGTAGAGCCCGCACAAGACCTTGGCCAGGGTGCTCTTGCCGCACCCGTTGCCACCCACGATGTACACCAACTGCCCAGGCACCAGTTGCAGGTCGATCGGCCCCAGGGCAAAGCCTGTGCTGGCATCGGCGCCCTGGTACTGAACCCGTACGCCGTGCAGGGAAATATCGGCCATGCCTTCGCTGCCGACTGCGGCGGGCAGCGCTGGCACTTCAGGCTCGGCGGTATGACCGTGATGCGCGTCGATGGAAAAACCGAACTGCGCCAGGCGGGTACTCGCCACCCGCCCCTGTGCCAGCACCGGCATCGCCCCCACCAGCAGCGATACCGGCCCCATGATGTACAGCACCGCCAGCAGGCTGGCGGTCAGCACGCTGGGTTCGAGCACCGCCAGTTGCGGCGCGACGAACAGCAGGCAGCCGATGAGCAACGACAGAGTCAGCTGCCCGACGTTGTCACCCAGGGTGAACCACACCCTTTCGATGAAATTCAACTGCGCCACACGAGTAGACGACGCCTCGATTGCCGTACGGCTGAACCAGTTGCGGCGAATGCGGTTGAGCTTGAGCTCCTTGAGCCCGAACACCAACGCATGGGTGTACTCGTTGAAGGCGGTGTACTCGTCGCGCATGCGGCTCGACACGCCGATACCCTTGCCAAAACAGAAGAAATACAGCACCACGCCGAGCAGCATCAGCCCCAGGGTGAAGGCCAGCACCACCCAAGACAGGTAGGCCAGGTAGCCGATACCGAAGACGAACACCGTGGCCTCGACCAACACCGTGGGGATCACCACCAGGGTGGTGCTGAGCTGGGGGATGTCGGTGGTGAGCATGGTCAGCACATTGGCTGCGCCGCGGCGGTCGACTTCTTCCAGCGGCGTGGTGAGGATCTTGCGGCACAGCGCGATGCGCAGGTGGGTCATGATGCGTCGACTGGCGAGGGCCGGAAAGAGTGCCGCGCCGTTGCGAAACAGCAACGCCACCACGCTCAGGCCGACGAACCAGTACAACGCTGTAGAGCGTGCGGCGGTGTCGTGGATTGCCGTGTTGATCACGTTGACCACGGCGATGGAGGCCACCCCGCTGATCACCCCGGTCAGCACAGTGCACAGGGTCAGCCACGGGTGACTGCGCCATAACAGACGCAGCAGCGAACCGGGTTTGGCGGGCTTGTCGGCGGTCGTGCTCATGGCTGTCTCCAGACGCGGTCACGCTCGACCATCTCGCCCATGGCCACGGCGATCAGCCGCGGTTCCTGATACGGGTCGCGGGCATGTGCGGTGAGCATGTTATCGAGCATCACCAGGTCACCCTGCTGCCAGTCGAAGCGTACCGCGCAGGCCTCATAGGCCTCGCCGATCAGTTGCATGGTGCGGTCGTCGATCGGGCTGCCGTCGCCATAGCTCACCAGGCGTGGCAAGCGGCCCTCGCCAAAGAAGTCGAGCAGATCCTCACGCATGTCTTCGCCCAGGCAGTACGGATGATGCAATTGCACCTGATTGAAGAACGCCGTCTCGCCGGTAATCGGATGCTGCAGCACGCCGGGGCAGTGGGTATGGATCTGCAGGGTGTCGTCGTCGAGCCATTCGTAGGCAGTGCCCTGCGCGCGGCAGTGAGCCTCCACCTGCTCGCGCTGCTCGGTGCCGAAGAACTGCTGCCAGCTCGGTTCGACCCCCTCGATGAAAGTACGGCTGTAACGCAGGCCCTTGCTGGCGAAGGCCTGCGCCACCTGCGCCGGTAGCCGACGCAGTACCTCGCGAATGTCGGCCAGCGGCGTGGCGCCACCCACCTTGGACGGCAGCTCGCAGTAGAACCACTGCTTGCGTGGCCAGCTCTCCAGATGCGAGCTCTCGTTGTGGTAGAGGATCATTTCCTGCTCCGGATAAGGCGTCGAGCGGTACACGTTGCGCCCGCCTTCCTTTTTCGGCAGGTCGCCGTAGGCGCCGTGCAATCCCGGCGACAGCGCCTCGGCAAAGGCCTCGAAGGCCGCCACGTTGTCCAGGCCGAAACCACGGAACAGCAGCGCGCCGTGCTGACACAGCAGGGCGTCCAGCGCAGCGCGCTGCTCGGCCGCCCAGCTCAGCACATCCAGTCCCGGCTGCGCGGGTTCTATCACCAGCGGCAAGCTGGCCTGCGGCGACAGCCGCGAGAGGCGCACGCGGTCGTCCAGCGCCTCGCTTGGCGCTTGCAAGGGCATCGTACGGCCCGCCTGGCAGGCGGTGGGCGAGACAGGGTTTTCTGCGGTCATGGGCGGCTCCCAGGCAGTGACAAAAGCTCAGGGCGCTGCTGCTGAAACCGTGCATGGCGCGCCCACCAGCCGACGATCTAAGCACCGCCCGCGCGAGGCTGTCTGTCACCTCAAACCGGGACAGTCGGACAGCGAGGGTTTGTCCCGGATTCCCTCGACAGACACCCCGAACGCCTCGGTGCTCCAATTCTTCAATGTGTGCAAACACACCACCCTGCGCCCAGGCTCGGCGCCATGGCGTAATGCCCTTTGCGACCTTTACAGGAGCGTTATCGAATGCCGATTTCTCCCCCCTCTGGCAGCCCAGGCCACTTCTCCGGCAGCCCCTTGCCCAAGTCTGCCCTGTTGCACGAGCTGTTCAGCGCCCAGGCCCGCGCCGTTCCCGAGCGCATCGCGGTCAGTGACCAGGACGGGGCTCTGAGCTATGCGGAACTGGATGCCGCGTCTTCACGCCTGGCCGCCCACTTGCGCGCCGAGGGCGTCAAGGCCGGCACCCTGGTCGGCCTGTGCCTGCCGCGCGGCACGCAACTGGTCAGTGCCCTGCTGGGCATCCTCAAGGCCGGCGGTGCCTACGTGCCGATCGACCCGCGCTACCCGGCAAAACGCATCGCCCACATCATTCAGGACAGCGGCCTGCAGGTGCTGATCGGCGATGCCCAGAGCCTGGAACAACCGCTGCCCGAAGGCATCAGGCTGCTGGGCATCGACGCCCTGCTGCAAAGCAGCGACACGCCACTGACACCCGGCGATGCCCGCGACCCGGCACAGTCACCGGCCTATGTGATCTACACCTCCGGCTCCACCGGCACCCCTAAGGGCGTGCAGGTCACCCATGCCAACGCCAGCGCACTGTTGGCCAGCACCCAGCGCCGCTTCGAGTTCAACAGCGACGATGTGTGGTCGATGTTCCACTCCATCGGCTTCGACTTTTCGGTCTGGGAAATCTGGGGCGCCCTGGCCCACGGCGGGCATGTGGCGATCGTGCCTTACGAGGTTTCCCGCTCGCCGCAGGCCTTCCAGACATGGCTGGCCAAGACCGGCGTCACCGTCCTCAGCCAGACCCCTTCGGCGTTCCGCGGTCTGGATCAGGCCAACCAGCAGGCCCCCGAGCCACTGGCTCTGCGTTACGTGGTGTTCGGTGGCGAGGCGCTGCCGTCCAGCGTGCTGCAGTCCTGGGTAGCGCGCCATGGCGACGCCCGGCCCCAGTTGGTGAACATGTACGGCATTACCGAGGCCACGGTGCACACCACCTTCCACCGCGTACTGGCCCAGGACCTGGAGCACTACGCCAGCGTACCGATCGGTCAACCACTGGATGGCTGGATCCTGCACCTGCTCGATGAGCACGGCGCTGCCGTGGCCGATGGCCAAGTGGGTGAGCTGTTCATCGAAGGCGCCGGCGTTGCACCGGGCTACCTCAATCGTCCGGAACTGACCGCCGAGCGCTTCGTCAGCCTGCCCGGCAGCCAGGCCCGCGCCTACCGCAGCGGCGACCTGCTCAGCCGCGACGCGCAGGGTGTGCATCACTACAAGGGCCGCGCCGACCAGCAACTGAAGGTACGCGGCTTCCGCATCGAAGCCGGTGAAGTGCAGGCCTGCCTGCAGCGCGACGGACTGATCAGCGCCAGCCACGTGTGTGCCCAGGATTACGGCGACGGAGACGTACGCCTGCTGGCCTACGTGGTGCCAGCCGACGGCTCCGGGCAGTTGAGCCCTGCCCTGCGCGACAGCCTGGCTGCCCTGGCCAGCGAGCAACTGCCCGACTTCATGCGTCCTTCGGCCTATGTGGCACTGGCGCAACTGCCACTGACCGACCACGGCAAGATCGACAGCGCGCGCCTGCCCTCGCCGAGCAGTGCCGAACACCCTGCCGCGCAGCAACAAGGCGACCTTTCGGAACACCAGCGCCGCGTGCTCGAGGTGTGGTGCGAAGACATCGGCCTCAAGGGCATCGGCCTGGACGACGACTTCTTCGACTTCGGCGGTACCTCGCTGGCACTGATCCGCGCCCTGAGCGTTCTGAAAACCCACTACCGCATCGACCTCAACCCCGGTGTGCTGGCCGATGGTGCCACCGCGCGGGTTCTGGCCCAGAGCATCGAAATGTCACTTGGCAACGCCCAACGTTCGCAGGAGCAAGCCCATGTCTGAAGTCGCTACAGAGCAACGCTTTCACCTCACCGCCGAAGAACGCGCCCAGTTCGAGAGAGACGGTTTCATCGGTCCGTTCACCGCCTATTCCCAGGATGAAATGAAGGACATCTGGCGGCGCACGCGCCTGCGCCTGCTCGAGCGCAGCCATGCGGTCTATCAGGACCTGGACGCGATCTCCGGCGCCACCAACATCGCCAACTACGACCGCCACCTGGACGATGACTTCCTCGCTGACCACATCTGCCGCGCGCAGATCTGCGACCGCGTGCAGAGCATCCTGGGCCCTGACGTGATCTGCTGGCGTAGCGAGTTCTTCCCCAAGTACCCCGGCGACGAAGGCACCGACTGGCACCAGGCCGATACCTTCGCCAATGCCTCCGGAAAGCCGCAGATCATCTGGCCGGAACATGAAGACTTCGGCGGCACCATCACCGTCTGGACTGCCTTCACCGACGTGACCATCGCCAACGGCTGCCTGCAGTTCATCCCCGGCACGCAGAACAGCATGAACTACGACGAGACCAAGCGCATGGAGTACTCGCCGGAGCAGGTCAACGCCAAGGAAAAGAACGGCGTGCGCCGCGGCTTCTTCGGCTACGACTATCGCCAACTGCAGATCGACGAGAACTGGGAGCCTGACGAAAGCAAGGCGGTACCGATCCAAATGAAGGCCGGCCAGTTCGTCATCTTCTGGTCGACCCTGATGCACGCCTCCTACCCGCACAGTGGCGAGAGCGAGGAAATGCGCATGGGCTTCGCGTCGCGTTACGTGCCGTCGTTCGTACACGTATACCCGGACTCCGATCACATCGAGGAGTACGGCGGCAAGATCAGCCTGGAAAACTACGGTGCGGTGCAGGTGGTCGGTGAGCACACCCCGGCCTACAACCGCCTGGTTACCCATACCACACGCGGCAAGCGCTTCGAGCGCAACTAACAGGCCGTTGAAAAACGTAGGCGAGGCAGGCAAGACAAGGCAAAAACAGCCGAAAAAGCGCAGTTTACGTGCTGTAAATGAGCATTTTGAGGCTGTTTTTAACGCAGTATTGTCAACGCAGGTAGTTTTTCAACAGCCTGCTAAGCCCCTCGACAGGGCCGGCTCCGGCCCTGCCACCCCCCCCTTTTCGTCTTTTGCGGAGCTGCCCCATGACCCTGCCAAACGACCCGACCCTGCGGGTGTGCCAGGCGGTGCGCCTGCTGCGTCACCTGGCCGTGAACCTGCCCAGCCCGTTGAACATCGCTTTCGATCCTGTGCCCGCCAGCCACCTGGCGGCCTGCGAGCACCTGGTCAGCCAGGCGTTCGCCGCCTGTGGCGTACAACAGCTGCGGTTTTGCCATGACACCCCCGCGCAACTGTCATCCTTCGAGGTCTTGATCAGCCGTCGCCTCAGCCAGGTGCTGCCGAGCGGCCCCGTGGATGTGGAATCGCACAGCGAGCAACTCATCGCCGACTTCGATTTCAGCTCGGCCCCCGCCGGCGTACAGCGCGAGGTCATCGCCAGCTTCGACGGCACGCCACTCAACATCTACAGTTGCGGCGGAGCCGACCTGCCAGCCCTGCTGCTGGCCCTGCCCTGCGGCCTGCCGTTCGAGCTGTGTCAGGACTGGGTGCAGGGCCTGGCCGCGCAGTACCGGGTGTTCACCTGGGAGACCCGTGGCCTGTTCGGGGGAACCGAGCACTTCGACAGCCTGGCGGTGGACACCGATGCGCAGGTGGCGGACCTGTTTGTCGTGATGGATCACTTCGGCCAGCCGGCGGCGCACCTGATAGGCATTTGCGGCGGCGCGATGATCGCCCTCTGCGCGGCGGCCAGTCAGCCCGAACGCGTGCATTCGCTGAGCCTGTGGCACGGCGATTACACCCTGGGCCAGGATGATTGGCGCACCCCGCACCAGCGCAATTTCGAGTGGCTGATGGAGGCCGCTGCCAGCGACCGGGAAGAAGCCCGCGAGCTGCAGAAGATGTTCGTCGATCCGGCCACGCTGATGACCACGCCGGAGCCCATCGCGCACCTGGCGCTGTATCCCTACACCAACGCCGAGCTGTTCTATCGCTACGCAAGGCTCAACCATGCCCTGAACCAGACCGACCTGCATGGGATCCTGCCGTACATCGAGGTGCCGGCGCTGGTGGTGGCCGGCGACAACGACCAGACCACCCACATCGGCGGCTCGAGACACGTGGCCCGCACCCTGCCCCAGGCACGCCTGCACATCGAACAGGGCGGCAGCCATGTGGCCTTCTTCGAGCATGGCCGCCGTTCGCTGCCGGTGGCCCTGGGGTTCATGGAGGCGTTGTTGGCGGCGGCCTGAGCCTGCTCCATCGCGGGAGCCGCCGCAGCCGCGAGTCATGTTCGCCGCTGAAGCGGCTGCTGCCTTTTTAAAGGATTCTTCTCGGAATCTCGGGAAAGCCAGTTTTGATACCGGACTGGCAAGTTTGTGTGTTGTTTTCGGTGTTCAAGCTGCTTATCGGCGTTTAGCTGATGTCTCCCGTTTCGCCCCCCGGCGACCTTCTTTTGTCAAACGCCACAAAAGAAGGCAAAAAGGCTTGGCCCCGACATCCGG